>CANFHJ010000126.1 GCA_947446605.1 Bacteroidota bacterium | reverse complement strand
TTTCAGGTTCTTCTCTAAGTTTTTATATTCATTGCGCGCGGCAATAATTATAGACACTGGAGGCAAATCAGAGAAATTTGAAGCTGCAGCTGGCTTGTAAAATGCCAAGCGAGAAAAAATACCCAAATAATAAAACAACTGTATTAGTGCACTAACAATTAGCAGCACAAAAATAAAAAGCACCCATGTGTTTTCAAACTCCAACATAGGTAACAAAATTACCATGCGCAATTACCTAATTCATCTCTAACTATCAACATCCTGTGAATAGGATGGGCTAAAAAGGCTATAGAGTCTAAAAAAAAGCGCAGCAGCAATTCAAAAAAAATAGCCTAAAAAAGTTTTGGTTCGAATAGAAACTTAGTTAAAACCTAACTGTTTGATGATTTGTTCTATTTGCCAATCTTCAATTGGATCATATTCTTCTTTTAAATTGGCATCAAAAACTTTTGCCATTCCTTGCCAATAAATTGCAGTTAAATCTCCTCGGTAAGTTTGCAATAAATCGTAAGAAGTTTTACCTGTTTCTCTGTAAATTAATTTTATGAGTATTTTCCCTTGACTTCTGGTAAGGTTTTTAAGATCGTCCATAAACTGCGCTTTAATAGCTTTTTCAGTTCTTTTTAGGTATTCTTTCCTTGCTCTTTCTGTTGGTAAAACTTGCAGGTTTTGCTCCATCAATTGAAACCTAAAGCTGGCCATTTTTGCATAAGGCAAAACCTTTCTCACATTGTATACAAGGCGCTGGTATTTTTTTTGATAATTGGAATCCTTTTGCGCTTCAACAATGAAATCTGGGAGTGTAAATTCAAAATCAATTGAGTCTGGAACTACTTGCGCATTGCTGCTTTGAGGCCAGAGAAGGAAAGCCAAAAAGCAGCAGAAAATGTACTTATAAAATCCCATTGTAGTTTTATTTATTCTGAAACAAAACCAAAATTATGCCAAAGTTTTTTTGTGCTTCATTTTTAAAATCAGCAAACCAATTAGCGAACCAATAATGAAAGTAAAGGAAATAATTTCAGCCTGTGTAATATGTGCATTAAAAATAGAATAGGTTGTATTCACTCTAATTTTTTCAATTAAGAAACGCTCAATACCATTTAACAATAAATAGCATAAAAAGAAGGTTCCAGGAATTGTAAATCTTTTTCGGATCAACCATAAAAAAATAAATAAGCCAATGCAGGCAAAAGCCTCATATAAAGCTGTTGGGTAAACTGGATTTAACAATTGAAAGCAATGAGCGCCTTCGCAACCTGGGATTGGCACGCCTTCGCTCAATACATTATGCGCATACCTAGAAGACCATGCCCAATCTGGCAAAAAACTCAACCAATCTGGCTTTGCGGCCAAATTATCAATTCCCCAATCGCCATCACCGCTCAAATGACAACCTAAACGACCCGTACCATAAGAGAGCATTAATCCTGCTGCGGCAGCATCACAAACGTGCCAAGCCGGCATTCCTTTTTTACCGGTATAATATAAAATTCCAATGGCAGCAACAATTAATCCTCCATAAAATGTTAAGCCACTAAACGAAAGTAAAGAGCCAATTGGATCGGCCATTAATTGATCAATATTCTCTAAATTATGAAATATTTTCGCACCAAGTAAACCGCCAATAGCCGCAATTGCAACAATATTTCCCATTAATTCATAAGGTTGAACAACAATTTCTTTTAGTTCTACTTTTTTACCAATTAAGGCATCTGCTTCTTTTTTCTTTTGGTAATAAGAATAGGCTCCTCCAAGCAATGCACCGAACCAACTCCCCTTTGCACTTAAAATAAATTTTTGCGGATTATCTACTAATGAATCATAATCCAAAATCATTTCGAGCAATTTAAATCCTATGAAAGCACCAATAATGACGGCAGTTACGAAATCAATTAAGGCTATAGGTTCATTTATTTTTTTTTGAATTTTTATGGGAAACAATAAGCCATTTGCTTGTTTCCGTTTAAGTTCAGATTGCATAACTAAATAAGCACCAACAAAGGAGAGGGCCATTACCAAACCAAACATTTGAATAGGCAGACGTGTTTGAATTCCAAACAAGTCGAATAACAAATCGGAGAGCGTTGCGTACATAATTTTAATATGCTACAAATAACGATAAAAAACTTCAAATTTTTAAAGCAGGTTTGGCTATGAGGCAGGCAAATTTCTTGATTCAATTATTTACATTTGTTATTCAAAACATAAGATGGACCCAATTAAATTAGATTTACGCAGCGATACTGTAACGCTTCCAACTGCAGCAATGAAGGAAGCAATGATAATGGCGCCTTTGGGCGATGATGTTTTTGGTGAAGATCCTTCCATCAATGCATTGCAGGATTACGCTGCAGATTTATTTGGCATGGAGGCCGCGCTCTTTTGCAGCAGCGGTACGCAAACCAATCAAATTGCCATTAAGTTACATACGCAACCAGCTGATGAAGTTATTTGTCATGAATTGTCACATGTATACCTCTACGAAGGAGGTGGAATTGCATTTAACAGCGGTGCTTCCGTGCGATTGCTAAAAGGAGAAAGAGGCTTTTTTACAGCGCATGATGTGAGCGAACAAATAAATAAGGAAGACATACACTTCCCTCACAGCAAATTAGTTTGTATTGAAAATACCGTAAACAAAGGTGGTGGCGCCTGCTGGGACTGGCAAGAATTGGTAAAAATAAAGGAGATTTGCAACAATAACCAGATTGGATTTCATTTAGATGGAGCACGCCTGTTTAATGCCTTAATAGCTAAAAATCAAAATGCGCAACAATATGGACAATTATTTGACACCATTTCAATTTGTTTGAGCAAAGGTCTTGGAGCACCCGTTGGTTCCTTATTATTAGGCTCGAAACAACATATTTACAAAGCAAAAAGAATTAGAAAAGTATTGGGGGGAGGCATGCGACAAGCTGGAATGCTTGCTGCAGCTGGACTATTTGCATTACAAAACAATGTAGACAGATTGGCCTTGGACCACCAAAAAGCAAAACAAGTTGAAGCCATTTTATTGCAACAAAATTGGGTCGAAAATATTTACCCAGTTGAAACCAATATTGTGATTTTTAAAATATCCGACAATTACCCCGCCGAACAATTTATACTTTACCTTCAAAAACAAGGAATTAAAGCCGTTAGTATGGGTAAAAATTTGGTCAGGTTTGTGTTTCATTTAAACCAGGATGAAATGCAAATAAATAAACTTTGCCAAATCCTTCAAAACGCCCGTTAATTAAGCAAGTAAAGCCTATTTGCGCATTTTTTTTGAGTTGCATTTTTTGTGGCATAGGAAAAACTTGTCTAAAAAAATGGGTTAATTTGGCCTATTTGTGAATCTTAATATTTACTAAATCCTATGATAATAAGGCACAATGCCGTAATTTGTGCCTGTATTTTTAGAAGAAATAATTTTAATTTTAAACGCATGTTGAAAAAATTACTATTTGCAGGTTTATTTCTCGCAAATTTTTCAGCCTTTTCTCAGCCCTTCAGTAACGTAATTTCCACGGCCAAACTTCCTGGAGGTGAGAGTATGATACTGGATGTGGTAGACTATAACAACGATGGATTTGAAGATGTTATATACCAAACCGGCTTAGGAGGAACCATAGAAATTTACCGTAACCTCAATGGCGTATTCTCCAATGTTACCAAATTCCTGGGTTTTCCAGTAATTAATGGCGCTGGCGACAATGAAGAAGGTGTAATTTCATTTGACTACAACAATGATGGTTTCCAAGATTTGTTAGTCATGAAATCTTCTGCAAACGGCTACATGCGCCTTTTCAAAAACAATTGTGGAGCTGGTTTTACTGAGGTAACAGCCACTGTGGGCTTACCCCCTAATCCAAATATTGTAAGAGCTAATCAAACCCGCGATCCATTGGTTGTAGTTTCTGATTATGACGGAGATAAAGACAATGATATTATTTATACTTCATTTGATGGGACAAAATATGTAGTTTCATTATTAAAAAACACATTGGGTATTTATGCGCCACCTGCAGATTTATTAACTGGTTTTGGCAATACTTACATTCCCTATGTAGCGCTTATCAATTATGATAACGACCAAGATGAAGACCTCTTATTAATTAAGGTTAATAATATTAGCAATGCTTGTCAAATAGAGTTATTTGATAACAGCGGAGGAAGCTTTACGGTAATTCCTATTACTGGTATTGGCACAAGCAGTCCTGTTGGATTTGCAAATATTACAGACATCAACAATGATGGTTTCATGGATATTCTCTTGGGCACAAAGGAAGTTGTAAATCCAGGACCAAGTAACAGCGGATGTAAAATATTCACAAACAATGCAGGCGACGGAACATTTACATTATCAACTATTTCAACCATTAATGCTGTGGGCGCAGACTATTACAGTTCACATGTTTTTGATATTGATAACGACGGCGACAATGATGTGATTTGGGAGATTAACAGAAACACACAAACCAATTCTTTTCCTTCTGTTCAACAAAATGATGGCTCAAACAATTTTACCAGTATTAGAGGAACCACATTGCCTTTGGCTTTAACTAGAACAGATAGTGCAGCTAAATATTTCATTTTCGATTTTGACAATGATGGTGCTTTAGATGTATTTAAACCCGGTACAGGAACCATTGGCGCTCAATATGGAGCACAATTGTATAAAAACAACTTTAATAGCAACAATTATATCAATATCAAATTGCTTTCTTGTAATGGTCAGGCCGATCCAATTGGCGCTAGGATAGTTGTAAAAACAGGTTCTTTGACACAAACTAAAATGTATAATTCGCAAGGATTTACCTCTACCACTACCGGTAAAAGCGAGAAGGTTCATTTTGGTTTAGGCTCAGTTTCAACCATTGATCAGATAGAAGTTTATTTTCAAGACAATATTACTTCACCAGTAATTTTGAAAAATGTAAGTACAAACCAAACCCTTAATATAACAGATGGCTCTTGTAATTTAGGCTTAGCCCTAAACTTTGATTTAGGTCCTGATACTACTAGCAATTGTAATGTTGATACCGCCTTTTTATCTGCCCCTGGAGGCTTTGCAAGTTACGCTTGGAGCAATGGCGATATTACCCCAGACACTAAAATAACTAAAGCGGGTTGGTATTTTTGTACAGTAACCAATGTTGATTTATGTAGCACCTACGATAGTATTTATGTGAATTTTGGCGTAGGTCGTATGGTTCAAACAGATACAATAATTTGTATCAATACGCCATATACTTTAGACGC
>CANFHJ010000125.1 GCA_947446605.1 Bacteroidota bacterium | reverse complement strand
GGTGCTTTACGCTCCAAAGGCATTTCATACAAATCGCCTGCTAAAGGACCTTTACCATCAATTGGTTGACCCAAAGTATTGATTACACGACCAAACATACCTTCACCTACTTTAATAGATGCGATACGACCGGTACGTTTAACGGTATCACCTTCAATAATTTGTTCAGATGAACCTAATAACACCGCTCCCACGTTGTCTTCTTCTAGGTTCAACACAATTCCTTGTACGCCATTAGAAAATTCAATCAGCTCACCCGACTGAACTTTTGTTAATCCGTAGATACGTGCGATACCATCACCCACTTGGAGTACGGTTCCCACTTCTTCAAGTTCGGTCTCAGACTTAAAATTGCTTAATTGCTCTCTTATGATGGCTGATACCTCATCTGGTCTTATTTCTACCATAATGAAATGTTATTTTGAAATGTAAGTGTTTAATAATTCTTGTTTAGCTTTCTTAAGCTTACCAGAAATAGATGCATCGTAAAGTTTATCTTCCATCTGAATAACCAGACCTCCAATAATCTCCGGATCCACCGAAGTTTCTAAGTTCACTTTTTTACCAGTTTGTTTTTCAATAAATGCCCTCACTTCTGCAATTACACTGTCGCTCACGGCAACAGCTGTTTTCACATTAGCGGTGGTAATTTTATTGATTTCGTTATACTGCGCAATGAAAGCAATGGCAATATCTGGTAAATAATATTCACGTTTCTTTCTGATCACAATTTCCATAAAGCTTATGGTTAAAGGATTAAAAGAAGCGCCAAATACCTTATTTATGACGGCAAATTTCTTGTCTCCTTGCACTACAGGGCTCTTTAGCATATTTACTAAAGCAGGTGTATGCGCAATTACCGATCTGAACGCCAAAATATCGGCATTGATCGCTTCAAGCTTCTTTTGCTCGATAGCTAAGTCGATCAGTGATTTGGCGTATCTGCCGGATACTCTTTGTTCAGCCATGTTAATTTAAGGTGATTGATTTTAAATTCTCGTTAACGAATGATTCTTGCTGTGCGCGGTCGTCCATTTTCTTGCGAAGCACTTTCTCTGCTAAATCAACAGAAAGAACAGCCACTTGAGATTTTAACTCGTTCATGGCATTGATCTTAGCTGACTCAATAGATTCGTTTGCTTTGGCAATAATTTTACGCCCTTCTTCATCCGCTGATTTTTTAGCTAGCGAAATGATATTTTCCTTCATTTCGTGCGCTTCTTTCAGCATCATGTCACGCTCAGCACGTGCTTGATTGAGGAGTTTTTCGTTATCGGCTTTCAATGCACTCATTTGTTTACGTGCTTCTTCAGCTGCGTTCAATGCATTGTTAATCGAATCTTCTCTCTCCCTAATCGAATTTAAGATTGGCTTCCAGGCAAATTTCGACAAGATGAACAATACAATACTAAATGTAATGGTCATCCAGAAAATTAACCCTAAACCAGGTTTTACTAATTCCATGCTGTCTTGTTTTTTAATGAATAATTGGGTGTAATAAGAATCCTAAATTAGAACACAGAAGACTTACATCTCCTGCGTTCTAATGGGTATACCGATTACAGCAATACGATCAAAAGACAAACTACGATACCGAAGAATGCAGCTCCTTCAATCAAAGCGGCAGCAACGATCATGTTTGCGCGAATATCGCCAGAAACCTCTGGTTGACGTGCAATTGATTCCAAAGCACTACCACCGATGCGGCCAATACCCATACCTGCTCCAATTGCAGCTAAACCAGCACCGATACCGGCACCCATTTTAGCAAAACCTGGATCTGTAACTGCTTGTAAGATGATGTTTAAAAGTGTCATAATTGTGATGTTTAATTGATTTATTTTTATTGATTAATGATGTTCTTCGTGATGGTGCTCTTCTACTGCCGAACCAAAATATAAGGCAGAAAGCAAAGTAAATACATAGGCTTGCAAAAAGGCTACAAGCAATTCTAGGAAATTCATGAAAACGGTAAAAGCTACAGACAATACCGATACGCCTAATCCCAATGATTGGTTCATTGCACCAAAAATGAAGATTAAACTAAAGAAACCTAAGATAATAATGTGACCCGCTGTAATATTGGCAAATAAACGAATCATCAAAACGATAGGCTTGTTTAACATACCAATGATTTCAATAGGAACCAATAAAATCCACAATGCTTTTGGCACACCTGGCGGCATAAAAATATGTCCCCAATAACTTTTGTTACCATTGAATGAGGTAATCACAAAAGTGAAAATAGCCAATACCAAAGTAACGGCTATATTACCCGTAACATTAGCTCCTCCCGGAAAAAATGGGATCAAACCAAATAAGTTATTGATAAAAATAAAGAAGAAGATGGTTAATAAATAAGGAAGAAACTTGGCATATTTAGGACCAATAGAAGGTTTTGCAACTTCATCTCTTAAAAAGATAATCAAGGTTTCAATTAAATTAGCTAAACCTTTTGGCGCTTTGCCCTTGTTGCGTGTGTAATGTCCGGCAACTGAAAGCATAATCCAGCATAGGAAAATTACTGAGATAAGCATGCTTGCTACATTTTTGGTTATAGACAAATCATAGAAAGATGCCTCATGGTTAATAGTTCCATCTGCATTTACAGCGGCAATTTTACCTTCTTCTATTTTATAACCTTCATAGGTGGCGTGGCCATGCTTAAAACGAGAAGAAAGGAAGAATTTGAAACCAGCAGCATCCTTAATAATTACTAGCAATGGGATAGAAATATGTGAATGACCTATTGTGGCAATATGCCAATCATAGGCATCACCAATATGTTCCATAATTAATTTACCTGCATCTATTTTTCCTTCTTCTTTGGCTTCTCCATGCGCTTCGGCGTGTGCTTCTGCAACACCTTCCGTAGCATGAACAGCTTCGGTTGCAATGGCAGTATCAGCTGCTGCTGCATGGTGATCTTGCCCCATAACTTGTGACGTATTGCCCACAAGGTACATAAGCAACATGAGTACTGGGAATAAATAGCTGGAAATCTTTCTGTTATTGGCGTGCATGAACAATCTTATTTCTTTAAATCGGGGCGCAAGTTAACCACAAGGAAATAAATTTCAAAAGCTGTGTAAAAGAAATACAAGAAAAGATACACAACAGCAAATGACAACTGGCGCTCAGGTGAAAAAATTAAATATATAAATAGGGGAAAAATAGAAAACACAAAACGAATTCCAATGGCACTGTATGTCCTGTAAATAAAGGTTTTATTGTCTTTAGGCAGGGCCGAATTGGTGATTAAATAGGTAACAACTGTGAGCAAATAAAAATAGGCCAAGGCTACCCAAGCTAAGTTACTAACAACTATTTGTTGCTGAAAATTTTGAAAACTAGCCAACAATACCGCCAACACCAAAGTGAGGACAATAGAGGATAGATAGAATTTATTGTTTTTCATGGGAGAATTTGGCTTAAAATGCTTGGTAATCAGTTCAAAATGTTTCGGTTCGAACCAATTCCTCCTTTTTAAGGTGCCGCAAAAGTAGACCTTTCCGAGCAATAATACTTTGGACTTTAATTATTTTTTTAGAAAATCTTTGACAGCGAGGTACAAAGCGGCAAAAACGGAGAAAATAACTCCTAAAAGCGTAAAAATTGGAAAGCCAAGTTGGAAATGCTGATCGGCATATTTGCCGCCAAGGCTGCCCGCAACAATAACCAAGATCATTTGAATGGCTTGGTTGCTGTATTTGAGGAGTTGGTTAACCTGCGGCTTTTTCGGCGAAGGATTCACTGATTACAGGGGCTTTGGTATCTAACGGTTTGCCAAATTTGTTGTTTTTAAAATCGCCCAAACCTGCAGCCATGCCTGTACTCATGGTACTCTTACCATTAAATTCTGCTCCAGCTTCAATGATTAATTTGGCACAAGAAATATCTCCACTAATTTTGGCCGATGCCTTGATGGTAAGTAACTCACTTACTGATATATTGCCTTTTACAACACCAGAAACATCACAATTACCAGCTTTAATATTGCCTTCAATAACGGCGGTAGCGCCCAAAACCAATTTGGCTTTTACCTCCATATTGCCACTTAAATTGCCATCTACGCGCAAATCACCTTCCGAAAACAAATCACCTGTAATTTTGGTACCGGCATTTAGTATATTAATTTCCAAAGGATTGAAACTTGTATTTTTTGAAGGATTAAAAATGGCCATTTTCTTAGTTTTTAAGCATGAATGGTTGCGTTTTGCAACGCAACAAATTTATTAAATTTAAGGCAATTCAGTTATAAGTTATTCAAAATTACTGCTATTAGCCTTTCTACAAATATACCATTTTTTTAAAAAATGCCTATTCCTGACAAATTAAGATTATTTAAACGCAGGTAATTTTCGACAACTTTTCAGCAACAGTAGTTGGTTCGAACCGACTAAAGCCAGCACTTGGAAAAACATACATGCTACTTGGCTTACCTGGCGCAATAGTAGAATCTTGAAGGCCATTTCCACCTTTCATAATATTAATAATGTTGTTGTAATACAACTCTTTGGCTCTTAATGTTTGTTCCAAAGAATCTGTTTTATACAATAACTGCTGAAGGTTTCGTTTGGTTTTGGTATCGGTATACCCTGGCACAAATTCACGTAGGGAGGTATAAAAAATTAAGGTAATAATAATGGCAGTAAGCAAAACAATGGCAGAACTAAATGCAACAAACACGTTCATTGGGGTAAGCTTAATGGATAATTTCTCCTCAAAAGAGGCATCATTAATTAATACCAATCTGTATTTATAGCTTAACTTATGAATTAATTTTTTCCTTGGCTGCTCCATTGTATAGACGAATTAAAAAAGTTTTGGTTAAAATTGTACGATTCAATTTCAAAGATAGCAAAAAAACAAACGCTCCATTGTATAAGAATAAGAACATCTTTTATCTATTGTTGCTAACAACTATTTGGTTAAGTGCATGTAATCCCACAAAAGACAAGTGGATGAATAGGAAATTCCACACCCTCACAGGTCATTTCAATGTTTATTTTAATGGGGAACAAAAATTATTAGATGCCGTAAAGCAAATTGAAAATTCAAACGTCAATAATTTTGGTCAAATTTTAGATGTATTTCCAATGGGAAATCCAGAGGCCGCAAAAGCAAGTGGAAACTTATTGGACGAAGCCATCAAGAAATTTTCTAAAACCATTCAACTACACACCATAGGATCTTATACAGATGATGCCTATTTTTCAATTGCAAAATGCAGGTATTACAAACAAGATTATTTTGCTTCTATTGAAACCTTTCAATACATGATTGGCACTTACAAAGATGGCCCCTATAGCAATGCCAGCACTTGTTG
>CANFHJ010000124.1 GCA_947446605.1 Bacteroidota bacterium | reverse complement strand
GTTGTTTGAGTTCAGCGCTTAATTCAGCGATTCTCTTTTGTGCCAAATCAGAATTCATGTGTGCAATATAAGAATTTACTTCTTTGCCTATTTTGTTTCATAAAAAAAGCTGCTAAATTTTATTTCAAATTCAGCAGCTTATTATTTTATCTATTGGAGTTTACCAATTCTTCTTTTGTTTCTTGCGTTCTTCCAACATTTTAGCTTTTTCGGCTTTAAATATTGCTTGTTGGTCACTATCCAAAATTTCCATAATTTCTTGGTCGGCAGTTTCCATTGCTTGGCGCATAATATCGCCTCTTTCACTTCTAGGCGTATCTTCAGGCAGTGCCATCATTTTACCTTTGGCAACTTCTCTGTTTCTTTTTACAATTTCCTCGTATTTGGCAGCTTGCGGTGCGCTCAACTTTAACTTTGCCTTAAATTCTTCATTTTTCTTTTTCATTTCCTCACGGCGGGTTGGATCCATATTGGGATCGCCTTGGGCAAAAGTAATTTGCGCAAATCCAAGACAAATAAAAAGAAGGGTAATGCGAATAAGATTTTTCATTGTAAGTGTTGTTATTTTAATTGGAGCAATAAAAACAAAAAAGGTTTAATTACTTATTTTCCTGCTTCAACAGGTAATCCATCATTGCGCCAACGGGTAATGCCACCATCTAAATCTACCACATGGGTAAATCCAATTTTTTGCATGGTTTCGCAAGCTTCAAGGCTTCTGCCACCTGCCGCACAATACACATAATAGGTTTTTGTTTTGTCTAATTTTTGAAGGCTTTGCTCAAAATCATCTGAAAAAATATCCAAACAAGTTGCCCCTTTAAGAATGCCTTTCTTTTGCTCCGATGGCGTTCTAACATCTAATAAAACCCCTGGCTCATTTGTCATGCGTGTCATAAAATCCTTTGGCGACGCCAATTCATAAGCTGGTTTGGTGCTTTTTTGTTCAGTGCTTTTACTGTTTTGTGAACAAGCAATAAATCCAAAATTCATTAATAATAAGAGGGTAAATAGGAGTGGTCTCATTTTTTATTTTTTTTAAACACTCAAACTTAATAATTTTAGACCATCAAATGAAAATAACTTTTTTGGGTTCTGGTACCTCGCAAGGTGTTCCTATTATAGCATGTGATTGCAATGTTTGCTGTTCAAAAGATAGCAAAGACAAGCGCCTTAGGTCGAGCATTATGCTTGACCTAAATGGCAATAATATTGTTATAGACAGCGGCCCAGATTTTAGAATGCAAATGTTAAGCCATGAGGTAAAATATTTGGATGCCCTTTTGTTTACTCACGCCCACCGAGATCACATGGCGGGTTTAGATGATATCCGTGGATTTAATTTTGTAATGAAACGGGCCATCGATGTGTATTGCGAGCCCAATGTGGAAGCTGCCATAAGAAAAGAATTTTATTATGCTTTTGAAGAACCTAAATACCCTGGTGTGCCAGAAATGGACCTGAATACAATTGGTTTGGAGCCATTTCATTTATTTGGTGAAACCATTATTCCTATTAGGGTTTGGCACCATAAAATGCCGGTTTTGGGTTTTCGCGTGAGAGATTTTGTATACATTACAGATGCCAATAAAATTGAGGCTTCCGAATTAGAAAAAATAAAAGGCTGCAAGGTTTTGGTCTTAAATGCCCTTCGCCGTGAGCCGCATATTTCTCATTTTACCCTGCAAGAAGCCATTGATATTGTAAATTTGGTTCAGCCCGAACAAGCCTTTTTTACGCATATTAGCCACCAATTGGGCAAACACCAAGATGTGGAAAATGAATTGCCTTTAAACATGCACTTGGCCTATGATGGATTGATGCTCAATTTATAATGAAATCGCTGCACCAAAACCAAGTTCTTTTTCCAATTTTAGCACAAAGCCTACATAATTTATTGCAAGGGTTTACCCTCATTGATGCGTTTAGAAATCAAGTTGCAACTGAGTTAAATTTAGTCTTTCAAAAAGAAAATGAATGTCTAAGTATTCAATTAAATACGGAAGCAAAAACTGGTTTATTTTTCTTTTACGAATACCCAATTCAAAGGAATGGCGCAGTTTTCCCCCTTTTTAAAGAAATTATTGGAAATACAGTTGCCAGTATTCAAGCCCACCAAAACAACAGGTCTTTTTATATTTTATTCGGTTCGAACCAATACCTGGTTTATAAATTATATGGGCCTTTAAGCAATGTGTTGTTTTATGAAGATGGAATTGTTAAACAGCTTTTTAGGCATGCCATAGAAAATGATTTTCACTTAGAACTAAACAGCTTTGACCAAGAAGCAAAAGGAAATGAAAGTGTTAATTTTATTGGGAATTTCTTTGTAACAGAATTGCCAGAACCCAATAGGGATGTGCTTCTTAGCTTTGATCCTATTGATGGTAAATTATTGCTGAAGAGCGAAGTGGTTTTTGAAGCATTGAATTTCTTTTCTAGAAATTTCTTGCAGGCTTATTTGTTTTCTTTTCAAAAAAATAAATTAATTGCCAGGTTTAAGCAACAAATTAAACGACAAGAAACCTTGTTGCATGGTGCCAAAACTTTTCTGCAACATGCCGCAGACGCTGTGCCTTTTGAGGAGGTAGCAAATATTTTAATGGCAAACCTGCATCAAATTCAAAAGGGCTTGAAGGAAGTGGCGCTTTTTGATTTTTATAGAAATAACAATATCAGTATTGCCCTTAAAAAGGATTTAAGCCCCGCAGATAATGCCAGCTATTATTACCAGAAGGCAAAAAATAGAAAGCATGATTTACTCCTTAAACAAGATCAAGTAAATAAATGTCTTCTTAAAATTTCTGATCTGCAACTTGAATTTGCTAAAATAGATGCAGCTAAATCACTTAAAGAACTTCGCCCTTGGGTAAAAGAGGAACAAGAATTAGCAAGCGTTCCCATCAAAGAAAAGTTTAGAAAATTTGATTGTTTGGGTTTTCAAATTTATGTGGGTAAAAATGCCAAAAACAATGATGAGTTAAGTCTTAAATTTGCACACAAGGAAGACTTATGGCTACATGCCAAAGGTGTAAGTGGGAGTCATGTTGTTATTAAACACAAACCACAACAAACCTTTCCAGATCAGGTTATTGAACGTGCGGCACAAATTGCGGCGCATTACTCTGCCGCCGCTGGTAGCCAATTGGTTCCTGTTATTTTTACTTTAAAAAAGTATGTGCGAAAACCCAAAGGCGCACATGCCGGTCAGGTTGCTGTGGAGCGCGAAGAAATTCTATTGGTAGAGCCACGTGTAGCCTAATTCTTTGGGAAATTGTTAAATGAAAATTCTTTTAAAATACCTTTCGAAGTATAAAAAATTAGTTGGTTTGGCTTTGTTTCTGGCAATTATCAACCAAATGTTCTCCATGCTAGATCCATTTATCTATGGTAAATTGGTGGATAGATACGCATCTAAGCCGCACGATTATAACCAAGACGATTTTGTGCGTGGTGCAGGATTATTGGTTTTAGCAGCCATTGGGGTAGCTATGGTGAGCAGAATTGCAAAAGCTTTTCAAGATTATACCCTCAATTTAATTATTCAAAAATTTGGTGCGGCAGTTTATACAGATGGTTTGAAACATGCCTTGCAATTGCCGTTTCAAGAATTTGAAGACCAAAGAAGTGGTGAGCTTTTAAACGTTTTGCAAAAGGTTCGAACCGATGCCGAAAAGTTTATCATCAATTTTATCAATATATTTTTTACTTCCATGGTTGGGGTGGTTTTTGTAATTATTTACGCCATTCAAGTTCAACCTTGGTTAATCTTAATTTACTTTGGCGCAAGCTTTTTACTGACTATGCTCACAAGCGTTTTATCTAAAAAAGTAAAATTGGTGCAGCAAAGAATTGTAGCGCAAACAAAGGCCCTAGCGGGCTCTACTACTGAATCTTTGCGCAATATTGAATTGATTAAAAGTTTGGGTTTAACCCAACAAGAAATGAAACGCTTAAACCTTTCTACGCAGAAAATTTTGCGTTTAGAATTGGAGAAAGTTAAAGACATTAGGAGTATCAGTTTCTTGCAAGGTACTATTGTTAATCTCCTTCGTCAGAGTATTTTGTTTTTATTGATGTATTTGATTTTTAAAGACCAAATGACATTGGGTCAACTCATGACATTGCAGTTTTATTCTTTCTTTATTTTTGGCCCTATGCAAGAAATGGGCAATGTAATTATGAGTTACCGTGAGGCCGAAGCTTCATTGCAGAATTTCCAAATAATAATGGAAAAACCTGTAGAGGAAAAACCTAGCAATCCCGTGCAAATAGATGCCATTGCCGATTTAACGTACGAAGGGGTGAGTTTTATGCACAAATCTGGAAAACACTATGCCCTCAAAAATATTAATTTCCATGTAAATACAGGCGAAACCATTGCCTTTGTTGGCCCATCAGGCGCAGGTAAAACCACCTTGGTGAAATTATTGGTAGGATTATACCAACCCAAAGAAGGTGCTGTTTTATTCAATGGCATACCAAGCGCCCAAATAGATTTTGACCAATTGCGAAACCAAATTGGTTTTGTAACGCAAGACACGCAATTATTTTCTGGTTCAATCAAAGAAAACATGCTTTTTGTGAATCCGCGTGCAACAGATGAACAAATAATTTTAGCCCTTCAACAAGCTTCTTGTCATAATTTATTAGCGCGCAGCGAAAACGGCATTGAAAGTGTAATAGGAGAGGGCGGTATAAAAATATCTGGTGGCGAAAAACAACGTTTGTCTATAGCAAGAGCGCTCCTGCGCAATCCTAAATTGCTCATTTTTGATGAAGCTACTAGTGCCTTAGATTCTTTAACTGAGGAAGAAATTGGAAATACCATCAAAGAAATTAGCGCAGCCCACGCACATATCACGGTAATGATTGCACATCGTTTGTCAACCATTATGCATGCCGATAAGATCTACGTTTTAGAAAAAGGTGAAATGGTAGAAGTGGGTTCCCATGAAGATTTATTAGCGCTTAAAGGACTTTATTATGCCATGTGGCGCCAACAAATTGGCGAACGCTTGGAATAATACTTCAAGCTTAAGCCGCACTGGTTAATGCCTCTTTGTTTATTTTCTTAACCAATCCCTGCAATACATTACCTGGCCCGCATTCTACAAACTCACTGGCACCATCAGCTATCATTGCTTGAACAGATTGTGTCCATTTAACAGGTGCAGTTAATTGTGCTATTAAATTTTTTTTGATCTCTGTAACCTCGCTCACTGCTTTGGCAACGTAGTTTTGGTATACAGGACAAATGGGGGTATTAAACGCTGTGGCATAAATAGCCGCTTCCAATTCTTGTCTGGCTGGTTCCATTAAAGGGGAGTGAAATGCTCCGCCAACTT
>CANFHJ010000123.1 GCA_947446605.1 Bacteroidota bacterium | reverse complement strand
GTTATGCAAGCCTATTTAGAATTGTGATTATTAATTGAAATTAAACCAGACCTCAGCTATACCATTGAATCTCCAAATTTTGACAATATCAATATAGAAGATGAGCCGCGCACATTGGATGCCATTTACGAAGATTTTAGCAAGGTAAGTCCAGATGTAATTGCCGCAAGCCACCGCAGCCACAGCGCAGAAATTACCCACCAAGTGGCACAAGGTGGTCGCTCACCACGTTTAACCTTATCTGCAGGATTAAACTCTTTTTACTCAACGCAAAGTCAGACCGGTGTAGGTGATATGCAATACCGCAGCACCTTAATTGGTGCAGGTGAATACAACAGCACTCCTATTCCCATTTACACCTTGGCGCCTACAGGTTATTCTTCTTATAAAATTACACCATTCAACGATCAATTCAACAGAAATTTAGGTAGCAGTATTGGTTTAAATTTAGCCTTGCCTATTTTCAATGCATGGAATGTAAATACCAATATTCAGAAGACAGAAATTAATTTCCAGAACAGCCGTTTAAACGAAAAATTAATTAGGAATAACCTCTACAGAAATATTGCGCAATCTTATGTTGATTTTAAATCGGCTTACAAAAAATTTGCAGCCAATGCAGAAAACTTAGCTGCCAACAAAGAAGCCTATGATGTGGCCGATAAACAATTTGAATTAGGAGGCATGAGCATGGCAGATTATTTAAACACCAAAAATAGCTACATTAGCGCCCAGGCCAACTATACCCAAGCCAAATTTGAATTGGTATTTAGAAGAAAAGTACTCGATTTTTACGAAGGAAAATTACTGTATTAAGTATGAAAACGATGAAGAAAAAAAATAAAACCCTTACCTATTTAATCATTGGGGTAGTGGTACTCATAATTGTTGCCTTTGCGGGCAAAAAGGCAGGTTGGTTCGGCAAGCCAGAAGGCGCTTCTGTAACAACGGCCAAGGTATTGCATAAAACCATTATTGAAACTGTTTCTGCCAATGGTAGGGTGCAACCAGAAAAAGAAGTAAAAATTAGTTCGGATGTATCTGGTGAAATTCGTGAGCTTTATGTAAAAGAAGGTGACTCTGTAGTGGCAGGTAAATTAATGGCACGTATAGACCCAGAATTATACCAATCTGCCTTAGACAGGTCAGAGGCTTCATTGAACAATATTAAAGCTGCCCTCTCCACTTCTCGTGCCAGGTTGGCGCAGGCCGATGCCCGTTTTCAAGAAATTGCCGCAGCCTATGAACGTAACAAAAAAATGTATGAGCAGAAACTCATTTCTGATGGCGAATTTGAAACCGCAAAAAGTACTTTCTTAAACGCAAAATCAGAAGTAGATGCAGGCAAGCAAACTGTAATGGCTGCAGAATACAATGTAAAAAGTTTTGAAGCAAGCCTTAAAGAATCTAGAAAGAATTTAACACGTACAGAAATCTTTGCACCTGTAAGTGGTATTGTTTCTAAACTCATTGTTGAAAAAGGCGAACGTGTAGTGGGAACCTCACAAATGGCAGGTACAGAAATGATGCGCATTGCCAACCTTAACGACATGGAAGTTTCTGTGGATGTAAACGAGAATGATATTGTAAAAGTTGGTTTGGGTGATACCGCAGAAATTGAAGTAGATGCTTATCCGAATAGAAAATTCAAAGGAATGGTTACAGAAATTGCCAATAGCGCAACAACCTCTGCCGCCACCACCAGCGATCAAGTAACCAATTTTGTGGTGAAGATTAGAATTTTAAGAAGCAGCTATGCCGACCTTACCGCTAAATTTGGTAAACGCAAATCGGTATTTAGACCAGGCATGAGCGCCAGCGTTGATATTCAAACCGAGCGGGTAATTGATGTATTGGCGGTACCTATTGAAGCTGTTACCGTAAGACAAGAAACTGCTTTGGACACCTTGGTAGAAGAAAACAAAGACACTAAAAAACCAAACCTCTTGGATACCAAAAACGAAGTTGAAGTGGTGTTTTTAATGATTAACAACAAGGCAAGCATCCGCAAAGTAAAAACAGGTGTGCAAGACGATAAGTTTATTGAAATTTTAGAAGGCTTATCAGAAAATGATGTACTAATTTCGGGGCCATACAGCGCCATTTCCAAAACCCTTAAACATGGCGATATTGTTAAGGAAGTAAGCAAAGAAGAACTCTTTGATTCTAAGAAAAAACCCGACGCTTAAAACTGATTCTTTTTCCAAATAGCCATTGCCGAAACACCAAAAGGCAGGCTAATTTTATTGCGCAGGAAAATATTTTCCGACACAAAAAGCAGGTAAAAAAATTTGTTCAATATTTTGGATTTCACCAAACCAAAATCGGAACCAGTACCCTCACGTTTCAATAGTTTTGGAAACAGGTTAGCTGTTTTACGAACCAAGTAAATGGGAATAAAAAGGATGCTATTGAAATAAGAAGCAAATACTTTTTCTAAAGCTGTGGGTGCAATTTCTTCAAGCTCCGCAAGGGTATATCTTTTAAAATGATGGTTCACTTCATCGTGCTTACTCCATAGGCTCATGAAACAAGGTACTGTTACCACCACATGTCTATTGGGCGCGCATACGCGGTTCATTTCTTGCATAGCCAATTGCTCATCTGCCACATGTTCTACCACATCAAAAGCACAAACCAAATCAAAGGTGTTGGCGGCAAAGTTTAAGGCTAAAATACTTCCCTCCTGCAATTCCAATCCGCACTTTTCTTTTACAAAGGCAATGCAATCTTTTTCGTATTCTACAGATACTACTTCACCAAATTGTTGCAACCACAAAGTACTGGCGCCGGTTGCAGCGCCAATGTTTAATATTTTAGGTTTGGGTGTATGTAAAAGTAGCTTTTGAATTTGCGTTTCCAGCAATTTGGTTCGGGCCAAAAACCACCAATGCGCACGCTCTAATTCATAGTACTCAAGGTAATAATTCTTGTCCATTGATGAGGCTTTGGTCTTTGATAACTTTATCTATAATAAACAGCGGACGGCCCTGACTTTGCTGGTGAATGCGCAATACGTATTCGCCAATAATTCCAAGTGAAATGAGTTGTACGCCACTAAATAAAATAATGGCCATTAAGAGCGCGGTAAAACCGGTTGGCACATTTCCGTATACAAACTTTTCTATTAGTACATATACCAAATAAAAGAGCGACACCAAGATACTGGCTATACCCAAACGCGTAATAAATTTGATTGGAAAAGTACTAAAATTAAAGAGGCCACTATAGGCCAAATCCAATAAACGTTTGAAGGTATATTTGGAACTCCCTGCAAAGCGTTCGTTGCGTTCGTAAGGGATACCAATTTGTTTGAAACCAATCCAAGCACGCATGCCTCGGAGGTACCTATTTTGTTCTGGCAATAAGTTTAAATAATCTACCACTTTTCTGCTTAGCAAGGCAAAATCGCCAGAATCTGGGGGCAGTTGAATATTGCCAAATTGCTGCATAATGCGGTAAAAACTATAATAGGCCAAACGTTTGTACCAAGGTTCTTTTCTATTGGTTCTAATGCCATAAACCACTTCATAACCTTCCTGCATTTTTTGCACAAAAGTATGAATCAATTCTGGCGCATCTTGTAAATCGCCATCCAAAATCATCACAGCAAATTTTCCATTGGCCATTTTTAATCCTGCCGTAATTGCCAATTGATGACCATGGTTTCTTGAAAGAAAAACAGCTTGTACGCGGGCATCTTCCAGGGCCCAATTGCTCATTAATTGCGGTGTTTGGTCTGTGCTGCCATCGTCAACCAAAACCAATTCTGCAGGCATGGGTAAGGAAGCCAATAAGCTTTGCATGCGCGTTTTTAGCTCGGGCATATTTTGTGCCTCATTGTATAGTGGCACCACAAACGACAATTGAAAGGCATTTTGCATGGGGCAAATTAACAAAAAATGATAGATTTGAAGCATGTGGCAGGAACTATTAAAAACTAAAAATATTGTTTGGCTTATTTTGGCGCTCGTATTGTGCTTTGCCACCTTAAACAGACACAGCAGGTCTAAAATATATACGTATAGTAGCACGCTAATGTCTGACAAGGCTGGTTATTACGTTTATTTACCCGCTTTTTTTCTTTACAATTTTGAAGCAAATAAATTCCCAGCAAAAATTGATTCACTCACAGGCAATGGATTTAGCTTATTGTTAAAAAGCAACAAGGTTCAAACCAAATACCCGGTAGGAACCGCAATTTTAGAAAGCCCATTTTTTGCTTTGGCACATTTATATGTATTGATCAATAAGGAGGAGGCAAATGGTTTTAGCAAACCTTATCAAAATGCCATCGACTTATCGGCCGTATTTTATTTTTTACTTGGACTGTATTTTCTCAGAAGATTTTTAAGCAATTATTTTCCATCAAATACCATTTTATGGGCATTGTTCTTTACCGTATTTGGCTCCAATTTATATTATTATAGCATTTTTGAAGGCGCGTATTCACATGTGTATTCTTTCTTTCTGTTCTCCTTGTTTTTGTTTCTATTACATGGTTTTTCTATAGCGCAAAAAAGATGGCAATGGATTAGCCTTTTTGCCGTTTCTGCCCTTATTCTATTGGTTCGGCAATTGAATATTGTATTTATTTTTACAAGTTTGTTTTTAATTGAAAAGCCACTGGCATTGCTAAACAACAGGAGCCTTAAAGATTATTTTTACGCCATAAGCGCCGCCTTGTTATTATTAATTCCACAAATTGCCTACAACATTTATTTAACTAAAAGTATCTTTTTTTATTCCTACCAAAACGAGGGATTTATTTATTGGAATAACCCCAAATTGATAGAAGTATTATTGGGTTTTGAAAATGGATTATTAAGTACCAACCCAATTTTATTTTTAAGTATTTTAGGCTTTATCGCTTTGTACAAAAAACAAAAAAGTTTGGGCATCATTAGCATCTTGGCATTTGTAATATGCAGCTATTTGTATGCTTCCTGGTGGTGCTACCATTTAGGATGTGCATATGGACACCGAGGCTTCATAGATATTTTTCCCTTATTAATTATTTCTATGTGTGCATCGGTATTTTGGATTCAACAAAAAAACAATAAAGCATTAAGCATGGTATTTTATACTGTTTGTTCATTGGGCGTGTTATTGAATATAAAATATATTTACACCTACGATTCATGTTGGCCTAAAACACTAGCGCAATCCGACTTTGAAATTTATTGGCATTTCGTAACTTCGCAGATTAAATAAGTTTACATGACCCAAAAACTCAGCATTATTATTCCTGCCTACAACGAGGCCAGAACTATTCACCTTATTTTGGATAAGGTAGACAGCCTTCAATTGATCAATGGCATAGAAAAAGAAGTGGTTATAGTAAATGATTGTTC
>CANFHJ010000122.1 GCA_947446605.1 Bacteroidota bacterium | reverse complement strand
GGTGTGTGGTGCACTATACCATTATAAGTGCTGGTGGGCGAAAGACGAACGGCCGCTTTTTCATTGCCAATGGCACTACAAATTTCTTGCATAATTTCTACTACAAAACGATTGCGGTTTTCATTGCTCCCACCATATTGATCGGTTCTTTGGTTGGCACTATCTGCCAAAAACTGGTTGGGTAAATAGCCAAAAGCGGCATGCAATTCTACCCCATCAAAACCCGCCAATAGGGCATTAATAGCAGCCTGTTTATATTCCAGTACAATACCTTGCACTTCTTGGGTAGACAAAGCTCTTGGCACTTCATAATCTTTTAAACCTTGCATGGTAAAATGTTGCTGACCTTCAATAGCAATAGCAGAAGGAGCCACAGGCTGCTCACCATTTTTTACCAAAGAATGTCCTACCCTACCGGTATGCCACAATTGGGCATAAATTACACCCCCATTTGCATGCACTGCCTCTGTCACTTTTTTCCAAGCTTCTATCTGTGCTTGTGTGTAAATGCCTGGAGTAAGCGGACTGCCCAAAGCCTGCACAGAAATATTAATGGCTTCAGAAACAATTATTCCCGCGCTTGCACGCTGCGTATAATACAATTGGGTAGAGGTACCCACCAAACCATCCATTGTTGCACGAGAACGCGTCATAGGCGCCATGGCCATTTTATTTTTAAGCGTATGTGCGCCCACTTTTACAGCTTCTAATAATTTCATTTTTAAAAAATTTGAGTTGCGAACCTAAGTTCATTACTTTACTTTTGAAAGTAGTTACACCATTGTACAGTAGTAACCCAATGTAAAGCAATTCTTATTACCAGGCATTTATGACAAAAACAAAAATCAGTATTTCAGAAAAAACTTGTTCTTTAAGAGAAGTATTAGATATTATTGGTGGCAAATGGGCCATGCCAATTATTTATATTTTATCAAAAGGTAAAATGCGTTTCAAAGAATTAGAAAGAAACATTGAAGGCATCAATACCAGAATGTTGGTAAAGGAATTAAAAAACATGGAATCAAATGGCATACTTACCAGAGAGGTATTTGCCACCGTACCACCCACGGTAGAATATGCGCTTACCCCCAAAGGACAAAAACTGCTACCCAGCATTGTTTCCTTGCACAGTTGGGGAAAAGAATACAGCGTATAAAAAAGCAATACACACACACACTGGCGCAAAAAAAATGCGTATAGGGTATTTTAGTCTTCCGTGGCAAAGCCATACAGAATAGCTGCTTGCAGCACATCTAAATTTATTGCTTGCAGGTTTTTAAACTTAATGCAATAGCCCGTAATTTTTGCTTTTCCTAGGGTCGAACCAAAATGTTGCGCCAAATAGCCCTTGTTTTTTTTGCCCAAAATATAAATTGAAATGCCCGTGGTATTGGCGCTGATGCCTATTTGAAAGAATTCTTTTGCGCTGCCATCTGCATAAATTTGGGTAAAATTGCCATAGCCAATATTGGGATTGCTCACTGTTTTATTTTCGGTATTTTTGCCATCATCAAACCACAATTGCGCCTGCCCATTGAGCCCCAAAATAAAGGCATGCAAGGCACGCATATCTGCAGCTTTGGCGGCATCTAAGCCCAGCAAATATTGTTCTATGGCAGCTAAAGTATTGGCTTGAAGCATGGGTATTAAATAAGGGGTAATAATAAGAATTTTTCACAAAATACCTTCAACTAAGCCACAATACAAATGCCGAATTGGCAAGGGCTAACAGAAAGGCGTAGTATCATTTGATTTATGAAAAGCTTACGGTTCGAACCAAAATGAAATGGCGTTTGGAGTGGTACACACACAAATTCATTTGCACAAACTACCGGTATATGGCCAAATCCAAGACCACAATGTAAAATGTTTTTTTACTTTAGCTGGTGTAAAGAAGTGATGCCTCATTGAAAAATATTTGGCAATTACAAATCCAATACTTACCTTTGGCGTTAGTATTATATAAGTTGTCAAAAAATGATTATTTCTTTTGGAAATAAAGAAACAGAGAAGATATGGAATGGGGAGCGCGTTAAAGGCCTACCAATGGAAATACAGGAAATTGGCAGAAGGAAATTAAGGATGTTAAACAATTCTATAACTATTGCCGATTTAAGAATTCCTCCATCGAATAGACTTGAAAAATTAGGTGGAAATTATAATGGTTTCTATAGCATCCGAGTTAACAACCAATGGAGAATCATTTTTCAGTGGAAGAATTCAAATACCTACGAGGTTAAATTATTAGATTATCACTAAAATGAAAAAGTTAAAGAACATACATCCAGGTGAGATTCTCTTAGAAGAATTTCTAAAACCTTTATCTATTTCGCAATACCAATTAGCAAAGGACTTGGGAATTCCACAAACAAGAGTTTCTCAAATAATTAAAGGAAACCGCAGAATTACAGCCGACACTGCATTAAGAATTTCTCAATATTTTGGGAATTCAGCAAAGTTTTGGTTAGGGCTGCAGGACGACTTTGATTTGGAAGAAGAAAAAGGAGCCATTGAGAACCTATTGAAAACAATCCCAAAAGCGCAAATTAACGCGGCATAATAAGTAATACTTACCCTATTGTTAATTATCCTTATTCCAAAATCTTAACAAATTCACCAACAACCCGCATGTTATAAGAATCCTCTTCATTAAGAATTATATTTTTAAAACTATCATCAAAAGAATTGGGCCTTAAAATTATCGAGGTATGCTTCCAGCTATATTCTGAAAATTCTTTTTCACTTGAATACGTTTTAATAGTAAAAGAAGAATGAAAATCTGGATCCTGTATATCCATGTTTTCAACTAAAACAATTTTACCATTTCTACTGCCACCAGAATAAATTTTAAACAAACATATTGAACCATTCGGAACCAAATGCATTTCCGTTCACCAAATCCTAAGAAAAGTGATTTTTAAGCGCATATAAGTGCACACATTAAAGGGTAAGAATTACCATAAATACAGATTTACGGCGCTTCTCCATAAATTTTTCCACTACTAAACTGATTGACATTTTATGGCAAGCTTTTTTGGTATATTTGAATAAAGAAATCAGAATTTTTGGTTATCAATAAAACACATAAAACCTATATATGGCACAAAAATAACAAGCACCTTGCGAAATAGTAATTGGGTTTGGCTGGTACAAGGAACGTTATGTGCAATTTTAAAACGACCGATAAATGAATAAGATAAATCAAATATTGAAAACTCATTGGCTGACAATTGTTCTTTCTGCTGGTCTTCTTGTTAGCATTATTACTATTATCTCCAAAAACAAGGAGATAAAACATTTTAAATATGAAATCTCCGACCTTGAAGATAAAGTGTCAGATTTAGAAAATGAACTTGAAAATTGCAAATCTGAGAGAGCTGATTTTGAGAACAACTCAAGCAACCAATCATATGACAATTCTAATTTAGAATATAAAATCAGAAACTTAGAAAGTGAGCTTGACGACTGTGAACGAAAACTTAGAGACTGCAACTAAAATGAAGACACTCTTACTTATTTGTGCAGGTCTACTGTTTATAGGACTTATTGACTTACCAATAGGTTATTACACCTTATTGAGAATTGTAGTAACTTTCGGTTCAGTTGCAGTTGTAGTGACAGGGTATGAAGAAGGACTAAGTTTTTGGGTTATAACTTTTGGACTAATTGCAATTTTATTTAATCCATTTATACCAATTTACCTGAATGACAAATCTGCCTGGATGCCAATTGACATTATTGGCGGAATAATTTTCGTAATCAAATCATTCACAATCAAACAAAAATAATATGACAGTAAAAAAAATTGCCATTGGCCTAATTTTATTAATTTGTATAACTAGTCTTTCCTCTTGCGCACCTAAAGGTTATGTATCAAATGAAGCTGGATTTTTTTCTGGTATCTGGCACGGATTTATTATCGTATTTTCTTTAATTGGGAAGCTATTTGGTGCCGATATTGGCATTTATGCAGAACATAATACAGGCTTCTTCTATTGGTTAGGTTATATTATTGGAATAGGTGGTTTTGGTGGTGGTGGTTCAGCTGCTAGAAGTTAAAACTATAAATAAAAGCAGCTAAAAGAATTTGGCGGTTCAGTGGTTAAATGAAGCTTAATACTAGGTATCAAGGTCAGTAGTTGCAGACAACTTAGTGCTTTGAAATCACCAACATATTTTATCTGCAAAATGTTAACTGGCAATTAAATATCAAAAATTATGACAAAAAAATCGCACATCTTTTTATTGACAATTTTCGCAACATTTTTAATTACAAGTTGCAAAGATTATTTGAAATTTGAATTGACTAGATATTTTTCTGGATTTTTCCTTACTCTAATTATCGGTTTAGTTGGATTAATAATTATGGGGTTAAAAGGAGGCCGGAAAAATGACAGAAAATAAGAAGCATTCATTTTGGGGCTCTATAATTATCGGCTACATAATTATTTGGCAAATAATGTCTTTTTATTATTGGTATATGTATACAAAAGAAAATGACTTTTGGGACGGCGTTCTTTTCGGCTTCTTCGTTTCAGAATTTAAAGGCCTATTTTGGATTTTTAACCTTTGGTTAAATTAATGCAATTATGACAAAACTATTAATTATTTCAATTGCCGCAGCATTTCTAATTTCTTGTGGACAAAATCAACGAAATCAATATTCTGACAATAATGGAAGTATTGTTATTGACACAGTTGGAAA
Organism: Bacteroidota bacterium; assembly: GCA_947446605.1. Taxonomy (GTDB): domain Bacteria; phylum Bacteroidota; class Bacteroidia; order UKL13-3; family UKL13-3; genus B1. The sequence continues at coordinate 805 of CANFHJ010000122.1, read as the reverse complement.
TTCTATAGCAGAAAAAAATATGAAATCGCAACTTAAAGAATATTTGGTTGCATTAAATACAGGAGACCCAGAAAAAGCAATATTTTATTTATATCCAGACATTTTTGAGTATATGAAGCAACAATATCCAGACGAAGAAGTCAATATGCAAGAAATTAAAGACTCATTGTTTATTGAGCCAATTAGAAAAATTAAAAAACTTGTTAAAGAAAAAAAGATAAAATATGAATACGAGGTAGGTGAAATAACGAATAGAGTTAATTATCATGAAAGTAAGCTATATGTTGTGATTACTTATATTAATGGTAAAATAGGCCTAGACAAACATTCATATGGTGGAGAAGTTGTTGCAATTTCGACCGATAATGGTGAAAATTGGAAATTTGTCCAAAACGACCCTGAGTCAATTTCAGAAATTTTAAAATTAAAGTTCCCTCAAAATATAATTGACATATTATTAAGGAAAGAATAAGCGCCAGCTAACACGGGTATTGCGTCAGGCGAGCTAACTTACAAACTTGAAGCTTTTTGTTTCAATGCACTTTAGTAATAAATTGAACCTTTGTGCCCCGAAACCCGCCCAAACGCAAAAACAGAAAAACATTAGCCGCAAGGTCAAAAATTGGAGCCCATAAAGAATTTTGTGTAACTGGCAAATATTACCCGCAATTATTTTCTCAGTTGGTATAATCTTTTAAATAGATTTCATCTCTAACATAGGAGCTATTTAGCCAAAAACAATGTTTAGTATATTCTTTTGCCTTTGTTAATTTATCCTTTACAGGCAAAGGATAGGTATCTGCAG
>CANFHJ010000121.1 GCA_947446605.1 Bacteroidota bacterium | reverse complement strand
ATTTTTGCGTTGTTTTTAAAATTGCTTCCAATGTTGCCTTGCGTATCGTTGGCATAGCGGGCAAAACATTTGCTATGTTGTGAGTCGAGGATGGTGCCATTGAGCAGCATAATAAAGTAGGCATCTGTGCCGGCGGCAACCCGTAATTTTGCTTCCTTGGCCTTGAGAATTTCTCCGCCGTACAAGGCAATTATTTCGTCTTTGTAAATATGTATGGCTGTATGTAAACCATTGCCAGCTTTAGGAATTTGTGATGTTTGTATATAGAGGTAATCGGCCTCGGGGGCGTCAATTTGTTGATGTATTGGCATTAATTCTGATTTTTATGAATCAATTTTTTAATCAGGATTAATTGATTTTGAGGAATGATGAATTCTGACAATTTCAATTTTTTCACCATTAATATTATATACTATTCTATAATTGCCTTCGATCAATTCTCGAATTGAGGTCTTATTAAATTCAGGTACAATTCGTCCAGAATTTGGGAACTTTATTAATTGGCTAACTCTTTCACTTAATTTATTGATGTGCCTTTTTGCGTAAAATGAGGAATCCTTTGCAATAAAATCATAAATATTTTTCAAGTCTTCAATTGCAAATTTCGACCAAATTATTTCTGCCATTTTTCAATAATTTCTTTCACTTCCTCATGAGTTTTTGTTTTGCCTTCCTTAATTTGCTTGAGACCTTTTTCTATTTTTTCAATAAAAATCAATTTTTCCATCAATATTTCTAATTCAAATTCTTGTGGAAGGTCGGTCATTGTCTCAATCACCATATCTTTTTTCATGGTATAAATTTAAATTAAATTTTATTGATTTTTAAATATTTCAAATTACTTTTAAAATCTACTCTTCCATCACCTGCATAAAAATCCTAAAACCTATGAGCGGACAAGGAATATAGCCTGGGTAAAATTCGTTGGGGGCATCTATCCGCAGCCAATCTACATTGGATTGAAAATTACCACCTGCACATTCACCTTTGCCACTTACCATTTCACTTACATTGCCAGCAATATGGTACATGCCTAGTTTATTTTGAATGGCTTTTTTATCGTTTACCTTGTGTGTAAAATAGGGTAGCCCTTTTTCTTGAAAGGCATCAAAATTTGCACTGCTTTGTTTAGTTTGTAAATTGCTGTCTAGTGCAGCTTTACTAGAATCGTAGTAGTTTGCTTGCTTTGCTTTTGGCAAGGCTTGTCCCCATGGGAAACTGTTTTTATCATTGCTAATTCCTGCGGCATTTTCCCATTCAGATCGGGTAGGGATTTTAAATACTACCTTCTTGAATTTTCGTTTGGGATTATTGTTGTATTGCTGAGTAAGCCAAACACAATAAAAATTTGCTTGCTCATACGAAACATTTACCAAAGGGAAATAATAATAGCTGGGATGGTGTAAATAGTTTTGGGTATAATTTGCATTGTTCATGCCTTTGTTGCTCCACTTAGTGGTGTCTGGCAATAAACTTTGGTAAATGGCTGGGTTCATTCTGCGTTTTACCGAACGCAAAAAAAGCAAATAATCGAGGTTGCAGGTTTCATATTTGCAGGCATATACTGTTTCGCTGGTGGCTGCAAAATTCTTTTTGAAATCTTTTGGATCGTGCAAACCCTTGGGTATTTTTTGGCACCAGGCCATTGTACTTATTGCCATAAATACAAAGGGAAATACAAAACGAAGGCTTGGGCGCAATCTCATGTGGGAGGCTTTTTGTTGGCAATTTACATAATTGTTAAGAGCTTTAAAATATGGGCAATTATTTCTATTAATACTTATCTTTGCATTCAATGAAACATGTGGGTTTTAAAAAATGGGCTTTTATGGTATTGGGAACCTTGTTCCTAATCAGCTCTTTTTTGCCCGGTTTCAACGAGCAACTCAATAAATTACCCTCCTTGGTAAACCATTACCGCCACCATTTGGCAGAGAAAGGGTATATTACTGTAGCAGATTTTATTGACATGCATTACAGCGAAGGCTCCCTGCACAAAGGAGAAGAGGATCACCAAGATTTGCCCCTTTACCAAAACAGCGTAAATGTATTGCATGTATTGGTAGAAGAATTGCCTGTTTACAATATTGAAACACCTATTGTAGGCGAGCACGAACACGCTTGTTTTAAGCACGCATTTTATTCGTTTAATAATCCGAGTGGCATTTTTCAGCCACCGCGAGCCATCTAAAACTTCTTTTTTTTAGCCAATAATTTTTTATTGAGCCTCCATTATTTTGCGTGTAATAAAATACATGCCTCTACCTTTATTTTAAATCGAAAATGTTAAATAGAATTATTGGATTTTCTGTCAATAATAAATTGATAATAGCGCTATTCACCTTTTTTTTAGTGGTGTTTGGGGCTTATCAATTAACAAAATTACCCATAGATGCCGTTCCTGATATTACTAATAATCAGGTGCAGGTAATAACCATTTCTCCATCATTGGGAGCACCAGATGTGGAGCGTTTAATTACTTTTCCTCTGGAACAGGCCTTGAGCAATATTCCAGGCAAAATTGAAATCAGGAGTTTCTCGCGTTTTGGCTTATCATTGGTTACCATTGTTTTTAACGACCAAACAGATGTGTATTGGGCACGCCAGCAAGTGAGTGAGCGTTTGCAAGGGGTAAAAGACCAAATTCCGGCAGGGGTGGGAACGCCAGAATTGGGGCCGGTTACAACGGGTTTGGGAGAAATTTACCAGTATGTGGTTCGACCCAAACCGGGCTTTGAAAAAAAGTACGATGCACAAGCTTTGCGTACCATTCAAGATTGGATGGTAAGGCGTCAGTTGCTGGGTGTAAAAGGGGTTGCCGATGTGAGTAGTTTTGGTGGTTACCTCAAACAATATGAAGTAGAGATTGATCCCAACCGTTTAAAAGCACAAGGCTTGGGCATTCCAGATGTGTATGAAGCACTCAATAATAATAACCAAAATGAGGGCGGCGCTTATATAGAAAAAGGTCCGCAAGTATTGTTTATCAGAAGTGAAGGTTTAATAAAATCTATTGACGACATTGAGAAAATAGTAGTTAAAGTCTTACCAAATGGAACGCCTGTTTTTGTAAAAGATGTGGGCGAGGTAAAAATTGGTCATGCCACCCGCTACGGCGCCATGGTATACAACGACGAGCAAGAAGTTGCTGGAGCAGTTGTAATGATGCTCAAAGGCGCCAATAGCAATGAGGTAATTAAAGCAGTAAAAATACGCATTGCACAAATTCAAGAAACCTTGCCCGAAGGTGTTTTAATAGATGCGTTTTTGGATCGAACCAAAATGGTAAACAATGCCATTGGAACCGTACAAACCAATTTATTGGAAGGCGCACTGATTGTAATTTTTATCTTGGTTTTGTTCTTAGGAAATATTCGCGCAGGATTATTGGTGGCTTCTGTGATTCCTTTATCTATGTTGTTTGCCGTAATTATGATGAACGCATTTGGGGTTAGTGGAAACCTGATGAGCCTTGGTGCGCTTGACTTTGGACTGATTGTAGATGGAGCCGTAATTATTGTGGAAGCTGTGATGCATGTGATTACGCATAGCAGAAGGTTCTCAAAAATTGTAGACCTCTCGCAAGGGAAAATGGATAAAGAAGTGAAACATGCTTCGGGTAAAATGATGAACAGCGCGGTGTTTGGACAGCTCATTATTTTAATAGTTTACCTGCCTATTTTTAGTTTAGAAGGCATAGAAGGTAAAATGTTTAAACCCATGGCGCAAACAGTTGCTTTTGCTTTATTGGGTGCCTTTATTTTATCGCTAACCTATATTCCAATGATGAGTGCTTTGTTGTTAAAAAACATTTCACATAAACCAAATTTTGCCGATCGTTTTATGGTGAAAATAGAAACTTTTTATAGGTATTATTTGGTAAGAATTATTGCTCGACCTAAATTGGTAATTTCAAGTGTATTGGTACTCTTTGTTGCTTCTATTTTTGTGATGTTGCAATTGGGTGGCGAGTTTATTCCATCCTTGGAGGAGGGCGATTTTGCTGTGGAAACACGCGTTTTAACTGGAAGTAATTTGAATGTAAGTATTGATGTGGCCAAAAAATCGGCACATATTTTAAAGTCTCAATTTCCTGAAGTAGAAGAGGTGGTTTGTAAAATTGGAAGTGGTGAAATACCTACCGATCCCATGCCCATGGAAGCACAAGATGTAATGGTTATTTTAAAAGACAAAAAAGAGTGGACCAGCGCTAAAACTTTTCCTGAATTGGCAGAAAAAATGAGTGCAGAATTGGCTGCTATTCCTGGTGCTACTTTTGGTTTTCAATATCCTGTGCAAATGCGTTTCAATGAATTAATGACAGGTGCCAGACAAGATGTGGTATGCAAAATATTTGGTGAAGATTTGGATACCTTAGCTGCTTATGCCAATAAGATGGGCGCCATTGCACAAGGCATTGAAGGTGCCCGCGATATCTATGTAGAGCCCGTTACTGGGATGCCGCAAATTGTAATTAATTTGAAGCGTGAATTTTTAGCGCAATACAAATTAAATGTTTCGGATGTTAATCAAATTATTCATACGGCTTTTGCAGGCAAAGGAGCAGGCATGGTATATGAAGGGGAGCGTAGGTTTAGGTTGGTATTGCGATTAGAAAAAAACCAAAGAACGCAATTGGATGATATTAGAAATTTATTGATTTCTATTCCTTCTGGCGGACAAGTACCCTTATACCAATTGGCAGATGTAAACATTGTGGATGGTCCGAACCAAATACAGCGCGAAGACGCCAAACGCCGAATTGTGATGGGCTTTAACGTGCGTGGAAGGGATGTACAAAGCATTGTAAGTGATTTGCAAGCCCGCATGAAAAAAGAAGTGAAATTGCCTCCTGGTTATTATGTAACCTACGGTGGTGCCTTTGAAAATTTAGAAGCGGCAAAATCGCGTTTGGCTATTGCCGTGCCGGTTTCTTTATTGCTAATTTTATTGCTCTTGTATTTTGCTTTTAATTCTATGAAGCAGGGTTTGTTAATTTATTCTGCCATTCCGCTTTCTGCTATTGGTGGTATTTTTGCCTTGGCATCGCGCGGTCTGCCTTTTAGCATCTCTGCAGGTGTTGGTTTTATTGCTTTGTTTGGTGTAGCTGTTTTAAATGGAATTGTTTTGATTGCAGAATTTAACCGACAAAAAACAGAAGGACTTACAGATTTAAAAGAAATAGTTTTGGCGGGAACCAAATTGCGTTTACGTCCGGTATTGATGACAGCCTGTGTAGCGTCTTTAGGATTTATGCCTATGGCATTAAGCAATGGAGCGGGTGCAGAAGTGCAACGCCCATTGGCAACAGTGGTAATTGGAGGTTTGTTATTGGCTACTTTCTTAACCCTCTTTGTATTGCCAGTTTTGTATATGTTGTTTGAACGCAAACCTGTTTTAAAATATCCAAAAGTGGCAGTGTTGTTACCTTTCTTATTTGTATTGAGTGTAAAAGCACAAACGCCCATTTATATTGGTGCTGCCTTAGATTCTGCGTATAAATATAACCAAGGTTTAAATTCCCAAGATTACAAATTGAAATTGGCGCAAAAAATGAAAAACAGTGCATGGAATTTACCCATGACCACCGCGCAATATGAACAGGGAAATATCAATTCAAATTTTAGCGATAACAGGTTTGTGGTGAGTCAAAGTTTTTCAATGCCCAAT
>CANFHJ010000120.1 GCA_947446605.1 Bacteroidota bacterium | reverse complement strand
TACTTCCTGTGCTTCCGCCAAATTGTAGGTAATAAGAATTGTTGCTATTTTTTGGATTAACGTTATTAGCACTTAAATAAACGCGCACATAATTTTGGGTGCTTGGGTTAAAGCCAAACCTTAGCCAAAAGCGCCATTCTAAATCTTTGTTTAATATATATTGTGTGCCTAAATAGCTTTCTGCTGCTGTGCCAATGCCTCCTGCAGCCTGTAATTCAAAATTGGTATTTACCTTAAATAGGCTATCTGTTCCGGTCCATGTAGGGTTTACACTAAAGTTTCCATCAGTGAAATTGTCGCTCAATTGGGCATTTACTTTTGAGCTAAAATTAAATACGAGGAAACAAATGATGGGGTAGTAAAATTTGTTCATCTTCAAAAATAATAGGGCAAGACCGGAGTAAAATTTTATTTTTGTAATTCCTAAAACATAAATCAAGGAAATAGGATAGGGGCAGTTCAAATTATTTATCCTTGTTTAAAAATTATTTTATGAAAATTGCTGTTGTTGGTGCTACTGGTTTGGTTGGTGGCAAAATGTTAAAAGTACTAGAGGAACGTAATTTCCCAGTGAGCGAATTAATTCCTGTTGCCTCAGAGAAGTCTGTTGGCAAAGAAATAATGTTTAAAGGCAAAGCGTATCGTATTTGTTCAATGGAGGAAGCAATTGCGGCTAAACCTGCCATTGCCTTGTTTTCTGCTGGTGGAAATACCTCTTTGGAATGGGCGCCTAAATTTGCAGCTGTGGGTACAGTAGTGATAGATAATTCATCTGCTTGGCGCATGGACCCAACTAAAAAATTGGTTGTGCCAGAAATTAATGGGCAGCAATTAAACAGTTCAGATAAAATTATTGCCAATCCCAATTGTTCAACCATTCAAATGGTAATGGCATTGAACCCGCTTCATAAAGTGTATGGCATTAAGCGGGTAGTTGTTTCTACTTACCAAAGTGTAACAGGTACTGGCATAAAAGCGGTAAAACAAATGGAAAATGAACGCATGGGTATTGAAGGTGAAATGGCCTATAAATATTCTATTGATAAAAATGCCATTCCGCAAATAGATGTTTTTATGGACAATGCGTATACCAAGGAAGAAATGAAAATGGTAAACGAAACCAAGAAAATTATGATGGATGAAAACATTGCAGTTACTGCTACCTGTGTGCGCATTCCTGTGATGGGTGGCCATAGTGAGAGCGTAAATATTAGGTTCAACAAAGCCTTTGAAATAACCGACATCAAAAATATTTTAGCCAATACGCCTGGAATAATTGTACAAGACGATCCTCAAAATGGTATTTATCCAATGCCTTTATGGTCTGAAAATAAAGACGAAGTTTTTGTGGGAAGAATAAGAAGAGATGAATCAGAACCCAATGCCCTTAATCTTTGGATTGTTTCAGACAATTTACGCAAAGGTGCAGCCACCAATACCATTCAAATTGCAGAGTATTTAATAGCGCATCAATTGGTATAATGGAATTACCTGTTTACACACGTTCTCAATTGGCTTTACGGAATGGGCAAGACAAACCAGAAATTTGGGTGGCCTATTTGGGTAAAATATATGATGTTACACGCAGTCGTTTATGGCGCAATGGCAAACATTACGAACACTGGGCAGGGCAGGACCTTAGCGAGGAATTAGCAGCAGCACCGCACAGTCAAAATGTGTTTGATAAATTTGAAGTAATAGGAATGCTTGCTTCTTCCTAATTTATTTCAACCCAAACAGGGCAATGGTCTGAGTGCTTTTCTTGTTGTAAAATTCCTGATTCTTTGATTCTTTCTTGAATAGCATTTGCCACCATGCAATAATCTATGCGCCAGCCTTTGTTGTTGTTGCGTGCATTTGCTCTATAGCTCCACCAGCTGTATTGGTGCGGTTCTGGGTGCAATTTTCTAAAGCTATCTGTGAATCCACTTTCTACAAATTTTTGCATCCATTCGCGTTCTTCTGGCAAGAAACCACTGCTGTTTTTATTGCTCACTGGATCATGAATATCTATGGCATGGTGGCAAATATTATAATCGCCACATACAATTAAATTGGGATGCGTTTTTCTAAGTTCGGTGATATAGTTTAAAAAGAAATCTAACCACTTCATTTTATAAGCTTGTCTGTCTTCTCCACTACTGCCACTGGGAATATACACGCTAATCACACTTACATTGTCAAAATCGGCACGTACAATTCTACCTTCGGTATCATAGGCTTCATTGCCAAACCCAAATTCTACATGATTTGGTTTTTGTTTGCTATATATAGCAACGCCACTGTATCCTTTTTTTTCTGCACTGAACCAAAAGTTACTGCTATACCCAACCGTTTCAAATAAAAAAGGTTCAACCTGGTTTTGTAAAGCCTTGGTTTCTTGAAAGCAAAAAACATCTGCCATGCTGCTTTGCATAAAATCTATTAAGCCCTTGCTAATTGCCGATCTTATGCCATTTACGTTATAACTTATTATTTTCATTCTTTACAATTTTGCTTTTAATAGTGTACCAATATTAGCTAAACTTTAGGTGAAATAGCATGCCAAAAAAAATTATAAAATAAAATTTAAAAAATCTTTGCAGGATATGCTGATTTTTAAAGATGTTTCACCACTTTTGCACCCGCATGAACCTAGAGATAAAAAAGTCGCAAATTCCTAACGCCGGAATGGGGCTATACACACACCAACTTATTAAAAGGGGTGAAGTGGTAGTAGAATACAAAGGCGAGGTAATTACATGGGCACAATGCCAAAAGCGCAATGATGCTTTGGAAGGAGTTGGGGCCTATTATTTTTATATTTCGGATCGTAAATGTGTAGATGCTTTGCATACACCTGAAGCTTTAGCCCGTTATGCAAATGATGCCGCTGGAATTGTTCGCATAGAAGGCTATAGAAACAATGCCAGATTTGAAGTTATTAAAGGCAAACCCTATATTGTTGCAAGCAGAAATATTAAGCCTGGAGAAGAGGTTTTTGTGGCATATGGCAAAGTTTATTGGGATGCCATGCGCAAAAACGGGTTCGACCCAAAGCATAAGGGTACAACTAAAAAACTTGAACCTGAGGCACATGGCCATCATTTAGTGCCTAAAAGGGAGGCAAAACATTAAACTTTTTTTTAAACTCATTTTTTTATAAAATTGAGCCGTGAAAGAAAATGAAAGTTGCTTACTTTCGTTAGAAGTTCAAATGCACCCTTTTCTTAATGAATAATTAAGTAAAAGATTAAACAGAAAATTAGAAAATGAAAAAGATAATAAAGGTTTCGGTAATGTTGTTAATAGGTTTTTCTTGGAACCAAGCTATGGCGCAAGTTCAAGATCAAACAACTCCAGGATATGATTTTTCTGCTCCCGCAGATAGTACCTCTGCAGATAGCACCGCTGCAAGCGCAGATCCGGCAGCACCCATTGATCCGCTTTTAAGACCTTACGAACGCATGACGCTTTATATAGATTCGGCTACCAATCTTATTACCTATTTTGGCGTAGTAGAGCAAGAAGAGAGCGGTTCAGATTCATTGTACTTGCGCGCCAAAAACTGGGCAGCTAAAAATTTAGGTAAAGACATGAAAATTGAGTTGGACAAACGCAATCAGAAAATTACCTATGTGGGTACTATTCCAGCTTATGCCTACTTAAACAAATACACCAAACGCAGCATTGGTAATTTTGAATTTAAAATTACCTTCTTAATTAAGGAAGGTCGTTACAGATACCAAATTTCTAATTTGGTTCACGAAACTGTAAAACCTTCTGAAGGTGGTAAAAGCACCAGAAATTATTTTGAATTTTATTATACCTCTACTACACGTGTAAGAGAGAATGATATCATCCTAAGAAACGCCGACAAAGATTTATTAAAGCTAATTGAAAGCTTTAAAAAGGCAATGCGCGATCCTATTTTAGTTGATGAAGACGATTGGTAGTTAAACTACCTTAAAGTAAAAATCGCCCAATTCGTAACTTAAAGCTTCTTGCGTAATTAATTCTACCAAGTTGCCATTTGCAAGCTTGTAGGGCTTATATCCTATTGGCGCTAATAAGTCCATTAAGCTTTTTCTATTTTCCTCGCTCGATATTTCTATTTGAATAATGGGTTTGCACCTTTTTAAGGTTTCAATCATTTGAGGAAACAAAATTACTTCATAACCTTCTACATCACATTTCAAGAAATCAATTTTGCTCAAGGCAGAAAATAACTCATCTGCTACTTCCATTTGTGCTTCGTATGTTTGCGAGGCAGTTTCGGTAGCATTGCTATCCATTATTTTTGTAAGGCCATGTCTAAAAACCCCATCAATTAAGGGAGTTCCAAGTGTTACCTTTTTTCTTTCTGCACCTAAGGCACATTGGTAAAGCGTAATATTGTTTTGGGCAAACCTGCTTGTATTTTTAAGAAATACATTCGCAAAAAGAGGCACAGGTTCAACAGCGTAAACATGACCAGCTTTTTCAGCATATTTAGAAAGAAAAACAGAATAGTATCCAACATTGGCGCCAATATCTACGCAAGTAAAACCTGGTTTGATCAATTGTTTTAGGTAAAACAATTCAGGGTATTTGGCTTTTAAAAAGCCTGCAGAAATAAGGCGTATATAGGCGCTACTTACCAAACCTAAATAAGATTCAGTGCCTAAAGTTTGTAACAGTAATGACCTGATTTTTTTTTCCATTGTGCTTAATTCACCTCCTCAAAATCTACGTATTCGCCTACTTTATCTGAGCCGCCTTTACCTTGCTTACTTACTTTTGGGTTGATGGTAATTTTCCCCTCCTCTTTTTTATCTCTATCGTATTGAGGTGGATTTGGATTAGGTTGATTATGGTGATATACATTTATTTTGAAGCCGCCAAATACATAGCGGTATACCACATAAAACAGAAATAAATAAAACAGAAATTTCAAGATGCTAATTATTTAAGCAGCAAAGATGCAAAAAAGATAGGGTTTTAAAAAAATCCTGCCTACTTCTTTATAAAGTTCAACGATTTTCCATTCACACAATACCTTAAACCACTCTTTTCTTTTGGTCCGTCATTGAATACATGTCCTAGGTGACCGCCACATTTGGCACATAGAATTTCTGTGCGTGTCATCCCAAAAGTGCTATCGGTTTGGGTTATTATTTGCTTTTGGTCTAAAGCCTCATAAAAACTTGGCCAACCGCAACCACTGTTAAACTTGCCTTCCGACGAAAATAATTGGTTGCCACAGCCCGCACAAACATAAGTGCCACCATCATAAATATCTTCTAAAGGACTGGTAAAGGGTCTTTCGGTACCTTTTTGTCTTAGAATGCGGTATTGCTCGGCATCTAAACTTTGTTGCCATTCAGCATCCGTTTTTTGAACTTCAAATAATTGATTTTTCTTTATTTCTTGGTGATGGGTTTCTGTTTGCATAGTAGTATCAATTTTAACATTGCCTTGGCCCTTGCAGGCAATAATATGTGTAAATAGAAAAATAAAACTGGGTATGATAAAAAATATTTTTTTCATATCCTTTAAACGCACAATTGTTGTTTTTGTTTTACGAGAGATTGCCTATGGCACTTGCACAATTTTCGCCATCCATGGCGGCACTTACAATTCCACCTGCATAACCGGCACCCTCTGCACAAGGGTATAAGCCTTTTATTTGTGGGTGTTCAAAATTTTCTTTGTTTCTTG
>CANFHJ010000119.1 GCA_947446605.1 Bacteroidota bacterium | reverse complement strand
TTACAAAGTACCATTCAGGAGGTTTGTGGACCAATACCTGTTGTTCGCATCCTCGTCCTGGGGAAAGTGCTATTTCTGCTGCCCATAGGCGTTTGAAAGAAGAAATGGGCTTTGATTGCGAATTGCAAGCTCACCAAACTTTTGTTTATAAAGCGCCTTTTGAGAATGGCCTCACAGAGCATGAATTTGACCATGTATTTGTTGGCAAATTCAATCAAGACCCTCAATTTAACCTTGAGGAGGTTGCTTCTTTTCAATGGCTAAGTTTGCCTGATTTGCAGGTCCAATTGCTTGATAATCCTGAAAAGTTTACTGTTTGGTTTAGGATAATTATGGAGAGTTATGTTCATTTTTAGGGCTTAATCGCAATTTCTAAATTCTTCTTGTTCTGCTATTCTATTGGTATAAAGCAATTCATTGTTCTATTTTGACTCAAATTTTGTATTTTTGCATCTTATGAGTGTACGTCAAGAGAAGTTTGCAGGTTTAATCCAACAACATTTGGCGGAAATTTTCCAACGCAATCCCGATTTTGTTAACAGGGAATTTGTAACTATTAGCAAAGTGGAAGTTTCCCCTGATTTGGGTTATGCCAAAGTGTTTTTGAGTTTGATAAAAATTCAAAACAGGGCAGAGCTTTTAAGAATTGTTAATTTACAAAGTGTTCCAATTAGAAAGCAGTTGGCTCTCAAAATTAGAAATCAAGCGCGCATTGTTCCAGAGCTTAATTATATAATTGATGACAGCCTTGATTATGCATTCCATATGGATGCTGTATTGAAACATGTGAACGAAGAAGACGAAAGAAAAAGAAACGAAAACCATTAATTATTTGTGCTTAAATCATGAATTACGATCCAATTAAAAAAGACCTAGGTATAGTTTTTAACCAAAATACTTTTTTGAGAAAAGTGTTTTATGCCTTACTTGATTTATTATTATTGCGCAGCTGGCATGTACACCGTGAGTTAAAAACATGGATGAAGAAAAAGCCTTCTGCCCTTATTTTAGATGCAGGTTCAGGTTTTGGTCAGTATAGTTTTTATATGGCCAAACGCAGTAAACAATATACCATTGATGCGCTTGATGTGAAAGAAGATCAAATAGCGGATTGCAATCAATTTTTTAAAAAATGTGATTTAGGAAATGCTACTTTCTCGTTCGGAGATTTAACCCAAAGTATTGCACAAAATAAATATGATTTGGTGATGTGTGTTGATGTAATGGAGCATATTTTAGAAGATGTTACCGTATTTAAAAATTTCAATGAGGCAATGAAACCCGGTGCTATGTTGTTAATTTCTACCCCAAGCGATCAAGGTGGTAGTGATGTGCATGAAGAAACTGGTGAAAGCTTTATTGGTGAGCATGTTCGCGATGGTTACCCTGTTGCAGAAATGGCAGATAAATTGAAACAAGCGGGTTTTAATAAAATGGAAATTCTTTATAGCTATGGAAACCCTGGTAAAATTGCTTGGCGCCTTAGCATGAAATATCCAATGTTAATGCTTAATGCCAGCAAAATATTTTTTGTCTTAATTCCTTTCTATTATATCCTAACTTATCCTTTTAGCTACTTGTTAAATTGGTGGGATACTTATAGCACACACAAAACAGGTACAGGCTTAATTGTAAAAGCCTGGAAAGACTAATTGTCTGGGCAATGATTGTAAGATTGCCTTCACAATGAACCTGCCATTTAAAATAGCTAGTCGGTATTTTTTCTCTCCTAAAAAAAGAGGAGGTTTTAATGCTATTTCCCTTATTTCTTATATTTCACTTTTAGGTTATGCCGTTGGGGCTGCCGCTTTGTTAATTGTACTTTCTGTTTTCAATGGTTTTGAGGGTTTATTCACCAAAATGTATAGCAATTTTGATGCAGACCTGCAGGTATTGCCTAAAACAGGAAAAAGCATCCTCATAAGTGATATCCCCATTAATAAAATTAAAGAACTCACTTGGTTAAAAGGATATACAGCTGTTTGGGAAGAAAATGCCCTATTACGCTACAATGGGAAACAAACCATTGCAACAATTAAAGCAGTTGATCAAAATTATTTGGTTACCAATTTGCTAGATAGTAATTTATTACGTGGCTCTTTGATTTTGCAACAAGGAGATACTTCTTTCGCAATTGTGGGCCAAGGATTAGGTTACCAATTGGGAATAGATCCCGATGATCAATTTCATTATTTGGGTATCTATTTGCCTAAAAAAGGCAAAATGGATATGCTTAATCCGGAAGGGGCTTTCGCCCATGGTATTGTGTTTCCAGTTGGAATTATTGGTGTGCAGGAGGAAGTGGATAATAAATATGTTTTACTGCCACTCAACTATGTGTTTTCGCAAACTGGTGATAGTTTGCATATCAGCCATCTTGAATTACGCTTAAAGGCAGGCGTTGATATGGAACAAGCACGGCAAGAATTAAACGCGCTTTTTGAAAACAAATTTGACATTAAAAATAGGTTCGAGCAGCGCGAAAGTTTCTTTAAAGTGATGCGCTCAGAAAAGAGTATTTCTTATTTTATTCTGGTATTTATTTTACTCATTGCAGCCTTCAATACTATAGGTTCTTTATACATGTTGGTTATTGAAAAAAGAAAAGATATTGCTGTTTTTTCTAGTTTAGGTTTTACCGCTAATCAAACGGGGTTAATTTATATTTACCAAAGCCTTTTTATTGCTATAACAGGTGGTTTGTTGGGATTAATTATGGGCTATTTTGTTTGCTGGGGTCAGCAGGAATATGGCTGGATTGCCTTGCAAAACAATGGTGGTTCAATGATAAGTGCCTATCCAGTTTTGGTGAAAATAAAAGATGCGTTAACGGTTTTCCTTACTTTATTAGGAATGGGAATTTTTACCTCACTTTATCCCGCTTGGAAGGCAAGAAAATTTGTATTAGAAAAGTAATAAAGGACTTATTTAACTAGTTAGTTTTCTTTATAAATCACCTCCATTAATGTTTGTCCTACCGCCTTCAAAGTATTGCGGTCTATTACACTAATTTTATCGCTTACCGTATGCCAATGTGCTGGAAATCTAGTATCGGTTGATTCTGTATAATGAATGATGTCTATGGTTGGCACTCCACCTAATTCATTAATAAATTTATGGTCGTCTGTGATATAGCCTCCTTGAAAATAGAAAAAATAATTGCTGTATCCCAATTGAACTCCTTGGTCCCAAACTTTTCTTAACACGGGTTCTGCATATTTGGTACTAAAGCCTTCCCAAATAAAGCGGGCATTATATGCGCCTACCATATCTAGCAATACGCCATAATTGGCTTTATAGCCAGGTTTATGTGGGTTTTTTGCCCAGTATTGTGAGCCCAAGCAGTATGTTTCCCCTCCCTTATCTGATTTGCCTAAATCTTCTGCATCTAAACAAATAAAATCAATTCCTATACTTGGTTTATTTTGGTGCATTACGCGTGCCATTTCTAACATTATAGCAACACCGCTTGCGCCGTCATCTGCCGCATCAATGGGAGTATTGTGATTGGCTGGATTTGGATCATTATCGGCATAAGGCCTGCTATCCCAATGCGAACAAATTAAAACACGCTTGCTTGCTTTTGGGTTAAACGACGCAATAATATTTTTTATTTGTAATTTTTTCCCATCCCAATTTGTCACAGTTGCTTTTTGTTCTATTACCTCATCTGCATATTTTTTGAATTCTGAACTCAAATAATTGCCGCAATTTGTATGGGCATCGCTGTTACATACACGTGGCCCAAATGACACTTGTTTCTCAACAAAAATAAAGGCAGAGTCGCTATTAAAATTGGGGCTCTCTATTTTGTATGTATTGGTATTGTTTCTTTGTTCTGTGCTAGTTTTTTTAGGCTGATCCGAGCAGGAAATTGCAAAGAGTGCAATAATTGGTAATAGTTTAGCAAGTAATTTCATTTGGTAAAAATAGTTTTTTCGCAAACAAATTAAACGAACAAAATTTTCTTAGAATTCTATTCCTCCAAACTATTGTGAAAGGCATGGGTCTTATGTCGGCGTACATTCCAATAATTCTTTATATTTGTTTGATAACCCTTATTTATGAAGTTAAGAATAATATTATTAAGTCTATTTTGTTGTCAATTGGTTTCGGCCCAAAACAGCTTTAATAGTTATTTAAAAGATGCTACCACCTCAAGAGAACATCCGCTAGATATTATTAAAATGAAAGTAGAAATTTCTTTTGATACGCAAAAAGGCATGGTTTTAGGGAAGGTTAGCCATCAATTTAAAGTACTTCAAAAGCATGTTGATTCTGTGTTCTTTGACGCCCCAGGTATTGTTTTTTCTTCTGCAAAAATGAATGGAGAAAAATTGAAATATTCTTGTGACAAGGCTGGTATTTGGGTATATCCAAGCAAGCCTTTGAGTTGGGATCAAACAGCCGAAATTACTTTTGAATATACTGCCACCCCAAGAAAAGGTATTTATTTTATTGGATGGAATTTACCCGAACCAAAACTGAGCGATCCATTTGCAGTGCGTAAACAAATTTGGACGCAAGGACAAGGCATAGATAACCGTTATTGGATTCCCATGTATGATGATATGAATGATAAATTCATTACAGAAACAATAACAACTTTTGATAAAAATTACCAAGTACTTAGTAATGGTAAATTAATTAGTAAAAAAGAAAACAAAAACGGAACCAATACTTGGCATTATGCTATGAGCAAACCACATGCAGGTTATCTATTAATGTTGGGAATTGGCAAATATGCTGTTGCAACAGCCAAAAGCAAGAGTGGCGTGCCTTTGCAGTTTTGGTATTACCCAGAGTTTGCAGATAGAATGGAGCCAACATTTAGGTATTCTGCACAAATGATCGATTTTTTAGAAGCCAAAACAGGCATTCCATATCCATGGGAAAGTTATAGTCAAATTATGGTACAAGATTTTCTTTATGGCGCTATGGAAAATACCACCGCCACCATTTTTGGAGATTTCTTTAACGTGGATGCAAGGGCATTTTTAGATAGGAATTATATTGGGGTAAATTGCCATGAATTAACCCATCAATGGTTTGGTGATTTTATTACTGCGCGTGATGGCAGGGATGCTTGGTTGCAAGAAAGTTTTGCCACCTACTTTCCAAAACAATTATCAAAGGTTTTGGATGGTGAAGATGAATGGAATTGGCAACGAAGGGCTCACCAAAATTCGGCAATAGATGCGGGGAAAAAAGACAATTTTGCTGTTAGACATACCGCTGGAGGAACTGCCAGGGTTTATCCAAAAGGGGCTGCTGTTATTAGCATGTTGGAATATGTTTTGGGTGAAGATCAATGGTTGCGTGTATTGAACCATTATTTAAAAACACATGCTTATGCCAACGTAGAAACCAATGATTTGCAACAAGCCATTAAAGATGTTTTAGGACTTAATTTAGATTGGTTTTTTGATGAGTGGATTCTTAGAGGTGGAGAGCCAAATTTTTCTGTCCATTATGAGGTATTAACTTATTTAAATGGTTCACGCGGAATTGAAATTGCCATTGAACAAGTTCAAAAAATGGACGAAACAATTCATGCATTTAAAATGCCTGTAATGCTTGAGGTGCATTTTACAGACGGTTCAGCTATGCAAGTGAGTGATGTTATTGACGAGCAGTTTGAGGTAATTAAAACGCCGTCTATTGGAGATAAACAGGTAGCTTTTGTTTTGTTCGACCCTAACTCAAATATTTTAAAACAAGTTGCTTTTAATAAATCATTTAATGAATTAGCTGCCCAACTGCAAAAAGCACCTTATTT
>CANFHJ010000118.1 GCA_947446605.1 Bacteroidota bacterium | reverse complement strand
TGGTAGTATGTTTCCATATATTGGTCAAATGTTGGTTTGGTACAAACAAACCTATGAAGATGGTAAGGTGAAATATTATGTATTATTCAATGATGGCGATAACCTAAACGACGATAAAAAAGTAGTTGGCCGCACCGGCGGCATCCATCCTTTTGAAGCCAAAGACTACCGCAAAATGAAAAAGGATGTGGAAGATGTACGTAAAATGGGCGAAGGCGGCGACGAACCAGAAAATGATTTAGAAGCTGTAGTTTTCTCTATTATCAATTACAGAGATTTTTCAGATATTGTTTTAGTTGCAGATGATAGTCCGGTAAGAGACATGAATTTATTAAGGCGCATCAAAAAACCAGTACACGTAATTATGTGTGGTACAAAAAAAGGTATCAACGACCAATACCTTAAAATTGCACTACAAACAAAAGGATCTATCCATACCGCCACCAATGATATTGATATGAAAAAAATTAAAGAAGGAGATGAATTTGTAATAGATAAAGACATTTTTAGACTCAGTGGTGGACAATTTATTTGGGTGGATACGGTAGAATAATGACTGATATAAAAATAATTTTAGCCTCTAAATCTCCTAGAAGGCAAGAACTCATCAAAGGTTTGGCTTTGCCCTTTGAGGTATTTACCTACGAAGTGGATGAATCCTTTGATGCACGCGATACACCTGCTATGATAGCAGAAAAGCTTGCCATAAAAAAAGCGGCACATTATCCAAAACAAATTGCAGAAAAAGAAATTTTGTTAACGGCAGATACCATTGTTTGGATCAATGGAAAAGTTTTAAATAAACCTGCCAATGAAGCCGAATCTTTTGAAATGCTTTCTAGCATTTGCGGACAAACACACGAGGTATTTACGGGTGTTTGTTTAAAAACACATGCAGCTCAATTTTCATTTAGTGAACGCACTAAAGTTACTTGTAAAAACCTCAGGGAAGAAGAAATTTGGTATTATATCAAAAACCACCAACCCTTCGACAAGGCCGGTAGTTATGGCATTCAGGATTGGTTTGGCTATACTGCCGTAGAAAAAATTGAAGGCTGCTTTTACAATGTAATGGGCTTACCCATTAGCAGGGTTAATGAAGAAATTCAGAAAATTAAGAAAAAATAAACAAGCCTAAAACCTAAATTACCTACCTAATTTCATACCATGTTTTCAAAAATTATTTCATTCTATAAAATTCAAATGCGCGTTAGCATTTTATTGATTGCACTCATTTTTAGTAATTTCATTTCGGCACAAACGGAAGTAAAAATAAGCGGTATTATACCTGCCTTTGCCAACCAAGCAAGCAACTTGCAATATTATACCAGTCCGTATAAGGCAGATTTAGATCAAATTGAAATTACATTAGATGCGAGTGGAAAGTTTAGCGCAAAGGTGTTTATTATTCAAGACCAAATGGTGAACTTATTTATGGGTTCAGACATTCTGCGATTTCATATTGCACCTGGAGATAGCTTGTACTTAAATGTAAAGCATATTAATGGCACGCGCACGCAAACCTTTACGGGACGTGGCGCTAAAGAGGCCGCTTGGTATGAGCTTCAGAAAAAACAATTTCAAAACAGTTTTGAAAGCGCCGATTTCACTACCAAACTTTTGGAAGAAATGGGCAGAAGAAATCCTGAACAATTTAAATCATTATTAGACAGTATTACGAATACAAAAACTGCCTTTCTATTGAAAAATAAAAAAGGGTTAAATGAAGCATTTGTAAATTGGCAAACGGCAGAAATAAAATTTGAAAACGAAGCCTTTAAAATAAACTATCCAACTTGGTATTATTCTATGCGAGGCATTGATAACAAAGAGTTGAAGGTAGATAGTTCTTATTATTTCTACCTCAAAAATATCCCTTTAAATCAGCCCGCTTATTTAAATTCTACGCAGTACTGTGTGTGGTTAAAATACTGCTTCATGCGCACTTTGAGAACGGCACCCCAACAAATGGATGCCGTACAATTATATGATTACTGTGCAAACTTTTATAGCGGCGAAGTACTCAATAAATTTAGACTCATGTTATGGAGTGATATTATGCAATATGGACAAATGACCGATGCGAGCCTGCTTTATGAAAGGGTAAAAAAAGAACTTGGTAAAAACCCAGGCTTTGATT
This sequence comes from Bacteroidota bacterium, assembly GCA_947446605.1. Lineage (GTDB taxonomy): Bacteria > Bacteroidota > Bacteroidia > UKL13-3 > UKL13-3 > B1. The sequence goes on along the minus strand of CANFHJ010000118.1, from coordinate 3,883 downwards.
TATTGGAAATGAACTACCGAGAAAAACTCCCTTTTGCACCAGGCGCTGCGGCATTTCCATTTACTTTAAAAAGCATAGAAGGAAAGCAAGTATCCCTTAGTGACTTTATTGGCAAAGTGGTATACATAGATTTTTGGGCAAGTTGGTGTGGACCTTGTAAAAGAGAAATTCCGGCAGCTGAAGACCTTAAAAAATATTTTGCAGGAAAAGACGTAGTGTTCTTAAATATCTCCATTGATGAAGATGCAAACAGATGGAAAGAAGCGGTTGCCAGTTACCAAATCAATGGCATAAACTTATTGTCTAATTCTCAAAATAATCCCAAGGTTTTAGAAAATTATAAAATTAGCACCATACCCGCTTATTATTTAATTGGTAAAGATGGGAAATTCATTGCCGCGCCTGCTGTGCGTCCTAGCAATGGACAAATCTACCAACTTATTGAAGCTGCATTAAAATAAGGCATTTCAAAACAATTTGGCTTCAATTTCCTTTATTATATAAATTAATTTTCTTGTCCGAACCTAAATACCAAAATTTATTATTGTCCATGCCCAATCATGGAGGAACCATGCTGGTAAATGGCGAGGAGGAAATTTATTCTTTTTTAGAACTAAGCAAACCAACAGGAAAATATGTGTGGCGATTTACCATTCGCCTCATTAATTTTTTTATGCGCAAGCATTACTTTAGGTATTTAGGTAATTCTTGTACTCCCGGCTTGGCCATGTCAGAAATTGATAAAGCTGCTGGCATGCTTCAGTTTGACCGTAGTAAAAAATCTTGTGGTGTTATCATCGGAAATGTATTTGGGCTCGAACCAATTAAGGATGGAATTGTAATTGAAGCCGACCCATTTATGCAAATTGAAATTCGCCCTGAATGGGAGCGTTTTGACGACTATAAATTGGCAATGAGCTCTAAGTATAGAATTAGAACCAATAGGGTTTTTGCTTTGTCGGAAAGCATTGAAATGCGTAATTTAAATTTAGATGGACTAGAAAATTGGATTATACCATGTGCGCATTTATTAAACGAAACCTTGAAACATAAAACCATTACTTTGGGCAGGGATTTAGGATTGTTATTGCGAAATTTCCATGAACAATTAGGGGATAATTACCAAATTAATGGCTATTTTAAAGAGGGGCAATTAATTGGTTTCATCTCCTACATCAATGATGGCAACGAGGTAAACGCTATGCACTTGGGTTATGAATTAGCAATTGGCACAGAAGTACATTTATACCAACGCATGATGTATGATTTAATAGCCTATGCCATCGAACACAAAAAGACGCTGCTGCATTTGGGTAGAACCGCACCCGAAATTAAAAGTACCATGGGCGCTGTTCCGGTGGAGAACAGCTTTGTGTTTTTTAGCTCGAACCTATTTATTAAATGGGTGCTGAACTTTTACGGCAAACGTGTGCACAAGCCTTTACAATATACTTTGAGGCATCCGTTTAAGACGAAATAGTTAAAACAATGCCTTTTGAATGCTTAAAATTGGAATTCTATTAAGCAATCCTCCAAAATCTATCCATTTATTAGTTGCAATAAATGCAAATTTAAATGACTGGCAAGTAATTATTGCTAAAACTCGGCTATATTAGCTTATATAAAAAGTCCAGTTGCACATATCACCTAAAACCGAAAAATTCAACTAGATATCAATTATTTAAATTACCTCGGTTTTTCATAATTTGTTGCATCATTAACAAACAATAGAAATGAAAAATTTAAAAAAACTTAGCACACTAGCATTTATTTTTTTACTAACTGCTAGTTTAACAATTACAAGGGCCCAAGCCGTAAAACCTACTGTAATTATTTTAAATGCAGAAAGCAGGGGCTTACCCTACGATGCTACCCAATTAGGGAATATTTTAAGAGCGGAAGTTGAAAGACTTGACACTTATGACGTAACCGACAAATATGATGTGGCCTATCTCATAGAGAAAAACAAATTAAATATCAGCAATTGCTATGGTAAAAGCTGTTTATTGGAAATTTCTAAGGTAATTCCTACAGACTTCATTATTACTGGTGGCGCAGAACTTATTGGCCAAAACATTATTATTACTTTAAGGAGAATAAATGTTCAAAAACAAAGCATTGAAAAAACCACAACAGTTGAGTTTAATAACATGCCAGAGGAAATAAAATCGATGTTTAAAATCTCGGTTCAAACCATGTATAATTTACCAATAGATCAAGAATTATTGGTAAAATTAACCAAGCCCTTTAATTACGAAAACACCTTAAACAATCCCAATACAAACAGAATCAATTTACAAGGTCCGCGCTTTGGTTTTATAAGCGTTTTAGGTCAAGATAGAAAAACATTGATGGCTAAAAAAGTAGATGGTGGTTACGACATTACACCCTTGTTTTTTCAATTTGGCTACCAATTTGAAAAACAATATTTAAATGAAGGAAATTTTCAAGCATTGTTTGAAGTAATTCCAATGATTTCTGGCCTTGAACAATCTATTTTTATCCCAAACATTGCCCTATTAAATGGTTTTAGAAATAGTAAAAATGGTTGGGAATTTGCATTTGGTCCTACATTTAGCCTTTCTAAGCAACTTGATGGCGCATATGTAAATGGTAAATTTTTACCCAGCTCCGATCCTTTAACCAATGGAATGCCAATTACTACAAGGATGGACAGCAGAGGAGATACGCGTTTAACCGGAGCACTTGTTTTGGCTATGGGTAAAACATTAAAAAGTGGCAGGTTAAATATCCCTATTAATGTATGGTGTTTATTTCCTTCAAAAGATGGAATATCTAGAATAGGAATTTCATTTGGCTACAATTCAAAACCATAATTTAACAGCAATTAAAATTTCCGCTATGTTACAAATCATGCGATACTTTTATATTGGCATTCTGGCACTGATTTTACTGAATGTCACAAGCACTTATGCGCAGGATATTATTACAAAAAGAAATAAGGCCTATATTCAGGCAAAGGTAATTGACTCCAGTGCCAATGAAATTATTTTTAAAGAATTTTTTAATCAGGATGGCCCTACCTATTCAATTGCAAAAGTTGAATTATACAGCGTACACTATGAAAGTGGAAAGCTGGAAATTTATAAGGACTTCAAACCCGCTAAGACAGATAACAAACCTGCAGAAAATCTCATTAATCTGACATCAAAAAAAGAAGAGGATAAACAAAATGATTCCAAGATTGAAATTGTTAGTGATGGCAAGCTTTCCAAGGATTCCATCAAGGAAAAACAAGAAATCATTTCAATTAGTGCAGAAATTTATAATAGGCAAGATGCTCCTTTAGATGAAAAGGATTATTATGAACTTGGTAAAAAAGATGCAAAATTATTTTACAAATCCTATAAGGATGCTGCAATCATTACATTTTTGGTAAGTGCCATTCCTATATATGGAATTCCATTAGGATTAACTAGTGGCTTGGCAATATCATTAATTCCTCCTAGCTCCTATAATTTACATTATCCAAATCAAAAGTTAATGGAAAACGATACCTATAGATATGGCTATAAAATGGAAGCCCAAAGGATTAAAAGAAAAAAAGTTTGGAAAAATTATGGACTCGGAGTAGCTACAGGATCTGTTATTCTAATTGGAGCAGTAATAGCACTTTATAACTAAGCTTTTAGTTATTAGGCGCACCTGCATCAATCCACATTTTAACGGCTCTAATTTTGCAATCACTTAATTTAGCTCCGCCTTGTGGCATCTTGGTACAAGCGCTTCCCCATGTAATTGAGCAATACAATTTACCGTCGTCTACCTTTGCTTTTACCTGTGCATAGGTTGCCAATAAAGTTCCTGAGCTGGTATGGCAACCCGTACAATTTTGGGTGAGCATAGGTTGAATATGGGTACT
>CANFHJ010000117.1 GCA_947446605.1 Bacteroidota bacterium | reverse complement strand
TAGAACAATTACCAGATTTAGATAGCATTGCCATTCATGCCCATATGAACAAAGAATTGGCTGGTATTTTGGCAGCTGGATATGCACAAGAAGAATTAGAAAGCAAATTACATTACCTCGCACATCAATTATTAAATGATGGAAAAGTGAATGAGGCTTGGAAAGTGCTGTTGAGTGTCTAAAAATACTGTCTAAATTCTGAGAATAGATTCCAATAAATTAGTCACTATTTAGGTATTAGACTAGACACCTATTTAATTTGAAGTTTTTTATTGCTGAAAATCTGCACTTTAATTAAATTAAAACAAATTAAAAAAAACTTGGCAGCATATTGGTAATATACCAATCATCTAAAATCATTTTACTTGATATAAAAAAAACCAATCTACTAGCCATAGATTGGTTTTTTTGTTTTGGTTCGAACCGAACCTGTATTACATAAATATTATTTACCCATTTTATCTGGATCGAAGCCACGTTTTTTTGCCATCTCTTCTAGTTTGGCTTGAAACTTAGATTTGGTAACTGGTTTCTTTTTGTTCTCCTGAATTTGTTTGTGCAGTGCACTATCGTCAACAAAGGTGCGTATTAGCAATTGTTGTCCAATGGTAAACAAGTTAGAAAGGAAATAGTAATAAGTTAAGCCACTTGCGTAGTTGTTAAAGAAACCTAAGAACATTACCGGCATTACGTAGCTAATAATTTTCATTTGACCTGTAACACCTGTCATTTGATTGTTATACATGGTATATACCAATGTAGAAACTGTCATTAACAAGGTAAACAAACTCACGTGATCGCCATAAAACGGCACGTTAAAGCCAAGGTTTAGGATGCTGTCGTAACTAGAAAGATCACTTGACCACAAAAATGCTTTTTGACGCAATTCGAAGGCACTTGGAAAGAATTGGAACATGGCAATAAGAATTGGCATTTGCAATAACATGGGCAAACAACCACCCATTGGATTTACACCTGCTTTGCGGTAAATCTTCATGTTTTCTTGTTGAACCTTTGTTAAATCGTTGCCATATTTCTCTTTAATTTCATCAATTTCTGGTTTAAGCACACGCATTTTAGCCGAAGACAAATACGAGCGGTATACCAGGGGAAATAGAATGGTTTTAACAATTACTGTAAGTAATAAAATAACCAATCCAAAATTACCTAAATACTGACCCAAGAAGTAAAATACATTTACGGTAAGCAATTTATTCACCCAGCCAAAAATTCCCCAACCCATTGGAACTACTTTTTCTAAACTTACATCAAGGGCTTTAAGGGTTTTGTAATGGTTCGGACCAAAATAAAACTGCATGCCATAAGATTCGTTGTTATTGTGGGCGTATGACAGACCAATATTTGCACTTAAGAATTTAACAAACTTTTTGTTTTCGTCAGATTTGCTTTCGAGGGTAGCATTGTCAAAGTTTTGGGTGCTTATTAATGAGGCATTGAAATATTGTTGTTTGAAAGAAATCCATTGAACAGGTGTTTTAACTTCTTCTTTCAAATCCTTTGTTTCAGCCAAATATTCTGGTTCTTCGTTAGGATAACGGTAGTAAATAGTAGAAGTTTTGGCTTCTGCCTCATGTGTTTTTTCTTGTTGTAACACATTTTGCTTCCAAATTAAATCAAGGAAATTGTTGTTAGGAGCAATAATGGCATCCATTCCTACTAAGTTGATTTTAAAATCAACCAAGTTATTGTTTGCATTCAGTCCAATTTTATGCTCGATATATTGGTTATCTGCCAATTTAACGAACATTGAAAGGCTTTTACCATCGGCAGCCAATTGAGGTGTAAAATAAAGGTCTTTGGTAGCAATTGCTTTTGCATCACGTGTAGCAAAACCATAAGAGAAATCGTTATCTACACCATCCACTAAAATTAGAGGAGAGCCATCTGCACGCTTGTATTTTTTTAGTTCAACCTTATAAATGCGACCACCTTTATTTGTTACGTCAACTTTTATTTCTTCATTTTCTAATGTAGTAAAAGCTTCTGTTCCTTCGGTAAATGGAGCAAAATTGCCAAATGCATTCAATTTAGCAGTACTATCAATAGCAGTTGGCGCGGCTAATTCTTCTTTTTGGGCGGCTTGGGCAACTAATACAGCAGCGCTATCAGTTTGGGCACGAACCAAAGAAATTGAATCTTGGCGGTGTTTGGCAGCATCTAATTCTGCTTGCGATGGTTGGTTTACGTAGGCAAACGTAATAAGGATCACAAAGATCAGGCCTAGGCCTATTATCGAATTTCTATCCATTTTAATAATTAAAAGCGGGGGCGAAAATAGCAATTTCGCTTGAATAATTTCCTACTCCAAGCGGATTAAGCGATGAAAGGCTCAAAATAAGCGCTAATTAGGCAATTAGCGCTTATGAGCTAACAAAAAAATAACAATTAGGCTTGGCTATAAGTTACGGCTGCTTTCACAAATTTAACAAATAGCGGATGTGGGTTTAGCACTGTGCTTTTGTATTCGGGGTGAAATTGCACACCCACAAAATAAGGGTGATTTTTAATTTCAACTATCTCGGCCAATTTGGTTTCGGGATTCACGCCAGTTATTTGTAGACCTTTGGCTTCAAAATCTTTTAGGTATTTGCTATTAAATTCAAAACGGTGACGGTGACGTTCATTTACTTTGGTTTTTTCATAGGCTTGGTAAGCTTTTGAACCTTTAGTAACTTCACATACATAAGATCCCAAGCGCATGGTACCACCTTTTTTGGTGATATTTTTTTGATCGGCCATCATGTCTATAACAGGATGTTTGGTTTTAGGATTCATTTCGGTGCTATGCGCATCTTTCCAACCTAAAACATTTCTCGCAAACTCTATCACAGCCATTTGCATTCCAAGGCATATACCAAAGAAAGGAACACCCGTTTCACGGGCAAATTTAATTGCATTGATTTTTCCTTCTATACCACGTTCACCAAAGCCAGGAGCTACAAGAATTCCGTCCAAATCGGCTAATTTTTGTGCCGCATTTTCTTCAGATAATAACTCACTGTGAATGTATTGAACTCTTACACGTGCTTCGTTGGTTGCACCAGCATGAATAAAGGCTTCAATAATAGATTTATAGGCATCTGGCAATTCAACATATTTTCCAATTACGCCTATTCTTACTTCGTTTTTTGGATTTTTATGACGCGTTAAAAAGTCTTTCCAACTTTCCAAATTAGGTTCGTTTTTAGCAGAAAGTTTCAATTTAGACAAAACTGTTTTGTCTAATTTCTCTTTCAACATCATTAGCGGCACATCATAAATGGTAGGTACATCTAGGGCTTCAATAACTGAATTTGAATCTACATTACAGAATAATGCAATTTTCTTACGCATTTCTTTTGTAATGGCATGTTCTGTTCTACAAACCAAAATATCTGGCTGAACACCGCTTTCCAATAGCAATTTAACACTGTGTTGGGTTGGTTTTGTTTTTAGTTCTTTGGTTGAACTTAAATAAGGCAATAGGGTTAGGTGAATTACCAATGCATCCTCTTCCTTCATTTCCCAGAGTAATTGACGCACAGACTCAATGTAAGGTAGTGATTCAATATCGCCAACTGTTCCGCCAATTTCAGTGATAATTACATCAAATTTTCCAGTATCACCCAGTAGTTTAATTCTACGTTTAATTTCATCTGTGATATGCGGAATTACCTGAACGGTTTTACCTAAGTAAGCACCTTCTCTTTCCTGGGTGATAACATGTTGGTAGATTCTGCCAGTGGTAACATTATTTGCTTGTGAAGTTGGAATGTTTAGGAAACGCTCGTAATGACCCAAATCCAAATCTGTTTCGGCACCATCTTCCGTTACATAGCATTCGCCATGTTCATAAGGATTTAGTGTTCCTGGATCCACGTTGATATAGGGATCTAATTTTTGGATGGTAACAGAATAGCCGCGGGCTTGCAATAATTTAGCCAATGAGGCGGCAATAATTCCTTTGCCCAAAGACGAAGTAACTCCGCCTGTAACGAAAATATATTTTGGTGTCATAATGGTAAAATGAAACTACACCAAAAACGGCTTTAAAACAATGGGTAAATCTGCGTACAATAGGCATTTGCAGCGATTTTTTGGGAAAAAATTTTTTAAACCGTAATTGTGTATTTACGGGATACAAAAATAGTTGCTTATCACCTGCGCACCAAGGCTAGCAGCACATTGTTTTCAATAAGTTGTTAACATGCATACCTATTGGGATAGGAATAAGAAAAAAAATCAATAAGAAAAAAGGAAGAAACGGCTTAAATTTCTCTGTTTACATCCCATTGTTCCATGTAATCACCTACCCTACGCAGGAAGCTTCCACCAAGGGAACCATCTACTACACGGTGATCATAACTCAAGCTAAGGAACATCATATGACGAATAGCGATTACATCACCCATTTCAGTTTCTAATACGGCTGGTTTTTTCTTGATAGCGCCAGTTGCCATAATTGCAACCTGAGGTTGGTTAATAATAGGCGTACCCATTACATTTCCAAAACCACCCACATTTGTAAGGGTAAAAGTTCCACCTTGAATATCGTCTGGAGCCAATTTATTTGCACGAGCTTTATTTGCGAGGCCATTCACAGATTTGGTTAATCCAACCAAGTTCATGTTATCTGCATTTTTAATTACAGGAACAATTAAGTTGCCACTTGGCAAAGCGGCAGCCATTCCAATATTAATTGCTTTGCGTTTGATAATATTATACCCATCAACGGTAATATTAATCATAGGGAAATCTTTGATGGCCTTTACCACACACTCAATAAACATTGGGGTAAAGGTGATTTTTTCGCCTTCGCGTTTTTCGTAAACTTTTTTGGCTTTGTCTCTCCAAAGAACCATATTGGTTACATCTGCTTCAACAAATGAAGTTACATGCGGACTGGTATGCTTGCTCATTACCATATGATCGGCAATGAGTTTGCGCATGCGGTCCATTTCAATTACTTCATCGCCACCATTCATACTTACTGCAGGTTTTGCCACAGGAGCTGGGCTGCTTGGCTTTTCGGTTTGAACCGATACCGGACCTGCGTTAATGGTAGCTGCAGGAATTGATCCAGCAGCTCTATTTTGAACATGCACTAAAATATCGCGTTTGGTAACACGACCCTCGGCACCAGTTCCAGCAATGGTTTCTAACTCTGCCATACTGATATTTTCTGTACGGGCAATATTTAAAACCAATGGACTATAAAAACGATTTCCTGAATTTGCGCTAACCGTATTTTGTGCGGCAACCATTGTTTGTTCAACCTGTTGCACGGCGGCTTTCACTTCTACCGGTGCGGCAGCTTCCACTTTAGGAGCCGCTGGGGCACTTGCTGCGGCGCCATCCAATGCAATTATTGCAATTGGTGCATTTACAGGCACAACATCACCTTCTTTAAATAATAACTTAATAAGTTTACCTGCTTTGGGTGAAGGAACTTCCGAATCTACTTTATCGGTTGCAATTTCTAACACTGTTTCGTCGATTGCAATCATATCGCCTTCATTTTTTGTCCAACGAATAATGGTTGCTTCTGCAATACTTTCGCCCATTTTGGGCATCACCAATTGAAATTCCGACATAGTAATTTATTTGGATAATTAATTCCTGCTTTTCCAATTGGTTCGAACCTAAATTGGAACCAATTGCGAGGCAAATTTATTTTAATTTAGCAATTGAAAAAACTTTTCTGCAATTACAGCTGCAACCCCTTATTTCTCAATGGATGACCATTCCAGTTGCAAGTCGACCAACTTACGGTAAATGCCAGTTTGGTTTGCCATTAAGACTTCATGCGTACCCATTTCTTGCACGGTACCTTTATCTATTACTATGATTTTATCTGCATTTCTTACGGTTGACAACCTATGTGCTATAACAAAACTGGTGCGCCCTTTCATTAAATTCTCCAAGGCCTCTTGCACCAATTGTTCGCTTTCAGAATCCAATGAACTGGTAGCTTCATCCAACAGAAGAATAGCAGGATTTTTAAGAATGGCGCGCGCAATAGCGATACGCTGGCGTTGACCGCCACTCAATTTAATACCACGTTCGCC
>CANFHJ010000116.1 GCA_947446605.1 Bacteroidota bacterium | reverse complement strand
TGGCCTTTATTACCGTCATTGGGATGCATGGCATGATTATGCCTACAGCCATTTGTTTATCCAATCCTATGAGAATGGCAAATTAACTGGGGTTGCAACAGATATCATGCTCAATGAAAAGTTTGATTGCCCGGTGCCACCACAAGGCGACGATGATGAATTTAATTGGAGTCCTGATGGTACAAAATTGGCCTACGATTGCAAAAAACTACACGGAACAGAAGATGCGATTTCAACCAATAGTGATATTTATGTTTACGACCTAAATACAAAAGTTACCAGAAATATTTCGGAAGCTAATCAGGGTTATGATAAGAACCCACAATTCTCTCCAGACGGAACTAAAATAGCCTGGCTGAGCATGGAAGAACCCGGAAATGAAAGCGATAGAAACACCATCGTGATGTTTGATTTTAACAAACCTAAAACGAGCAATCCGCCAAGTAAAGATGGAAAAATTGCTACCGTAATGGTATTGCCTAAAATTACACCCCTCACCCATCATTTTGATTATACCGTTGAGAATTTTGTTTGGATAGACAATGCACGCATAATTTTCACGGCAGTATACCAAGCTACCAAGCAAATATTTTTGTTCGACCCTAGATTAAAAAGTATGAGTCAGGTTGTGGCCTTAACACAGGGCGACCATGACTATGTAAGTATTTGCAATGTGCCTAACGCAGCCAAGCCAACTCTATTAGCGGCAAAAATGAGTATTAGCCTGCCAACAGAATTGTTTTTAATTGATTGGTCGAGTAAAACCGAAACGGCCTTTTCGCAGGTAAACAAAACAATTTTGGATCAAACCAAAATGGGCAAAGTAGAAAAGCGCATGGTTAAAACAACCGATAATAAAGACATGTTGGTTTGGGTTATTTACCCACCAGATTTTGATGCTTCTAAAAAATACCCAACACTATTGTATTGCCAAGGTGGACCACAAAGTCCGGTTTCACAATTTTTTAGTTACCGCTGGAATTTTCAATTAATGGCAGCCAATGGCTATATAGTGGTAGCTCCAAACCGCAGAGGCTTGCCTGGTTTTGGCAGTGAATGGAACGATGCCATTACCAATGATTATGGCGGACAATGCATGAAAGATTATTTAAGTGCCATTGATGATGTGGCAAAAGAACCTTATGTAAACAAAGACAAATTAGGTGCTGTAGGAGCTAGCTTTGGAGGTTATAGTGTGTATTGGTTAGCAGGTAACCACAACAAACGTTTTAAAACATTTATAGCGCATTGTGGCATGTTTAATATGGAAAGTTGGTATGGAACCACAGAAGAAATGTTTTTTGCCAACCACGATAACGGTGGACCTTATTGGGATCAGAAAAAGAGTCCAAATAACTTTGATGCCAGTCCGCATAAATTTGTAAAAAATTGGGATACCCCTATCTTAATTATACATAACGAAAAAGATTACCGTGTTCCATTAAACCAAGGAATGGAGGCATTTACAGCGGCACAATTACAAGACATACATAGTAAATTTTTATACTTTCCTGATGAAAACCATTGGGTAACCAAACCACAAAACAGCATCCTTTGGCAAAGGGTATTTTTTGAATGGTTGGCAGAAACTTTGAAATAAAGGTGTTCCTAGTCTAACTAGGAATTCCTTTGTTTCTTAAACTTTTTGCAAATGCAATAAAATGATCGAGGTCGTCTTTATTGGTAGCTAAACCTACCGAAACACGAATGGCTCCGCGCATTTTACCCAACACTTCTAACATGCCTTGGTAATCTGTTTTGTCTCTGCTAGAATAGAATTTCTGCAATTCTTCATTGGTAACGCAGCTATTTATTTCATCTATACCCGGATTACAAAAACAGCCAGATCGCACCGAAATATTTTCTTTATTAGATAATTCCTGTACCATTTCAAATGGATAGGTTTTATCTGCAGCATCATAGAAATTTAGGATAATATTACCTCCACGATTTTCCAGGGTGGAAGGGCCAAATATTTTCAATAAGTGCACACCATTGTCGTGCTTCAAATCTTTTAATTGATCTATGAGGTATTGCGTAAGCTCTTTCACACGCAGGTTAATGCGATCAATTCCTATGCTTTCGATAAACTTTAAACCATTCTCAATGGCAGGTATTTCAAGATAATTGATGGTTCCATTTTCAAAACGTTCGTGGTTATTCACTAGGTAATAGCCATCTACATTTACAGAAACAAAGCTCACTGTTCCACCTGCAAACCATTTCTTTTCCAATTTAGAAAAAGAGTCTTTTCGAACCAATAAGCAACCAATACCTGTTGGATAACCAAATATTTTATAGAAAGATACACAAACAAAATTGGGCTTTATAACGCTCAAATCTAAACGCGAACTAGGCACATAAGCTGCTGCATCTAACAACACATCCCAACCTTTATCTTGCATCTCTTTAATCATCCCTAAATCGTGTTTCACCCCAGAAACATTAGACTGAGCAGGGAATGCAAATAATTTATTTGTATAGTGTTGATGCGCATCAACCTTCTCCTTAAAATCGGTTTGGTTAATGTGTAAATCTTCAAAATTGATGGTTACATAAGCGTGGTGCCCGCCCCTACTTTTACAATATTCTCTGATGCCATTAACGGAATTGTGGTTATCTGAGCTCAATACAAAACAGCTATCCGCATCAAAGTGATAATTCTCTCCCACTATCTGCAAAGCCCCACTTGCATTGGCAGTGAAAATGCAGTAATAATCATCTGCATTAAAATAGGAAAGCACTTTTTTACGCGCACTTTCTACCAATTTAGTTGCCAATAAAGAAGATGGATTGGTAGAATGTGGGTTTCCAAATACATTCTTGTGGAGTGATTCAAAATGCTGGTTTATCAATGATTCTGGGTAGAGATTGCCTCCAGTATAATCTAGGTATACTTGCTTTTGGCGATCCAATCTATTGAATTCGCGCAAACGTAAATCATTAAAAAAATCTTCGTTCTCTTGGTTTGATGATATAGGCATGTAAGGCTATTGGATTTAATGGAATGGATAATTAAAATATTCGCTTTAAATTTTTCTTGGCTTCTTCAGCTGCTTGTTTTTTCAATTTTTCAGCCTCTGATTTAAATTTGCTTTCAGCCTCTTTTTTAATTCTATCGGCTTCTGCACTTGCTTTGGCTGCTGCTTCTTTTTTAAGCCTATCTGCTTCTGCACTTAACTTAGCTACTGCTTCATTTTTAGCTTTTTCTAAATCTGCTTTGGCTTTATCTGTTAGCTCTTGTTGTTTCTTTCTCAAGGCCTCTAAGGCTTGGTCTTTTAAAGAATTGGCCTCACCTTTTGCCAAATCAGCAAGATTGGTAGTAATAACAGGAGCTGTAAATGTACCACCAATTTTTAATTGAACAGCTAGGTTTTCATTCATTTTAATTGAAGAACCTGCAGCAGCATTTAATTGCGCTAAAGCCTCGCCAATTGCAGCATCTGCAGCTCCTAAATCTTTGCGTGGCACATTTAACTTGCCAGTATAATCAATACTTTGATCAAGACCTGTAGAACCACTCATTTGCATAATTTGTGGCCCAACTTTTACATCAAAATCTTTGGTGTATACACGACCATTTTCTACCTTATAGGCAATTTTAGCGTTCGAAAATCCAAGCACTTTGTATTCAGGTTTATTAATAAGATCACTTATTTTATTTAAAGTTTGTATCCCTTTTATTTCAGCAGAGGGTATACTCAAAACTCCTTCTGCGCTTAGCGTTGAAAGGTTTGGTTGCATGTGTTCATCCAAGGTAGTTTTCATTTTTAAGCTTGTACTAAAAGTACCAAAAATATGTTCTGCAGCAGGCGCTAATTTCTTTACCGTATTAAAGGTTAAGAAGGCTTTTTGTATGTCTAAATTGTTAATACCAAAATCTATATCCATACTTGGCTTCTTAGGATTTTTACTTTCGTAATAGCCATTTAATTGCATGCTTGACCCAAGGGTTTGCAAGCCCACATTTTTAAATACCAATTGTTGGTTCAATACCTGAATGGTACCCACCAAATTGCTAATTTCCATATTGGTATAAAGTACTTTTTTAATATTGCTGTTTAAGGTAAAATCTATGTTTTGTGGCACTTCAAAAACACTCATAGCCGCAGTATCTGTGCTTGTTGTGGCTGTTGTTGAGTTCTCCGCAAGAAAGGCATTGGCATCAATTAATTGGCTGCTAAAATTAAGTGTTCCTTTGATGGCACCTTTTCCAAAATAGTAAGGGAAGAAATTTTCCAAATTGCCAGTAAGGTTAAAATCACTATTGCCCATTTTGGCATTAAAACTTTTAAGCTGAACCAATTTTGGACTAAAACTCATTTCTGCTTTCGACAGTTCAAATGCTTTTGGAAGATCTGCCGAAGCATAATAAATATTTTCACATAGGATATTTCCAGTTGCATTGAAATCCTCATAATTACCCGCATCAATGGTTGACACATTTCCTTTTGCACTGAAATCACTTTTAATTATACCATGAAGGGTTGTTCCTGCTGGCATTGGCACTATTTTTACAATATGATCAAGGTTTAAAACCCCTTTGGCGTAAGCATCCAAATAAGGGTTGCTCATTGGGTTTTTGGCAAATAGTTTCGCATCAAATGGATTTCCTTGCAATTCAAAATGCAAAGCACTTAAATTTATTTCGGTATGATCCAAATTACCATCAGGGTTTTGCACAGCCAATTTTAAACTAACATTTTCAACAGGACTAGGCAAGGCTGGATATTTGAACCAACCTCCCGCTACACCTAAATTTAAAGCAAAGGCGGGCATTTGTGTGTTATTATAAGTTCCTTTCACAAAACCATTAAACTCCATTTTACCTTTTGTTTCAAGGTCATTAAAATCATTGGCATAAATAGCAGGAATGAGAGATAAGAAGTTTTTGAAATCGTTTTGTTTGGCACTGTATTTAATATCCATCACCATATCATCACCTGGCATAGCAAAACTACCATCCATACCAAATACCAATTGGTTCAAACTAAATTCATTGTCTTTAAATACAAATTTGAAATTATTCATATCTGCATCAATATTGGCATCTGCTTTGGCTTTTACATGGTATAAGTAATTCATACCATCCATTCCAAAAGTGAGCGATTCAATGCTCATTTTGTTTTTCAACTCAAACAATACATCCGTAAAATCTCCTTCCATCACATAATTTACGCCCACCATTTCACTGTTCATATTTGATTCTTGATCTCTATATTGTAAATAGCCATCCGTTATTTCAAACTTTTTCAACTTGACATGAAACTTCGAAGCTGCTGTAGCTGCAGGTGTTTCATTAGAAGTATCTGCCTTTGCAATATCCCAATTGGCTTTTCCATTGCTTAAAACAATGGCGTGAATGCGGGCTTGGTTCATGCTCACTTTGCGCACATCCATTTGTTCACCTTTTATTACGCTCATAATATCTAGGCAAAGCGAAATGCTTTTTGCCGCAAACAAAGTATCCTTTTCAAAATCGTTGATGCCAACTACAGATAAATCATTAATACCTAAACTTAGATTTGGAAAATTTTTGATTAAGCTCAAGGAAATATCGTCACTGAAATTAATTTTAGCATTTAATTGACCATTGGCCTGTTCTTTTACCAAAGCAACAATTTTACCTTTAAACAAAAAGGGAGCTACTAACAACATTACAAATACCACAAGAAGGGTAATGGCAGCATATTTAATCATCTTCATACCGCGAATTTAGTAATTATATACAAATGAGAGCACCCATTTCCATGTACCACAATAAATTACAATTGAAACATCCCTCGGCTCGAAATAAATACCGATTAAGCATTAAGAAAATCAACACATTAGGTAATTTATTTGGGCATTCATACCGGTTTGATTGTAAAATCATTGACAAAGTTTATTTTTAAAAAATATTGTTTTATTGCCCTTGAAGCAGCTTTCTTACCCCAACCAAATAATCAATGAGAGCACACCAATACAAAATTACCACTAAGTGGACAGGCAATAAAGGGCAAGGAACGGCTAACGTATCTGCCTATAAACGCACACATATTGTAATTTCAGCCAACAAGCCTGAATTGCAATTAACCACCGACAACGCGCTTTATGGTGACAAAAACATGCATAACCCAGAAGACCTCCTTACAGCATCTGTTTCTTCTTGCCAC
>CANFHJ010000115.1 GCA_947446605.1 Bacteroidota bacterium | reverse complement strand
TAGATTAATAAGTGCCTCCATGGTTATCATTTTGTTTTGTGTTTCTTCCCACTCCCTTTGAGGATTGGAATCCTTTGTAATTCCTGCACCAGCAAATAGCGTAAGGGTTTCTCCTTGCCATTCCATACAGCGAATATTTACAAAGAGCTGTGCTTCCTTGTTTTGTTTAATGCCAATAAAGCCAGCATATAAATTGCGTTTAAAGCCTTCCTCCTTTTCAATAAATTGAATGGCTTCTTCTTTGGGTATTCCTGCAACAGCTGGTGTTGGATTTATTTCTTCAATAAATTTGGCCATGCTGTTATTACTAGGTATACCCTCACAAAAATATTCTGTTCTTAAATGCGTAAGTGCACCTGCTGCATAATTAAATGGCCCATTTTTTATAAAGGGTAGGGATGCAGCACTTAATTTGTCTTCTAAGTATTGGCATACCATTGCCTGTTCTTCTCTTTCTTTATGGCTCCAAATTGCTTGTGGCGTTTGCGCCAAAGTGCCTGCCATTGCTACTGTTTGAAGCTGATTGTTCTCTGTTCTTACGAGCGGTTCTGGTGATGCGCCAAACCAAGTTCCTGTTTGTGGACTTGAAATAAAATAGATAAAGGCAGAAGGATATTTTGCTTCTAATTTTTTAAAATAAAGCATCGGTTCGAACCGACTATTTTTAATTGTTTTTGTATTTGCCAAAACAACTTTTGAGAGTTCATTGGTATAAAGTTTTTCAATACCTTTCTCTACAGTTTTAATGTAGTGTTCCTCTCCTAAATTAGCATATTTATTTTGGCTAAAATGGAATGATGGAATTTCTTTTTCATCTATTTCTTCCAATTTATGAAAGGGAATACTAAATACTTTTTGTCCGCAATTGAAAGGGGAAATTAATATAGAATTTTCATCGAGAAGGGCATAATCAATGATTTTTTCACTGATGTTGCCAATAACCATAAGTGGTTTTTGAGCGTGTGGTAATCTAAAAATTGCGAAAGAATTAGGCGCTTCTTTTTCCATCTGGATGAAGTGGCACATTTGCCATGGTTAAGCGGCTAATACAGCATAAATTTTGGTCTTCATCTGTAATTCTAATTTCCCATACTTGGGTGCTTTTACCAACATGGAAAGGTTTAGCCTTTCCATATACAAAACCTTTATTGGCGCTTTTTAAATGATTGGCATTAATATCTAAACCTAATGAAACAAATTTGCTTCTATCTATACATAGATTTGCTGCAGTAGATCCAAGTGTTTCAGCTAAGGCACAAAAGGCGCCGCCATTAACAACGCCTAAAGGTTGCGTAGTTCTGTGGTCAACAGGCATTTTTGCAACTAAATAATCTGGACCTATTTCGCAAAATTCAATTCCAATCCATTCGGCCATTGTATTGGCGCCTCTTTTATTGAGGGCCTCTAATGTTATTTCCTCTGGTTTGTAGTAGAAGCTCATTTATTGTAATGCGTTTTGGTTGGTATGCTTAATTATTTTATTGTAGAGTTCTTCAGGTTTAAATGGCTTTGTTACATAGTCGTTCATTCCTGCTTCAATTACTTTTCTGCGTGTTTCAATAAAGGCATCTGCAGACAGTGCAATGATAGGAATATTGGAATTTAAAACCGCGGTTTTATTTCCTCTTATTATTTCGGCAGCTTGAAAGCCGCTCATTTCGGGCATTTGTAAATCCATGAGCACCAAATTAAGATCGGCTCTTTCTTTTAAAATAGAAATAGCTTCATCTCCATTATTGGCAATAATTAATTCATTGTTCCATTTTTTGAAAAATTGTTTGGCAACAAATTGGTTCATGAGGTTGTCTTCAACTAAAAGAATTTTGAGGGCGCTTAAATCGGCATATTGATCCAGCTTTTCCATTTCTTTTTCAATTTTTTCTGTTGAACCAATATCAAATGGAATGCTTACAATAAAACTGGTTCCTTGGCCAATTTTACTTTTTACTGAAATGCTTCCACCTTGCAACTGAATTAAATTTTTGGTAATAGATAGCCCAAGTCCCGTACCACCATATTTTCTGGTAGTTTCGGTATTTGCTTGGGTAAAACTTTCAAAAATTTTGGCTTGCTGGTTTTCTGGGATGCCTATTCCAGTGTCAGTTACAATAAATTCTAAAGACATTGTTTTGCCATTTTTAATAGCCTTTATGGCAATAGAAACTTGTCCTGTTGGTGTAAATTTAATGGCATTTCCAACCAGATTAAATAATATTTGATTAAGTCTGTATGGGTCACCTTTAACATTTGGCGGCACATTTTTATCGTAACTAATAACAAATGCCAATCCTTTTTCCTTGGTTCTGTGCTCAAACGTTTTTCTGAGCTCCTCAATTCTTGAAGCTAAATTGAAATCAATATTTTCGAAACGCACCTTTCCTGCTTCAATTTTACCAAAATCTAAAATATCATTGATAATTACCAAAAGGTTATCTGCAGAGTATTTAATAGATTTAATATTTTCAAGTTGGTTAATTTCTAGCGGTTCTTCCAGGAGTAATTCTGTTAATCCAATAATTGCATTCATGGGAGTTCTAATCTCATGACTCATATTGGAAAGGAATTCTGATTTGGCCTGAACAGCAGCAACAGCCTCATTTTTGGCATGCATTAAATCGAACACAATTTTCTTGTTTTCGCTCACATCCTTTGAATAAATAGCAACGCCAGAAACTTCTCCAGTACTGTCAATAATTGGATTAAAAGTAGTTTCGTACCAAGGGATTATCTTTTTCGGATCGTTACTAAAACTAATTTGTTCGAGCACTGTAAATTGCTCCCCTAATAAACATTTAGAAATATTTTTTAGAAGAGATTGTTTCATTTCATCCGTGATAGGAATGCCGTGCAAATTGATATCCGGCGTTATAACATCTCTTTGGCGCAGCAAATGCTCCATACTTACTTTGAAGGCGCTGTTAAAAGAAATTAAATTTAGGTTTCTATC
This sequence comes from Bacteroidota bacterium, assembly GCA_947446605.1. Lineage (GTDB taxonomy): Bacteria > Bacteroidota > Bacteroidia > UKL13-3 > UKL13-3 > B1. The sequence continues at coordinate 3,219 of CANFHJ010000115.1, read as the reverse complement.
AAAAGCAAAAATTAAATTACGGGTGCTTTCTAAAATAGCATTGAGGCGGTTATTATTTTCAATTGTTTTTCTTTCGGCCTCTGCTCTTTTTCTTTCTGCGTTCCAAAGGCGAACTGCAGTAATAATAACTTTGGAGATTTTGTCTGGATGAATTTCATTTTTAGCGAAATAATCAAAGGCGCCATTCTTAATCATTTCAACGGCAATTTTCTCATCACCTTGGGATGTAAGCACCGCAACGGGCGTGTTTACTGTCATCTCACGCAATTTGCGCAAGAGTTGTAGGCCATCAAAGCCAGGAAGTTGGTAATCTAGAAAAATACAATCGTAAGTATTTTTCTTTAATTTTTCTAGGGCTTCATTTGCATTATAGCATACAGTTAATTTATACGATAAGTCTGTAGATTTTAATGCCCTTTGAAAGGTCATTACATCTACTTCATCGTCATCAATTAAAAGTAAATTATACTCCGATATGTTCGGTTCGAGGCTCATTGATTTAGTTTTCTGGAAACTCACAAAGCTTCCAATAATTGTTTAGGGTAGATACGGCTTCAATAAATCTTTCCATGCTCAATGGCTTTAAAATATAACCTGCAACATTTAAGTTGTAGGCGTCTAACTTGTCTTTGTCTTCATTAGAAGTTGTCATAATAAAAACACTGATATTTTTGAGCTTTTCGTCTTTTCTTATTTCACTTAAGAATTCAATTCCACCCATTTTGGGCATATTAATATCCAATAAAATAATTTTAGGAATTTCTAGTAGAGGAATTTCAGATTCGCCTCTTAAAAATTGCAATGCTTCAAAACCATTATTACAAACATTTAAGGGATTGGTAATATTGTTTTTTTTGAAAGCACGTTTCACATTCATCACATCCACTTCATCGTCTTCCACCAGGAGAATATTCACCAATTTGTCGCTCATCATAAAATTATCAATACTCCCAATAATACAAAAAATGGAGCACTGGGACAAGGTATATGTTGTTAATGTGAGGTAAACTTATTTTAAGCTACGGAATAGCTATTTAACTGGGCCAAGTAAAATAAAAGCGTGAGCCCATTCCCGGGTGAGATTCTAGCCATATTTTGCCTTCGTAGTCTTCCACAATTTTCTTGGCTATTGCTAGGCCGGCCCCAATATTTTCAATATCATCTCTTCTTTCCAAGGTTTGAAAGATGGTAAATATTTTTTCATGAAATTCAGGTTCAATTCCTGGGCCATTGTCTGCAATACAAAATTCAATGTAGCCACCTCTGTTTTTATACGTAATATTAATTACTGGATCATTAGTTTTATTGTGTTTAATGGCATTTGAAATTAACACGCTAAAAACGGCAATTAAATCTCTTTTATTGGCAGTTATTTCTGGCAAACATTCGTCTATTAAAACGCTTGTATTTGCTTTCATTTGTGTTTGTTCTAAGATGGCATAAACCAAATCTTGGGTATTTGTTTTTTCTTGGTTTTCTATAGTTTTTCCTGCCCTGGAATAGGTAAGAATGGAGTTAATAAGTTCTTCCATTCTATTCACCCTTCCTCTTAATAATTTAAAATAGCCTGCAGATTCTTCCGAAAGGTGTTCGCCCATATCTTCTTCAATCCAGGCACTTAAATTATTAATGCCACGTAATGGACTTTTTAAATCATGTGAAGTGATATATGCAAATTGGTCTAATTCCTTTATTTTCTTTTCTAGGTTATGGTTGGAATTTTCAAGTATTTTGATATTTTCTTCCTCAATAATTTTTGATCGTTTGAGATTGTCGCGCATTTCTGAAATGGCCCTTCCAAGCCGATCCTTTTTACTAAGCAGCGGTACTCTTATTTCATAATCACCTTTTCCAATAGCGTTTGCAACCAATTCTTTGGCTTTAAAACCACGCACAACACGTTGTGCAGAGCTTATCATATCTCCAATTTCATCGCTTCTTTTTATATGCGTTTCAATGGCAACTATTTTTCCTTCGCCAACCTCATTTAATATATTATTTAATTCTTTAATTGGTTTTATGATAGTTACATTGGTAAGGATAATGGAAAGCATTCCCACAATTGCTATAACAATAATCATAACCAAAAGCAGGTACGAAAGCATTCGGTAGCTCGCAAATTTTTGGGCGGTAAGTTTGTTAAAAACGCTAATTGCTTCTAGGCTTGTTTCGTTTAAAACAACTTTAACAGCAAGGTTTTCTTTTTCAATTTGATTCCTTAATTCTTGGGCTTTTTGCAACTTAGCTGGATTATTGTAGGCCCCAGCAGAATCAATTACTTGCAGGAATTCTAATAAGATATATTTTGTACCTTCAAATCTTTTATCGGCGCTAATTACTTTCTTTTTTATCTCTGCCAATCCAGGCTCTTGACAAAGTCCAATAACGGTTAGTTTTTGCTTAGGATATACTCGTTTAATAATTTTGTGCAGGTGATTTTTTCTGCTTTCGTCGGCTTGAATACTTAAGTCTTTGCAAATTCTTGTGGTTTCCTCAATGGTATATTCAATATCTTTAATTGCATTTACTACAGGCCCAAAATTATTGGCAATTTTTAAATCAATGTTCTTTCCATATTGCAGAAGAATGATGGAACTTGTGGAAAATGCAAGTACAACCAATATAACAGCCAAAAAACTGAATGCGGTACGCGTACCTATCTTCATTCGATATAATCGATTTATGATTCCTTGAAACATTCCAGTCCTTTTCTAAATAAAGGTAGCAATAATCAAACATTAGTCCAAAAAAATAAATCCCTTTAAATACTAGCCTTTCGGGTTATTTTGCTAATCGAATTTTGGTTCAAAATGGGACAGCTTATAACAGGTATTAATTTTGGAGTTAAGCAGCTTGCCTGCGTTTAAATTATAATTAGTTGGGTTTTTATACTTACCATTGTTGCGCAATGGCAATACCTTATACCTTAAACAATTTTAGAGGATTAGCATCTAATTCTTCTGATGAAATAAAAGATGTTAAATTTTCTTCTGAGGATGTTTTAACAGAAGGAGAGGACAAGAGGGTTAGAAACACAAATTTAGAGAAAGCCATTGCTCTTGGGAAAGGTGGAAATCATGCTACCTTTATTATCCTAAAGAATGGGGATCAATTTTATAAAATTGAAACCAATATTATTGCATTAAATGAAGGATTTGTGTACACTAAAATTGGTTTACAAATTCCAATTCCTTGTATTTATAGTGTTGATTTTATAAG
>CANFHJ010000114.1 GCA_947446605.1 Bacteroidota bacterium | reverse complement strand
TTTGGTGTAGATGGCATTCCAAATACACTTTACCTTATGCAAGATGGTCAGATAAATTATGCACTTATTAGAAGTTTTTCTGCGGTAGATTATGCCTTCGTAGGTTCCTATGCCACTCAAACAAAAATTGAAGGGTTGGATTTGGGAGGAAATGTGAAAATTATTAGAAGAGTTGTTGGCGATTTTGGTGGAGCCTGGGGCTTTGGTATAGATGCCTCTGCCAGCTATACACGCAATGATTGGAAATATGCATTTGTTGCCCGTGATGTTACCAGCACATTTAATGCATGGACGTATACCATGAGCGAGCAAGACAAAAAGCAATTGCTTGCCTCAGGGAATAGTATACCAAATGGAGGTATAGAAATAACCTTGCCTAGATTTACCTTAGGTGTTGCAAAAAAGTTTATGGTAAAAGAGAAGTATTCAATTTTGCCTGAGTTTAATTTAGACTTTACTACAGATGGACAGAGAAATGTTTTGGTGAGTAGTAAATACTTTAATATGGACCCGCGCATTGGCATTGAATTGGGCTATAATAATTTCTTGTTTCTCCGCGGTGGTTATAGCACTATGCAACGTATAACAGATTTTAATGGAAAGAAAACATTAAATGGAATGCCAAGTATTGGTGTAGGCATTCAATTGAAAAATTTAGGTATTGATTATGCACTAGGAAATGCCTTCAATCAGGGTTTAATAGGCATGAGCAATATAGTGAGTTTGCGTTTGGGGATTAATAGAAAAGGTTAATTTTCTTCCTCCATATTTTCTGGATTTTGATGGTATAAATCCAAAGCACAAATCATGGCAATAAAGCCCCAAAATAAAACCGCAATTTTATCCTGCTCGCTATAACTATTTAAGAGGCCATGTGCCAAATAGGTTACCAATCCCAATAATATTCCAGCACTAAAAATTCTGATTTCAAAGGTTCGGCCATAATAAACCAATCGCAATCCTCTTTGAAAAACTACTAATATCAGTGCAAGAAATGTTGCCAATCCAATCCACCCCGTTTCAGCTAAGGGATTGAGGTATTCAGAATGGGCATGACCTTGGTCGCCAAAGGCAGTTGTAATTGGGGTTTTAAATTCTGGATCTTGGTAGGGGGCATAGGTAAAAGAATATGCGCCTGGTCCGAACCCAAACAAAGGTTTCTCCTTTACCATATTTATGGCAGCCGCCCAACGATTAACGCGCTCTAGGTTCGAAACGTCATTACGCACATTGGAAACAGATTCTAAATGTTTTTCAAAACCTTCGGCAGAGTTTTGTTTGTTTTGGTAGAGTTGGTAGAAAATATCATCAAAATTTACCATTACCAACGCAACCACAAATCCTAATACTGTTAACATGTGCCAAAGTCTTAACCTAAATACCATGGCAGCACCAAATAAAGTTGCAGCAGCTAAGCTAATCCATCCAGCCCTCGTATAACTTAAAATTAAGCCCCCTGTAAGCAATAGCAAGAAAAATATACTGAGTAATACCGTGGTAAAATTAAATTTCAATTTGAAGCCAAATAAAATCCACAACAACAATATTGGTATGAAAAAGGCAATTGCAGCAGCATAAATTCCATGTGCAATATAAAACGGTGCCATTATCTCAAAAGAGGTAACCTGAGAGAAATTATCTTCACTGTGTTTGATGAGGGTAATAATAATTACTGCTCCCAATGGAATAATATAGGCCCACAAATAATAGCGGATATATTCGAATTTTCTAAAAAGGACTACCGCTAAAAAGTAGAAAACGGTAATAAACCAAGAACGCGAAAGGAAGAATTTAAAGCTTACAATTTTTTCCATGCTGGTAAAACTAGTAAGTAGAATCCAAGAAAGGTTAATAAGAATAACAATGGTTATTGGGTGTTTAAATACCCTAAAATCATATTCGCCATCAATAATAAATTTATAAATTACCAAGAGGAAAATTCCTATAATGAGTGGTTCATCTGGAATTGATAAACCCATTCCTAAAACCACATCCTCGTAATTAATGGAGAGCGGCACCAAGCCAACTAAAATAATTAATAAGATGTCGAGCCTCAATAATGCCAATAAAGATAAAATTGCAAGAGCCGGTAGGGCTGGGGTCCAATAAAACTCAAAAGCAATGCTTATTGTATTGAGCACCATAAAGGTGATGCCCGAACCAATCAGCCACTTTTTTTTCGCTTCGAGATTCAATGAATTAGGAAATTAAGTTGTCGTTTTCGTTTTTAAACTTCTCAACAAAAAGAAGTACAATACACGCTAAAACAAAAGAACCCAATATAGCTCCAAGCACTATTAAAGAACGAATAGGATAGGTTTTACGTTCTGCTGGAGAAGCATTTTGAAGAATAAATACATTACTTAAATTGCCACCTACGTCAATTTTAGATTGATCCAATTTCTTTTTCAATTCATTCATTTGTTCAACCTGTAGTTCCAAGGTATTGTATAAAGATTGTGATTCTGCACCGTACATGGCAAGGTTGTTTTGTTGTTGGCGAATGTTTTCATTCATCCCATTTTTGCCTATTAATTCAGTAATGGCTTTGGATTGCTCTTCCACATTGTAAACACCCTTAGCACCTAATTCCTGCATGCGGGTTTTAATAGAATTAATTTCTTCCTCTTTGCGCTTGTATTCAGTTTCAATGATGTTTAAGGCTTGTAGGGCCAATCTTCTTTGAACTTCAGTTTTCACACTGTCTAAAATCATTACAATACCATTGGCTACATTTGCTGCTACCTGTGGATCCTCATCCAATACATTAATTTCTATAGAAGCATAAGGTGTTTTCCTTACGCTGATATTTTTATTGTATTTCTTACCCAATTTATAATTGCGCTCGCTATCGTCTGAGGCTATGCCGTAGTGGTCTGCCAACTGAAATTGTGTAATTACTTTACCTCTTAAATAATCCGATTCTAATATTTGAACATATTGTTGTGCTGCAACTTGCTCACCAAATTCCAATGGATCTTTTTGTTTAACCCTGCTATCTGTTAATAATGCAGAAGAAATAGAATTATTGGTTGAAGGATAAAATACTGCCGTAGATAAAAACTTAGGTTTTATTACCAAAGGGCTAGAAATAATTGCGGCAAGTATGGCCGAAATTCCGCAAATGACGATGAGTTTTTTTCTCCATTTAACGATGAAATGAAAAACATCAATCAATTCAAAGTAATACTGTTTCTTTTTCTTGTTCATAACTGTAGTTCCACAAAAATATAAAAATTAGCGCATTAATTGCTCTTTTCCCCTTGCTTACTTTTTAGTAATAATAATCCTTGTTCTAAATCTAGAATTTTCAAACCCACCATACAGGCCATAGTCCCTAGCCCAATAAGCATTGCCGATTGCCACCAAACCAAGTCCAAGCTTTTTGAAAGCCACATCAATAGCACAATAACTACTATAGAAATAATAAATCTAGCTATAAATTTCTTTTCAAAACTCAACTTCAATAGAATAATGGCTAAAACAAAATTGGTGATACCTATAAATCCTTGTGTGCTTATAGCCGCAATGGCCGCACCCATAGCCTTTAAGTTCGGAATTAAGGTGAGGTTGAGTAATAAGTTTAGTCCTAAAGCTATGCCAGCCAAGGCATTGAGGACTTTAAAATTACCATTGGCCGTAAGTAAGGTGCCATAAATATACATGGTGGCCAAAGGGAAAAAACACAAAATTACCAATCCAAATACACCAGCGGCATAATCGGTGCTTTGGTGGTTTAATAAATGGATAATAGGCGTTTGATAGCAATAGGCAATTAAACAAAATGAAAAGGCTGGTAAAAGCATCAATCCTGTGCTAAATTGAACCAAAGGATTTAAATTTTCTTTACTTGCAATCATTTTAGAAAACATTGGAAGCAATAACATGGCCACCAAAGCCGCCATCATATTGGCTGCTTCTAATAAACGATAGGCCGAAGCATAAATGCCATTTTGAAAATCTCCATCGGGTATCAATTGTCTGATAAGCACTACGTCTATGCGGGTATAAAAAGTCATTAACAAGGAGAGTAGTGCATAGGGCAACATTTGTTTAACCACTCTTTTAAATAAACCCAAATCTATTTTCCAACTCAAATGGCTCAAATGTGGTTTAATTACACTAAAAGAAATCAATACAGCCACGCTGTAGGCAAAGGTTTGAGCTATAATAAATGCTTGTATACTAATTTCAAAAAAGCCAAACCATAACATCATCCCACACAAGAGAATCATTAGGGTTCGGTCTACCACACTTAACAAAGCATCTGTTCTAAATTTTTGTAAGCCTCCAACAATACTCCTAAAATAGGTGTAAAAATAGGAGAGGATTTGGTTCAAACCTAGTATCCAAAGGAGTTTTAGGCGGTCCAGGGGATACCCAATTAAACTTCCTATTCCAAGGGTTAAAGCTAAATATATGAAGCTCGAACTTAATTTAAAGGTGGTGAGTGCGGCAAATTCTTCCTGCAACATGCCAGGATTTTTAGCCACATTGGAAGACGTATAATTGTTAATGCCTAAATCTAAAAGGGTAATGAAAAGCATTGAAAAGGCAAACAAGTTGGTGTAAATGCCATATTGCTCATAGCCTACAGCATTCTGCACTCCTCTGTCAATTCCAAGTATCCAAAAGGGCTTAATCAACAAGTTGACCGACATCAAAAGGATAAAATTGGAAATGAATGTTTTTTTCATCAGTATTTGCGCTACTTTAACGTTGTAAATTTATTGATTCGTATAAACTTTGTATCATTGTTTGAAAATTACTTAGAACATTTTTGAAATCAGGAGTTTAAAATTAGCATGGCCTTAATCAAATTTTCACAAAAGATTGTCCTCGAAGCAGGCTGTGATGAAGCGGGTAGGGGACCTCTGGCTGGTCCAGTTTTTGCAGCTGCGGTAATTTTAAATCCAAAGAAAATTATAAAAGGGTTGGATGATTCAAAGGCATTAAGCGAAAAGGTTCGAACCAATTTAAGAAAAGAAATTGAAGACAAGGCTTTGGGTTTTGCTATTGCTTCACTTGACAACAATGAAATTGATAAATACAATATTTTAAAATCTTCTTTTATGGCCATGCACCGTGCCATAGATCAAATGAAAACCAAACCGGGCTTACTATTAATTGATGGAAATAGGTTTCTTCCTTATTCTAATATTCCACATAAATGTGAAATAAAAGGGGATGCCAGGTTTCAGGCCATAGCAGCTGCATCTATTTTAGCCAAAACCTACAGAGATGAATATATGGCCCAGATTCATGATGAATTTCCTATGTACAATTGGAAAAAGAACCAAGGTTATCCCACCAAAGCACACCGATTGGCCATTAAAGAATTTGGCCCTTGTAAATACCACCGCATGAGTTTTCGCTTATTAGAAGACCAATTGCATTTGTTTTAATTGAAATCAAAATGATTTTCTGTGCTTTCCTCAGTAATAATTTAATGCTAAAAATGTATTTTGCCGCGGTTTGAACCAAATTATGAATAGCTATTTTTCAAATAAAGTAATTGTAATAACCGGAGCTTCCTCAGGAATTGGAAGGGAATTGGCTTTGCAAATGGCTGCTAGAGGTGCCCAATTAATTTTGGCCGCTCGTCGTTTAGAGGAATTAACCCAAACTATCAATGATTGTAATCAAAAGGGTGCAAGCTGTAAGGGTTTGTTTTTAGATGTTTCAGATGAAAATTCAATTCAAACATTTTCACAAAGCCTAAAACAAGAACTTGGCCATATTGATATTTTAATAAATAACGCGGGAATTAGTCAAAGAAGTCAAGCCGAAGAAACGAGTTTGGCCGTTGATAGAAGAATAATGGAGGTTAATTTCTTTGGTCAAGTAAGCCTTACAAAAAACTTGTGGCCCTTACTTTGTAATTCTACCCATGCAAATATTGTATTATTAAGTTCGGTAGTAGGAACCTTTGGTTTTCCGCAACGTAGCGCCTATTCTGCTTCTAAACATGCCTTGGAAGGTTTTTTTGAGTCGTGGGCACTTGAAAATAAAAGGACCAATATTCATTTTACAACAGTTTCTCCAGGTAGAATAAAAACCAATATTTCCTTATCTGCACTAAAGGCTGATGGCAGCGCACATCAAGTAATGGACCAAGGTCAATTGAAAGGAATTCCAGTGGAAGTTTGTGTTGGCAAAATTGTTAAAGGAATTCAAAAAAACAGAAGGAAAATTTATATTGTACAAGGCGAAATAGTATTGATAACACTAAGAAAAGTAATTCCTCCTTTGTACTTTTGGCTCGTTAAAAAACTTAAATTGGCATAA
>CANFHJ010000113.1 GCA_947446605.1 Bacteroidota bacterium | reverse complement strand
AATCGTTCTCTGTAGGGCGTAAAGCTTACTCCGCCATGCAAATAAAGCTCTAGGTTCGGCCAAATATCAGTTAGGTTGTCTTTGCCACTCATTTCAAATAAGCGCTCAATTAAAACAATTGTCCAGGTAGGCACACCAGAAATATTGGTTACGTTTTCTGCTAAGGTGGCCTTGGCCATTTTCTCAATTTTTTCGTCCCAATTATCCATAATGGCAATACTTAAATCTGGTGTTCTTAAATATTGCGCCCACATAGGCATATTTTGCATCATTACTGCACTTAAATCGCCATAAAAACTTTCGTTAGTAGCATTGTTTATTTGGTGACTTCCGCCCATCACCAAACCTTTACCATTAAATATTTCCGATTCTGGTTTTTGCAACAAATAACTCATGAGCACATCTTTGCCTCCTTGGTAATGGCACTCTTCCATGCTTTCATAAGTAACAGGAATGAATTTACTTTTAGCACTGGTGGTTCCAGATGATTTAGCAAACCAACGCACCTCACTTGGCCAAAGTATATTTTGTTCGCCAAGCATCATGCGCTCTATGTAATGTTTAAAATCGTCGTAATTGGTAACAGGAACCCTTTGTTTAAATGTTTCTAAACTATGGATGCTTTTGAAATCGTAATGTCTGCCAAACTCTGTAATTTGAGCAGTTCTAAGTAATTTCATTAATTGGTCGTGCTGCACTTGCATGGGATTGTGCAAGATTTCCTCAAATGCGGGTAATCGCCTTTTGAGGTACCAACTAACCAATGAATTTACAATGGGCATAATTTTTATTTATTGATGCCAATTTGGTGAAAATTTGAATAAGAAACAAGGATTAAAACTAGGCTTTAAGAATTGTTATTTTACTATTTTACCTGCCCATTCGCATATTAGCAAAATCAACCAACAATTGAAATGTTTCTGCATACTTACTTAGCGTAAGTTCTTCATAAGTATCGTCAACGTCATGGTAATGATGGTAATTACCTCTTAAATAAAAAAAGAAAGAGGGAACACCTGCTTCTGTAAAATAATAATGATCGCTGTTTTGCGCCTTTCCTCTAGCTGCAATATCTGGCAAATAGTGCCCAATGCTATTACACATTTTTAAATTATTGAACCATTCTGGGTACTCGGTAGCATTCACTGCTGTGAGTCCTTCATCGCCAGTTGACATCAAATCCATATTGATGAGCAAACTTATTTTCTTTAAATCTATTAGGGGATTTTGTGTAAAATAATAGGAGCCAATTAAGCCAATTTCTTCTGCAGCAAAAGCAATAAATACAATTGAATAGGCAGGAGGATTTTTGGAATAATGTTTTGCCAAGTCGAGCATTATTGCAACACCGCTTGCATTGTCATTTGCGCCAGGGAAAATGGTTTCTTTCCCCATCATTCCTAAATGATCATAATGTGCTGTAAATACAATAAATGAATCTGGTTGAATTTTACCTTTTATCATTCCTACCACATTTTGGGTGCCATGTATTTTATGGGCGGCATCAATCTTAATTTCCATTTTTAAAACCAATGCTGGAAATACACCCTTTTTAAAATAGAGGATTGGAAACGGGGCAAACTCCATTGCAGGGCTCCATACCAGGCTTGCATTGTTTTTATAAATGAGTCCTTTTGCATGCCATTCATTGGCTAAAATAGATTTGGCACGTTGCGGATGTAATAGGTTTTTCCCTTTGATATCATCTACTACTAAGAAATAATTTTTGAGATTGAGGCGACTAATTCTTTCAAATTCGACATTGTTATCTAAAAGGCTCGAATCGAGCACCAAAACTTTAAAAGTTCCATTAATGCTGGGGCATCCGGGGTTCATAATAAAATCATGACCTGCAAAAACCGTTTGTCCGTCTAATTCTATATTTACCCTATCTGGATAATACACTACAGGAAATCCTAAGGATTGAAAATAATTCTCAGCTAAGGGGATTAACTTTTGGGCAGCAAATTCTTCTTTGATAAACTGTGCGGCAATTTTATCACCATTGTTTACATAACCTCTTCCAAAGAAATCATCACTACAAAGTGTTTTGATACACGAACGCGCATAGGTGATATCTTGCGCGTTGGAGTTGCACAAGGTAAGTGTTAGGGAAAAATAGGCAAGTAGAAAAAACTTGCGCATGGGGTCCAAGTTAAAGGGCTTTTACCTCAAAGGAATAAGATTCCATAATGAGGTTGGCCAATAATTTTTTACAAGCAGTATCTACCATTTCTTTTGCACTTGCCTCATCATTGGCATCAACTTCTAAGCTAATGTGTTTGCCTATTCTTACATTTTGAATGGCAGCAAGTCCAATATTTACCATTGCACCGCTAACAGCTTTACCTTGAGGGTCTAAAAGTGCTGCATGTGGCATTACATCTATTTCGGCTTTAAATTTCATATTATTTTTTCAAATGGTTGAAGAGCGACAAAAGTACGTAAAGAATTATACTCAATCCAATTCCAAAGTAGTGAAATGCAAAAATAAGTAACACGCTAGCAATTATGAAGCTGTATCTAATTTCATTTCCTTTGAATGTAAAGGTTTTGAACTTTAGCGCAAACAGGGGTATTTCGGCAATTAGGAGGTATGAAATAAGGATAGGATAAAGTATTAAAAACCCAACTGAGGTAAAAATTTCTTGTGCGAAAAATGGTCCGTTTTCCAAAACCATGGCAATGGAGCAAATAAATATGGCGTTGGCAGGTGTGGGTAGGCCAATAAAACTATCTGTTTGGCGGGTATCAATATTAAATTTTGCCAAACGAATGCCCGAAAAAATCATGATTAAGAAAGGAAGATAGCTGCATAAGAGCATGGTAGGCACATTTTGTAAAAAACTGTATTCAAAAACCAAATTATCTTGCGAAATGCTGTAAAAAATAAATCCAGGAGCGAGTCCAAAACTTACCATGTCTGCCAAGGAATCCAATTGCTTTCCAATTTCACTTTGTACTTTTAATAAACGGGCTGCAAATCCGTCAAGAAAATCAAAAAGTGCGGCAATTAGAATAAAATAGGAGGCTTCGGTAAGGTTTCCGTCAAAAGTTGCTACTATAGACAAACAGCCCATAAAGAGGTTTGCAGCCGTAATTGTATTTGGAATATGCTTCATTTTGGGGCTTAATTTCGTGCAAAGTAAGGCCTCAAATCCAAATTATAAAATTGCGATTTATACTATTTCTGCTAAATTTGGCCGTATTACCATTTTTTCTTAATTATTTATGGCGATCCGAAACCTTTTTTTATGTGCTTTTATTTTGTTTGCCAATTTACTTTTTGCGCAAAAAGAGAAAGTGGTGCTTAAAGTTAGAAATGCAGCCGCTATTAGGGTATTTGAATTAAATCAAGCGAGTTCTTTTGAAATAGTAAATGGAAAATTTAGTGCGGCAATAGCTTCTGAAAATGGATATGTTTTTGAAATCAATGCTATTTCTGTTAAGGCCTTTAAATGCAAACAAAAATTAACGCAAGAACAATTTAAAGTGGTATTAATAGATAACCAATTAAATAAAACATACCAATCTAATTCTCGTTCTAAAGGCTCTCTGCAAATAAATTGTATAGCTAATGGCGCCTACGAACTAATTTTTGTAGGAGATCTATATAACGAAAAACAAAAAGTGACTGTAAGTGCTAATTTAGCTGGACTTATAGCACATTCTAAAAATTTGAAAACTAATTAATATGAATAGAATAAATTACTTTTTTATTTCCCTTTTCCTTCTTTCAACTAGCTTAACTGCACAAGTAGTGCGCGATCCATTGAAAGCAAAAAATCCTGCTGAACTTGAACTTATTTTCAAAGATAATTTTGCTGTTCAGCAAAAGATTTTGGCAGATAAAGCAGCCACTTTAAATTACCCATCAAGAGTGGTTTTAAAAAATGGTGTGGTACGCGAATTGGTAAGTATTTCTCCAACAGGAATGCCCATCTATGTGCAAACTACCAATAATGTAGATGCTGCAAAAACCATTTCAACCAATAAAGTTTGGCCAGCAGGTTCTTTGGGGTTGAGTTTAACGGGTTCGGGTATGACCAATCGTTTGGGTGTTTGGGATGGCGGTGCTGTGCGCACTACACACCAAGAATTCCAAGGTAGAGCCACTCAAATTGATGGCGCTTCAACCCTCAGTGACCATGCAACCCACGTTGCCGGTACCATGATTGCAGGCGGATTTGTTGCCAATGCCAAAGGTATGAGTTACCAGGCACCAATTAAATGTTCGGATTGGACCAATGATGCAAGTGAGATGTCTTCTGCCGCTGCTGCAGGCATGTTGGTTTCGAACCATTCTTATGCGCAAATTTCGGGTTGGCAATACAATACAGATTTAGCCCGTTGGGAGTTTTGGGGCGATCCAAGTATTAGCACTGTTGAAGATTATAAATACGGTTTCTATGATGGCATTAGCGCACAGTGGGACCAAATAGCAGTAAACTATCCTAATTATTTGGCATTTGTTGCCGCAGGTAACGATAGAGGTGAGCCAGGTACCATTCCTGCAACTTTTTATATCCGTGATATAAATGGCAATTGGGTATTAGGTAATTCTGCTAATCCGCCTGCAGCTATTGGTCCTTACGGATGTATCAGCGGTGGTTCGGCCAATGGAAAAAATGTTTTAACCGTAGGTGCTGTAAATAAAATTCTTACAGGTTGGACAAAATCCAGCGATGTAGTAATGAGTAGTTTTAGTGGTTGGGGGCCAACAGATGATGGTCGTATTAAGCCAGATGTAGTAGCTAATGGTGTATCAGTTTATTCTTCCATTTCTACTGCCGATAATTCTTATTCAACATTCAATGGTACTTCTATGGCTACGCCAAATGCCAGTGGTTCTGCTTTGTTGATCCAACAACATTACAATAATTTGAAAGGCGCTTTCATGCGTTCTTCTACTTTGAAGGGCTTAATTATACATACAGCTGATGAAGCTGGTGCAAATATTGGTCCTGATTATACTTATGGTTGGGGTTTAATGAACACAGGTAAAGCAGTTAGCACCATTTCAGACACCGTAAAAAGTGTTATTCAACAAAATTCACTTTCAAGTTTAGCAACATATAGCTATACCTTTTTCTCGGATGGTACCAGCCCAATTAGAGCCACCATTTGTTGGACAGATAAAGCTGGCACCTCCCCAAATCCATCACTCAATCCTTCTACCAAAATGTTGGTAAATGATTTGGATGTAAGGGTTAAAAGAAATGCAGACAATGTTTTGTTTTATCCTTATGTATTAAACAGAACAGCGCCAAGTTTAGCTGCTACCACAGGTGATAATAGCATAGACAATGTAGAACAAGTTTATGTGGCAACACCAACGGCAGGTACTTATACCATTACAGTAACAGGCAAAACCTCTTTGGTAGGCGGTTCGCAACCTTATGCTTTAATTGTTACAGGTATTTCACCAAAACCAACTGCAGCCTTTACGGCTGCCAATAGGTTAATGTGTAGCGGAAAAACAGTTGTGTTTACAGATCAATCTACCGCTGCTACCAGCAGAATGTGGTATTTCCCTGGTTCAACAACACCAACAAGTACTACATTAAATCCAACAGTTACGTATAATATTCCTGGCGTTTATCCTGTTGCTTTGCGCATAAGTTCAGCAACCGGTTACGATTCAATTTACAAAGATGATTATATAACGGTTGGTGGATTGCCATTGCCATTTAATGAAACCTTTGAAAGCTCTTCCGCTACCAAAAATTTATGGTTGGTAGAAAATCCAAACAATGATACCACTTGGCATCTTTGGACCATTGCGGGCAATACTCCTGGTAATACGGCCTATGGTATTAATAATTATGATTTCCCTAAAACGGCTTTCCTAGATAGAATTGTAACACCTATTTTGGATTTAAAAGGTTATCAAAATGCCTTATTAGAATTCCAACATGCCTATACCCGTTTTGATTCAACCAAAACAGATTCATTAATTATTTATATCAGTACCAATTGTGGAACCTCTTATGTGAGAATTGCAGGCTTTGGTGAAAATGACAATGGAAGCTTTGCAACTGCACCAGACAATACGTATTTATCTTCAAACAGGTTTATTCCAAGTAAAGCCGGAGATTGGTGTAGCGGTGGTGTAGGGCCAAATTGTTTTTCTGTTAATTTGACTCCTTACGTTGGCAACAATAATATCAGAATTAGGTTCGAACAGAAATCTAATAATGGAAACAATATGTTTATTGACAACGTAAAAGTTACAGGTACACCCAATAATCCAGTGGCTAATTTTTACGCGCTAAATAGGACTATTTGTGTGGGTGATGAATTACAATTATT
>CANFHJ010000112.1 GCA_947446605.1 Bacteroidota bacterium | reverse complement strand
ATCTACAATACTACTTCTTCTGGTTATTATGCTGCTTATTTCAGTACCAACCCTACAAATCCAACAGGTGGACAAGCTGTAAATAACAATAACTATTATATGTCTGGTGCCAGTGCGCCAAACTTGGTTTATAGAGGTGGTGCTTATACAACTTCAACTTATTTGGGTGCTACCATTGGTGGTGACTCTTCATATAACTTGTTACCAAGTTTTGCCAGTACCGGTTTTGATGGTCACTTAGCAGATGGTTGTAACCCTAAAGGTTCGCCTATTGGTAGTTTCTACGTGCCAACAGACATGGATGGCCAAACCAGAGCAACTTATCCTTTAATTGGTGCAGACGAATTTGTAGGTGTGAATGACAACCTTAAAGCTGTTTCTCTATTAAACCCTGCAATGCCTATTTCATTGGGTTATTCAGATTTAAGAGTATTGGTTAAAAACGTTGGCTCAAACACTGTTAGTTCAATGTCTATTGCCTATACCAATAATGGTGGTACCCCTGTGGTTCAAACCTATTCTGGAACTTTGGCGCCATGTGATACTGTAAGTATTTTATTTACGGGTGCCAATCAAATTAACTTAGGTTCAAGCAATGCTATTAAAGTATATACTTACTTACCTAATTCTAATCCAGATGCAGATAAAACCAATGATACTATTTCTGTAACATACAAATCACCTTTGAGCGGTTTATATACCGTTGGTGCGGGTGGTAACTATCCTAACCCTGTTGCTGCTGCGGCAGATTTGTCAAATGGTTTGGCTGGTCCTGTAACTTTTAAAGTATTACCAGGTACTTATACTGGTCAAGTTGTAATTAATGCTCCAATTGCTGGTGCATCTGCAACCAATACCATTACTTGGGATGGTGATACTGCTGCAACGCGCATAATAACTTCATCTGTTGCCTCGCAAGCCACTTTCTTAGTAAATGGCGCAAGCTATATTAATATCCGTAATTTAACGGTTAACAATACTGCAGCAAGTGCAGCAGGTATTGCTGTTGTTGGAAATGCTACCAATAATAGTGGTACTGGTTGCTCTATTTCAAAATGTATTGTAAACTTGCCTAATAATACCTCAACTTCTTATGGTATTGCTATTACTGCAAGTGCTGGTGGTTTTGGATTAACCAACCATAACATGGACTCAATAACCGTTGATAGTAATGTTGTTAATAATGGTTACTATGGTATTGGAGTTTATGGTAATACTATTGGTAATGCTTCTTTCAATAGAAACTTTAAAGTGAGAGGAAATACTGTAAATACACCTTATTATTATGGTATTTATATGTATTATATCTACAATGCGGTAGATGTTTTAAATAATACAATAATTTACGCTCCAGGTACAACAGTTGGTTATGGTATGTATTTCTACTATTGCTATAATACCTCAACTACGCCTACTAGGTTAATTGGTAACAGAATAGACGGAGCTGCTTATTGTGGTTTCTATACCTATATGTTAACAGGTACTGCGCCAGTTGATATCTTTAATAACGTTGCAGGTAGAACCACTTATGGTTACCATTATTCTATGTATTTATACGCAAGTAGCTCATCTTATTGCAGATTCTTACATAATACCTTGGCCCAAGATTTTGCACAAACAGCAGCTTCTTATGCGCCGTTGGTTGCTTATTTCCCAAGTAATGCAATTGTGAAGAACAATATTTTTGCAAATACTGCTACAACAGGTACCCAAACTGCTGCTTATTTATATTCTGCTCCAACAGCTTTAAACTCAATAAATTACAATGTTTACTGGTGTCCTGCAAATGGCAATGCTATTTTCAGAACTTCACAGTATAGTTCTGCTAATTTTAATACCCCTGCAGCGGGTGGAGACTCTTCTTACTATGTAGATCCTAAATTTATTAGCAATACCAACTTACAAGTTGGAACTTGTTTTACAGGGGTTGATATGTCGAGCATAGTTTCTACAGACATTAACAATGCAGTGCGTAACGTTCCACCAAAAATTGGTGCTTACGAAAACACTACACCATTGTCTTATGTTTCTTCAAGTGCAGTGCAAATGACTGGTGCAGTTGCTCCAGGTGCTGCAGACTTCCCTGTATTGAGAATTCCTGTTGCTTACACTGGTTGTGGTAATGGCTTAAACACCACATTTAAATTCAATACAATTGGCACAACCACTGCCTCTAATATTACTGCAGCTAAATTATACAGCACAGGAATTTCAAGTGGTTTTAATACAAGCAAATTAATTGGTACAGTTTATTCTCCATCTGGTCAGTTTACCTTTACTGCTACAGATACTGTAAACAGAAATGTAGGTGATACCGTAAATTACTGGTTGGCTTATGATGTTTCTGGTTCTGCTGCAAATGGTAACTTCTTAGATGCCCGTATAGACAGTATCCAAACTTTGGGTGCTTACAAAATCCCAACTAACAATAACCCTACAGGTAATTTAGTGGTAACTGCTCCAATGACTTATATTACATCTGTAGTTAGTCATCCAACTACGCAATATGCAACTCCAGCTAGTACAAACAATCAAATGTTGCGTATTATTGTAAAAACGTCTTCAATTGGTTCACCAATTGCGGTTACCTCATTTAGTTTAAATACAACTGGTGGTGGTATTGATACCTCAAACATTGTAAATGCTAAATTGTATTATACTGGTAACAGTTCAACTTTTGCAGCTACTACTTTATTTGGTACTTATACGCCAACAGGTTTAACAACTGCTGCATGGTTACCTTATGTAATCACTGGTAGTCAACAATTGACAAATGATACCAATAACTTCTGGTTAACTTATGATACCAAAGCAACTGCGGTTGTTGGTGATTCAATTGATGCAGAGCTTACTTCTATCTTAGTAAATAATGTTACACAAACGCCTACCGTAACTGCTCCTGCAGGTATGCGTAAAATTAGAAATGATTATTGTGCATCAGCTGCAACTTCTCCAGCAGATGAGGAAATTTGGAATGTAACATTTGGTTCATTAAATCAAACTTCATCTTGTACTACCACTGCTACTGGACCTGGTTCTTCATTGAACTTGTACTCTAATTATACTACCAGTGTTGCCGCTCCATCCATTCCTGCAGGTATTGCTACTCCTTTCTCTGTATTAACTAGCTCTTGCGGTGGTAACTATTCTTCTTACTTAGTAATCTGGATAGATTATAACCAAGATGGTTTGTTTACTGGAACAGGCGAGCAAGTTTATGCTTCAGGCGTATTTACTGGATCTACTGCAGGTATCTTGAAAACAGGTACAATCACTGTTCCTTGTAATGCTATGCAAGGTATTACTAGAATGCGTGTTGCTTATGCAGAGTCTTCACAACCTGCTTCATGTGGTACATACACTTGGGGTGAAACTGAAGATTACAATATCAATATCGTAAATGGTCCTGCTACTTTTGTTAGCACAACTGCTATGCAAATTACAGGAAGTACTTCTGCAGGTGCCACTGATGTTCCAGTATTAAGAGTACCTGTTAAAGTAACTGCCTCTCCATGTAATCCTGGTTTAATTACACAGTTTGAGTTCAATACTGCCGGTTCTACTGCTCCAGGTGTAGATATTGTTACTGCTAAATTGTACAAAACAAGTGGTGCTACTTTTGGTATTTCTAATTTATTAGGAACTGTTTACTCGCCAAATGGTAATTTCACTTTCTATGTAAACGATACAGCTGTTAATGATACCAACAACTATTGGTTGGCTTATGATATCTCCTACTCTGCATTAAATGCACACGTAGTTGATGCCAGATTTGACTCTGTAATTACTTTTGGTACCTACAATAGACCAGTTGTTTCTAATCCTACAGGTAACCGCATTATTTCGGTTCCTATGACTTATATTTCTTCAACTGCTTCACATCCTGATTTGTCTAATGTTGAGCCTAGTTCAGTAAATAATAAGATGTTGAAAATAATGGTTATTGGTAGCTCTATTGGTTCACCAATTACTGTTTCTCAATTTGCTTTGTCTACCAACTATGGTGGTAATGATGCATTGAATATTGCAAATGCTAAAATCTACTATACTGGCAGCAGTTCTACATTT
Source organism: Bacteroidota bacterium (assembly GCA_947446605.1). GTDB lineage: Bacteria > Bacteroidota > Bacteroidia > UKL13-3 > UKL13-3 > B1. Next base: position 2,250 of record CANFHJ010000112.1, on the reverse strand, counting down.
GCTACTACTACTCAGTTTGGTACTACTTATACAACTGCAACACCTACTACAGGTTCTTGGTTGCCTTATTCTATTAGTGGTTCGCAAGGTTTGGCAAATGATACCAACTATTTCTGGTTAACGTATGACTTGAAAGCTGGTGCTGTATTATTAGATTCAGTTGATGCGGAAGTTACCTCAATTACTATTGGTGGTACTGGCCAAACTCCTACCGTTACTGCACCTGCAGGTAATCGTAAAATCCGTGCGCAATATTGTGCTTCTACTGCAACTTTAAGTGGTGATGAAGACATCTTTGGTGTACAATTTGGTTCATTAAACAATACTTCTGGTTGTACAACTGTTGCTCCTGGTCCTGGATCAGTGAATCAGTTCTACGCTAATTATACTACTTCGGTAGCTGCGCCAAACATTCCTTCTGGAATTGCAACTCCAATTACAATTACCAAAGGTACTTGTGGTGGTTTCTATGGTGAAGTTATTGCAGTGTATATTGACTTTAACCAAGATGGTTTGTTCACTGGTACAGGTGAAAATGCATTTACTTCTACTTATGCAACTGGTGCTACTGGTGCGCAAGTAATTGGTAACATTACTATCCCTTGTACTGCAACGCCTGGTATTACCCGTATGCGTATTGTATATGTGGAAGGTACTGCAGCACCAGCTTGTGGTACTTACGGATGGGGTGAAACTGAAGATTACAATATCAATATCGTAAACGGTCCTGCAACTTATACAAGTTCATTGGCTGTTCAACAAACTGGTAGCGTATTGGCAGGTACAACTGATGTTCCAATTTTACGTGTTCCTGTTAAAGTAAGTGCTTCACCATGTAGCCCAGGTTTTGTTACACAAGCTACTTTTAGTACTACTGGTACTTCAGTTGTAAGTAATATTGTTTCAGCTAAATTGTACAAAACAACTGGTGCTACATTTGCTACAACTAACTTGTTAGGTACTGTATACTCTCCAAGTGGTCAGTTTACATTCTATATAAATGATACTGCAGTAAATGATACCAATAACTATTGGTTGGCTTATGATGTTTCTTACTCTGCATTAAACGCTGCTACCTTAGATGCTAAAGTTGATTCGTTCTTGGTATTTGGTACTTACAGAACACCTTCAAGCAATAACCCTACAGGTAATGTGATAGTTTCTGTTCCAATGACCTATGTAAGTTCTACTTCTGCTCAATTAGATTTAACTAAAGTAGAAACTGGTTCTACCAACAACCAAATGATGAGAGTTGTAGTTGTAACAAGTGCAACAGGTGCGCCAATTGCAGCTACTTCATTCGACTTTAGTACTACTGGTTCTGCTACTCCAACTACCAATATTAGCAATGCTAAATTATGGTATACTGGTTCTAGCGCAACTTATACTTCTCCAGTTCAAGTAGGTTCTGCTGTAACTAGCCCTAATGGTACCTTCTCTTTCACTGGTAACCAATCATTGGGTAATGGTAACAACTACTTCTGGTTAACTTATGATATCCCTGCTGGTGCAATCATTGGCGACTCGGTAGATGCTACTGTATCTGCTATTACTGTTGCAAGCGTTTCTCAAACGCCAACTGTTACAGCTCCTGCAGGTAGCCGCGGTATCCGTGCTCCTTATTGTATTTCTGCTGCAACTTCTACTGGTGATGAGGAAATTATCAACGTATCAGTAGGTAGCTTTAGTAATGCTTCAGGTTGTACTACATTGGCACCTGGTGCTGGTTCATCTGTACAATTGTATGGTAACTACAGCGGTATTGCTGGTCCTTCAGTTAAACGTGGCGACTATGCTACAGTGAATGTAACATTAGGTACTTGCGGTGGTTTCTATGGTGAGGTAGTTGGTGTTTATATTGACTACAACCAAAACGGAACTTTTGATGCAGGTGAAACTTGCTTTACTTCTGCTTACGCTACAGGTACTGCTAACCAAGTTATTCCTTGTACTTTCTTAGTTCCTATGACTGCTAACTTAGGTGCAACACGTTTACGTATTGTTTATGTTGAAGGTACTTCTGCTCCTGCTTGTGGTACTTATACATGGGGTGAAACTGAAGATTATACTGTAACTATTGGTAACCCTACTTATGATACCTACACTTGGACTGGTACTACTAGTACAGTAGCTGGAGTTTCAACTAACTGGTCTCCTAACCGTGTAACTCCGAACATGACAGACAAATTGATCTTTAACAGTACTTCTCCAATAAGTGTAACTGCAGTTCCATCTGCTATCTCACGTGTT
>CANFHJ010000111.1 GCA_947446605.1 Bacteroidota bacterium | reverse complement strand
TTATGAAGCACGTCGCAAACTCATCAATACCTTAGAAATGAAACGTGGTCAATTAAACAATTTTATCTTGGAGCATGAGACCATTCTACGCCAAGAAATGAACCCAGAACAAATAACGCAATTGGATAGGTTTATGAAGGGGTAGGGGGATTATTATTATTATTTGTTCAATTTATTTTGCTGATTTTTATTTGAATAAGATTGTTTAGCGTGTGTATGCAGTTTTGTTTTTAAAAATGAAAATATAATTGGAGAAATTAAACTAAGAGGAGTTCTGAATTTCAAATTTAAAAACCTTGTGTTATTTAAAAAGTTTCTTTAATTTTAGATTTTTAGTAAATAAAACCTATGAAAAAAATACTTTGTACCCTAATTACCATTTGTACATTCGCAATAAATTCATTTGCACAAAGCCCAACAATTAGTTCATTTAGCCCAACTTCTGGTTCTATTGGAACATTAGTTACCATAACTGGAACTAACTTAGGCAATATAGATACAGTAAGAATTGGTGGTGTGGCTGCCATAAAAATTTCTGCTACTTCTACAACTTTAGTAGCTATGGTTATGCCAGGTTCCAATACTGGAAACATATTTATTTCTAATATCAGTGGTAGTGCAATAAGCAGTAGTAATTTTTTAAAATTAAATAGTATTGCCCCAAATACACAACAAGGAAATAAATTAGTTGGAGCTGGTTTTATTGGTGCTTCTGTTCAAGGATGTTCTGTAAGTATTAGTGCTGATGGTAATACTGCTATTATTGGTGGCTCTGGAGATTTAAGCTTAACAGGTGCAGCGTGGATATTCACCAGGAATGGAAATATATGGACTCAACAAGGAAATAAATTAGTGGGAACTGGTGGTGTTGGTAATTCTCAACAAGGAAGTTCAGTTAGTATTAGTGCTGATGGAAACACAGCAATTATTGGTGGACCTAGGGATAATAGTTTGAGAGGTGCTTTTTGGATATTCACCAGAACAGATACAACATGGATTCAACAAGGAAATAAGTTAGTGGGAACTGGTTTTGTTGGGGGGGCTATTTATCAAGGTAGTTCAGTAAGTTTGAGTGCCGATGGAAACACGGCAATTATTGGTGGTTATGGAGATAGCAGTAATAGAGGTGCTTCTTGGATATTTACAAGAACAGGTAATAATTGGACTCAACAAGGAAATAAATTAGTTGGAACAGGAAGTCAAGGTTCAACTATTTACCAAGGTATTTCAGTGGGTTTAAGTGCTGATGGAAACACAGCTATTTTTAGTGGTTCTGCAGATAACAGTTCAATGGGAGCTTCTTGGATATTCAACAGAACAGGTAACACATGGTCTCAGCAAGGAAATAAATTAGTGGGAACTGGAAGTGTTGGTAATTCCAATCAAGGACGTTCAGTTAGTTTAAGTGCTGATGGTAATACGGCAATTGTTGGCGGCTCTGCAGATAGCAGTAATAGAGGTGCATCATGGATATTCACAAGAATAGGTAATACTTGGACTCAACAAGGTAATAAATTAGTAGGGACAGGTTTTGTTGGTAATTCAATTCAAGGACGTTCTGTAAGTATAAGTGCTGATGGTAATATAGCTATTATAGGTGGTCCTGGAGATAGCAGCAATAGAGGTACTTCGTGGATATTTACCAGAACAGGAAATTCTTGGACACAACAAGGAAATAAATTAGCTGGAACTAATGGTTTAGGAAATTCACTTCAGGCCACTTCTGTTAGTTTAAGTGCTGATGGAAATACTGCAATTATTGGCGGTACTGCAGATAGCAGTAATAGAGGTGCTTCTTGGATATTTGGAATATCTTATAATGCCAATTTAAGTAATATGATAATAAGTTCCACGGCATTAAATCCTGCATTTAATGCTGCTATTTTAGATTATACTTCCAGTGTTAATAATTCAACTACAAGTATTACTGTTACACCAACAACAGCTGATATTTATGCCACAATGCAAATTCAGGTGAATGGTGGCGGATATATTTCAATAAATAGCGGGACAACATCTGGTTCTTTATCATTAAATGTTGGGAATAATGTAATTGAGGTAAAAGTTATTGATCGTAATGGAACAATTAAAATATATACAACAATAATTACAAGAATATCAGCACCAACAATTAGTTCATTTAACCCAACTTCTGGTTCCATTGGAACTTTAATTACAGTAACTGGTAATAACCTGAATTACCTGGATACAATTAAAATTGGTGGGGTTTCAGCAATAAAAGTTTCAGTAGCTATTGATAGCATAGTAGTAATGGTTATGCCAGGAACAAATACTGGGAAAATTTATATTGCTAATAGTAGCAGCAATGCAACAAGTAGTATTAATTTTAATAAAATAAATTATTTTCCACCAAATACACAACAAGGAGATAAATTAGTAGGATCGGGTTTTTTGGTGGTCAATTCAAATAATCCTTTACAAGGAAAATCCGTTAGCTTAAGTGCTGATGGTAATACGGCCATTATTGGTGGAACTTTTGATGATTATTTTAGAGGAGCTTCTTGGATATTTACCAGAACAGGTAATACTTGGACTCAACAAGGTAATAAGTTAGTGGGAACTGGTGGTGGTGGTAATCAAGGTTCCTCAGTATGTATTAGTGCCGATGGAAACACAGCCATTGTTGGTGGAAATGGGGCATCATGGATATTTACAAGAACAGGTAATACTTGGACTCAACAAGGAAATAAATTAGTGGGAACTGGTGGTGTTGGTGGTAATCAAAATCAAGGTAGCTCAGTTAGTTTAAGTGCCGATGGCAATACGGCAATTATTGGTGGTTATGGAGATAGTAGCAATATGGGTTATACAGGTGCCTCTTGGATCTTTACCAGAACGGGTAATACTTGGACCCAACAAGGAAATAAGTTAGTGGGAACTGGTGGTGCTGGTAGTTATATTCATCAAGGATACGCTGTTAGTTTAAGCGCTGATGGAAAAACGGCCATTGTTGGTGGACGTTCCGATAGTAGCAATATGGGTTATACAGGTGCCTCTTGGATATTTACCAGAACAGGAAATACTTGGACACAGCAAGGAAATAAGTTAGTGGGAACTGGTGGTGCTGGTGGTTTTATTTTTCAAGGAAGTGCAGTGAGCTTAAGTGCTGATGGCAATACGGCCATTGTAGGCGGTCCTAATGACACTAACAATTTAGGTAATATGGGTGCTTCTTGGATATTTACCAGAACAGGAAATACTTGGACTCAACAAGGAAATAAATTAGTGGGAACTTCCAGTTCTGGGGGCTCTCAAGGAATCTCAGTAAGTTTAAGTGCAGATGGTAATACGGCCATTATTGGTGGATCTGGGGATAATAGTAATATAGGTGCATCTTGGATATTTACAAGAACAGATACAACATGGACTCAAAAAGGAAATAAATTAGTGGGAACTGGTGGTGTTAATATTTCAAGACAAGGTGGTTCAGTAAGTTTAAGTGCCGATGGAAAAACGGCTATTGTTGGTGGATTTTCAGATAATTTTCAAATAGGAGCGGCATGGGTTTTTAATGGTATGCCTTCAATTTCTAAAATAAGTAATATGACTGGTTTTATTTCTTGTCAAGGATTTGTCTCAAGCAATCAAAGTTTTATAGTTTCATGTGTAATAAATAATACAGATAGTTTATTAATAACAGCACCACTTGGTTTCGAAATTTCAACTTCAAATTTAAGTGGCTTTACAAATAGTTTAAAATTAATAACAGTTGAAGGTATTATAAATAATAGAACAATATATGTTAGGTTAACATCAACTGCTACAGGAACTCCTTCAGGTAATATTGTTTGCTCTGCTCCCAATGCCGTTTCTCAGAATATTGCTGTTTCGGGTATAGTTACTAATTTAAGTGCTACTACATCATTTACCAAAAATACAATTTGTAGTGCAAATGGAACTGGAACTGCAACAATACTGGTAACAAATGGAACTGCACCTTATAATTATTTGTGGGGTCCAAATGCCAATAGTCAAACCACACAAACAGCTACAGGTTTAAAGGAAGATACTTATCAAGTTATAGCCGCTGATTCCAATAATTGTAGCGTAACTAAAAGCATTAAGGTGTTAAATACTCCAAATATAAATACTCAAGTACCCATCACTAACATAGCCATGCTAGACCAAAGCAATGTTGCTAGTTTTAGCCAATATTATAATTATGATTTGCCTTTAAGTATTAACCCAAATTCAAATAATCCTAAAAATTATGCCGATGCAGGTAAATACTTTAGATTTAAAATTCAAAGTAAAAATAGCAAATTAAATGGACAGTCTATTGTAAATGGATTTTGTAAAGTAAGAAGCAATAGTCAATACTTAACTATTACAGATAGTATTGCAGCATTAAACAATATAGCTTATAATGGTAAAGTATGGTCAGCCGATGAGTTTGAAGTATATATTAATCCTACCACTCCAAAAGGAAGTAATTTATATTTAGATTTTGTAGTGGAAGAAAGTGCAACTCAATTTAGCACAGGTTGCTTATCAATTCCAATTGCACCATTAAATTATTCTTCAAATACTGCTTTAACAATAGACGATGATAATAACCCAGATAGTCATGGTAACAATAATGATACTTGTGAATTAGGCGAAACCATTGAGTTTTATCCTTGGTTAAATAATGTATCTAACAAAAATGCACAATATGTAAAAGGAACATTGTTGAACAATAACAATTTTGCTGGGGTAAATATTTGGAACAATATAAAAGGAATAAATGATACGGTAATGAATAATACCTGGTGGAATTTAGCTTTCGGAAAACCCACTTCAATAGATACTGGTTCAATTGAATCAAAACCAGCTATGGACTTTGTATTTGACTATAGTTATGGAGCTCCAAGAAACAATTTTGACTTAAACCTGGCTGTTGCCGCTGGTTTTAATTTATTGTCAGACACCACCCTTTCATTGGTTCAATGGTCATTACCTTATAATTTCAAATCAGAGGTTGGCGCTGCTGATGCATTACAAGTTAACCCACAATCTTTGTCTTATACTTCATTAACTAGTAGTAAAAAAGTGGCTATAACTAGTAATAGAAGTTGGGTTGTAACTTCAAATCAATCGTGGGTTAATAGTAAAACTACAGGTATAGGAAATGATAGTATTAATATAACGGTAGCAGCTAATACAGGACTTCCACGAACTGCTTTACTAACCTTTACAGCAGGTCTAATTACTAAAATACTTACTATAAATCAAGATAGCTTTACAACTGCCGATATATTATCATTGGATAAAGACTCAATTAATACCTCATTTGGTGCAAGTTTAAATACTGTTCAAGTAAGTAGTAATAGAAGTTGGACAGTTAGTAGTAACCAAAGTTGGTGCGGAATAAGTACTGTTACTGGAAGCGGTAATGGCAGCTTTAACGTAATAAATACAATTAACAATACTGGACTTTTCAGGAATGCATTGGTAACTGTTACAGCAGGTATCATTACAAAAAATGTATACGTAGGTCAAAGTGCTTCTGTAGGAATTAATAATCCAACAATTAATAATCAACAAACTTCTCTTTACCCAAATCCTACTGAAGGTAAGTTTAGTGTTGGTTTAAATCTATATGTAGATATAGATGCAAAATTTGAAATTAGAAATGCTTTAGGCCAAAAAGTATGGATGAATAATTATCGCCTACAAAGCGGAAAACAAGAAATCCCTGTTAATTTGGATTTGAAGGCAGGATTATATTTTTTAGCTATTTACGACCAAAACAATAATTTGCTGTCAACTAAAAAATTGATGATATCCCAATAATTAAAATCTGTTGAATAATTTAAACCACCTTGCCATCTTTATTTTTAATAGTTTAGAGTTGCTTTAGAATTAAGGTCTAAAAATACACCCACAAAAAAAGCCCAACATTAATGTTGAGCTTTTTTTTGTCGGGGTGGCAGGATTCGAACCTACGACCTCCACATCCCAAATGTGGCGCGATACCAGGCTACGCTACACCCCGATTCCTATTGTATTAGGAGGGGCAAAAATAAGAATTCCTAGGAATTATGCAATAAATACAAGCATTTTATTGAAATATTTTTTCAATAGTGCTGATTGTTTGGGTATTGAGGGGAATTTTGAATCAGCATATAGTTTGAGGAAAGAGCAGCTACCCCTCAGAAACTAAGCAACCAAAAGGAGGGCTTGCTTGGCTGGTTTGAGTTTCCTTAGGTTTCATCTAAGATTATGAACCTATTTATTTTATCATATTGACTTATGCTTTTTAACCCACTCCTTAAATTCGTATTAACGTGTCTTTATTTTCAATAGCACATCTGAATCTTCGGTAAATGCATTGCATGAAGTTAAATACGCTTGCATGTC
>CANFHJ010000110.1 GCA_947446605.1 Bacteroidota bacterium | reverse complement strand
TTAGAATTGACTAACAAAACAATACCCTATGGCATTAAGTAGATTCTGGAGTTGGATGATTGCAATTAGTGCGCTGTACATTTTTTATTTGCTCTTTGTAAATAGAATGTATTCACTCAATGGTTTGGTAAATGGGAAACAAAATGATCCTGTTTTGGTAGCGGAGTTTCCTTTGGCAAAATTTACCCAAGATACGGCCTTTATTGCTGCCTTAAATGCTAACAAAGCCAACGGTTTGGTTCGAACCGATACTACCTATAAATTATTAGAAAATGGCATTGTTGAACACAATATTGGCAAGCAAGCAGCCGATGGTATTTTCCCTACCTGCAAAAATACCATTATGGATATTTGGTTACCCCTTATAGGATACCTTACCTTTTTTTGTGGCCTCCTCAATTTGCTCAATGATTCAAATGCCATTGGAAAATTAGCAGGCGTGATGGCGCCTTTCTTTGGTAAAATTTTTCCTGAATTACCCAAAGGACACCCGGCTTATGGCTTTATGACCATGAACTTTGCCGCTAACTTTTTGGGATTAGACAATGCTGCCACCCCATTTGGTTTAAAGGCAATGGAGAGCATGCAAGAAACCAATATGGAAAAAGACAGGGCCTCCAATAGTCAGATTATGTTCCTGTGTTTGCATGCGGCCGGACTTACTTTAATACCTACTTCTATTATTGGTTACCGCGCGGCACAGCATGCAACAAATCCTGCCGATATTATGTTGCCCACCATTATTACTTCCTTTATTGGCACTTTAGCGGCTTTGATTTTTGTGAGTATTAAACAAAAAATAAATTTAGTGAACCTGGTTGTTGTAAGCTTGGTAGCAGGCGTTTCGGCAATTATAGCTTTGTTGTTGGTATACATAAACAAACTAGATGGCATTGAGAAATTTCACTTTACAGGAAATTTAAGCAATGGTGTTTTGTTGTTTATTATTTTATTGGTGGTGGGCTATTCTATCTACCAAGAAAAAATATTTAAGGCCAATCAAACCAATATTTTTGATTCATTTGTAAATGGCGCCAAAGATGGATTTACCACAGGTGTGCGCGTTTTACCATACATGGTTGCCATGTTGGTGGCCTTGAGCATTTTTAGAAACTCTACCCTCATGAATATTGTTATGAATGGAATTGGATCGAGCCTAGGTATTTTTGGCGTAAGTCAAGAAATTATCAATGCCATTCCTGTTGCCATCATGCGACCATTTAGTGCGGGTGGGGCGCGTGGTTTTATGTTAGATGCCATGAAAACCTATGGGCCAGATAGCTTAACAGGTCAGCTTTCATGCTTGTTTCAAGGTGCAGCAGAAACCACTTTTTATGTGGTAGCTTTGTATTTTGGTTCGGTAAATGTTAAAGATGCACGCTATACTTTAAGCATCATGTTACTGGTTGATTTGGTATGTGTAATCAGTGGTATTTTTATTGCCACCATGTATTTTAAATAAAAAATGATAGCATGAAAAAAATATTTTTTTGCTTCTTTCTATTCCTTGGTAGCTTTCAGTTATTTGCCCAAAAACCGCAGGCCTACGAACAGTATTTAATGGGCGTAGAGAATTATGAAAAAGGGCGTTACAAAATTGCCCTCGATTTATTCCTAGAGGCAGAAGAATTGGGCGTTCAAACCAATGCCTTATATAATTATTTGGGAATTTGCTACTACCATTTTTCCGATTATAAAATGGCTTTGTTGAATTACAATAAAGCCATTCGTTTAGAACCCAATGATTATGCGGCAATTTCAAATAAATGCAATGCCTATTATGGTTTAAAAGAGTATAAAGCTGCCAAAGAAATTGCCAATCAATTGATAAAGAAAAAGCAATTTCGTGAGACCGCCTACAATACCCTTGGGAATATTTTATACGATAGCAAACAATACCAACAGGCCATAGAAAATTATAGAAAAGCAATTTACTATGATGGGCAACAAGCCTGCTCCTATTACAATATTGGCAATGCTTTCTTTCAATTAAAAATGTACGACACCGCTTTGGTGTATCACTTGCAGTCGCGAGAAATTAACCCCAATGATTTAAAGAACCTCAACAATATTTCTATGTGCTATTCCAATACCAAACGCATGCAAGAGAGTTTGGAAATGAGCAGGCATATTATAAGTATTGATTCAACTTATTATGCGCCCTATGCAGAGATTGGCTATGTGTTAATGGACAATCCCAATTTTAATCCCAATGAGGTAATTCCCTATTTGTTAAAAGCCATTGAATTGGCCCCCGATATTGTATACTACAGTTATAACAATTTAGGAAACATATATGTGAAAATGGGTTTGCACGACAAGGCCTTGATTGCCTATAACAACGCCATTCGCATCAATCCGTATAATGTTAAGTCTTATTCTGGCAGAGCAGATATATACAGAGACAGCATGCAGTTTGACAAAGCCATTGCAGATTTTATGATGGCCATTAAAATTGATTCTAATTACAATTATCCTAATATGTCTTTGGGTGGAATTATGTTGCGTTTAAACCAGCATGAACAATCTGAAGCCTACTACAAAAGGTATATTGAGCTCTCTGCAGATAAGCGAGACGCCTATAGAATTATGTACAATGCCAAAGCCTATAACCAATCATTGGTAGGGCAGTACGATAGTTGTTTAAAATACACCGCACTTTCCTTGGCGCTCGAACCAAAGTATGCGTATGCATGGAACAATAGGGGATTTGCATTGGCCAAAACCGGTAAAATAGACAGTGCATTTATCTGTTTGAATTACTCTCAAAAAATAGATCCTTATAACAGTTATGTATACCATAACCGCGCCTTTGCCTATGCCATAAACAATGAACCAGAGAAGGCATGTGAGGAATTGCGATTGGCAAAGCAAATGCATTTCCCTGTGCAAATTGATCCATTATTATTGGAATTAAATGCCCGCAATTGTCATTTCGATTTTAACAGCAAAAAGGATACGATAATTGCCAATATGCAAAGTGTTTACAGCAATTTAGATGGTTTGCAGAAAGTTTTGGAAACCACTTTACGTCCTGTTGAAAGTAATTTTGCCGAATCAAATGTGGTTATGGAAAAAACAGATTTGTTTCAGAATGTGTATCCAAATCCTGCGCTTACAGATTTTGCCATTCAGTTAAAAGCCAAGTTGGATAAGCCTGCGCAGCTGCAAGTAATGAGCATGAATGCTTCGTTTCAAAAGACAATTACTTTGCAAGAAGGATTAAAATATACGCAAAGCATTTCATGTGCCGATTGGCCAAATGGAACTTATGTGTTAATTCTGAGTGTAGATGGAAAACAAATGGGAATTGGAAAAGTAGTGGTTTTACACTAATTAATTTTTGGGCACCAATTGTAGGGATGCACCTATTTTTAATTGGTAGTTATTGCCCATAACCAAACTTAAATTGCGTGCTTCGTGCCCTGCCGGAACGCCAAATACCACGGGGTAATTGTATTCCTTTACAGCCTCCAAAATAATTTCTTCGGCCGTTTTGCCAAATGGAACGGCATTGTCTTTCATGTCGCTCATTTGCCCAATTACAATGCCTTTTAATTTGGCCAATTTACCTGCTCTTTTGAGGGCAATAAGCATGCGGTCTATATGGTAGAGGTACTCATCCAAATCCTCTAAAAACAATATTTTATTGCTATAGTCTTGGTCGCTGTTAGAACCCAGAATAGCATACAATACAGATAGGTTTCCGCCAATGAGGCTACCTTTTATTTCTTGCAAATTAGTGTTAAATGGATGCGGCGCAAAGCTGATGGTTTGGGGCCCAGCGAACAAATTTTCTTTTAAAAAGTCTAAACTTTCTTGGTGTAATTTATCGGCTTGCCAATTAATAGGCATGGGCGCGTGCAGGGTAGGAATCCCAAAGTTTTTCTCTATGTGCGCATGCAAAACGGTAATATCGCTATAGCCAATAATCCATTTAGGCGTTTTGCAAAATTGCGTAAAATCTAATTGGTCTATCATGCGCACGGTACCATAGCCACCACGTGCACAAAAGATGGCCTTTATTTTTGGATCGTCCAATAGCTTTTGAAAAGCCTGGCTGCGGTGATGGTCGCTGCCCGCATATTGATTATCTGCTGCGTATAAATCATCTGCCAAAACCACTTGTAAGCCCCAATTACTAAGAATGGCAATGGCTGGGGCCATTTCTGCTGCACTAACTTTTCGGGCTGTTGCGGCAATGGCTACATAATCTCCTGCTTGCAGTTTTGCTATCATGGCTAAATATGATTAGCTGTATTTCTCGCTGAATTTAATTTTAATATCTGTTGCTACTTCCTTTACCTCTTGCTCTTTGTTTTTATCACAAATGAGCAATACATCCGGCGTATCAACTACAATGAGGTTGTTCACACTATTGAGCACAACAATTTTTTGACCAGGGTTTTGTGAAGTATGCACCATACAGCCATTGGTATTGTATAACATGATGTTTTTACCTGTGCTTACATTGTTGTGTTCGTCTTTTTGAGATATTTCATACAGGGAAGTCCATGTACCTAAATCGCTCCAACCAAAATCACTGGGAATAACATAAACATTATTTGCTTTTTCCATGATGCCGTAATCAATAGAAATGCTGCGGGTTTGTTCGTAAATTCCTTGGATGGTATCACTTTCCTTTTCAGTAAAATAAGAATCGAGGGCTTCATTAAACATAGAGAACTGTTCGTTTAAATGCTCCAAGAAGGCTGCTTTTATGCTTGTAATGCTCCAAATAAAAATGCCTGCGTTCCACAGAAAATCGCCACTTTCAATAAAGGTATTGGCCAATTCTATGCTTGGTTTTTCTGTAAAGGTTTTTACTTTATGGATATCATCATTGCCGTTATCGTCGTGAAACTGAATATAGCCATAACCGGTATCTGGTCTGCTTGGCCTAATCCCTAAAGTAACTAAGGCAGGATTGTTTTCTGCAAAGGTCATGGCCAGGCTTACTTTGTCTAAGAAACCTTGTTCATCTAAAATAAGGTGATCGCTAGGGGCTACAATACAAACCCCTTCTGGGTTAATTTTGCTAATCTTTCCGCACGCATAGGCCACGCAAGCTGCGGTATTTTTGCCAATTGGTTCGCCCAAAATTTGTTGCGCGTTAATACCTATTAATTGTTCTTTTACCAAACCAACATAGGCAACATTGGTAACGATATAGATGTTTTCTGGAAGAAAATGTTTTAAAAAGCGCTTATAAGTTTGCTGTAAAAGCGATGTTCCAGTTCCTAAAATATCTAAAAATTGCTTGGGGTAATGGCTACGGCTACTTGGCCAAAACCTACTGCCAACACCGCCTGCCATTATAATGGCGTAATGATTTTTATGATGCATTTTGTTTCAAATTTCCAATTCGACTTAAGGGAAGGCAAATCTATTGCAATTAAATAAAGTTTTTCGTCTAATTAGTTTTATTTCCTCGATTTTTTGTGTTAAATTAGCCTACTTTTTCTAAAAAATCAGCGATATGGCGGCAGCGAAACGTGTAAAAGAAACATCCTTGGGAGAAATTCCAGATCTGAAAGAAGCTTTAAGAAATTATTTTGGGTTTGATAGTTTTAAGGGAGAACAAGAAACCATCATTCATAACCTTTTAAGTGGCAATGACAGTTTTGTAATTATGCCCACGGGCGGAGGTAAGTCAATTTGTTACCAATTGCCTGCGCTTATTATGCCTGGCACTGCTATTATCATTTCTCCGCTAATTGCCTTAATGAAAAACCAAGTGGATGCCATTCGCTCCCTTTCTCATGATAGCGTGGCCCATTTTTTAAATTCCTCCCTCAATAAAGGTGAAATTACAGCTGTAAAAAAAGATATCAATACCGGAACTACCAAAATGCTTTACATAGCACCGGAAACCTTAAAAAAGGATGAGACCATTGAATTTCTGAAAAGCATAGACATCTCTTTTGTGGCCGTAGATGAGGCGCATTGTATTTCAGAGTGGGGGCATGATTTTCGCCCAGAATACAGGCGCATCAAACAAATGGTGAAGGAAATTAAGGATGTACCTATGATTGCCTTAACCGCAACGGCTACGCCTAAGGTACAAAGTGATATTATTAAAAACCTGCAAATGACCGATGCAGTGGTCTTTAAATCCTCTTTTAACCGTCCGAACCTCTATTACGAAGTACGCTCAAAAGGTAAAAAAGGTGAGGCCATCAAGGAAATTGTATCCTTCATTAAAGCACGTCCTAATAAAACAGGTATTATCTATTGCTTAAGCCGCAAAAGAGTAGATGAAATTGCCGGTATTTTGCAAGCAAATGGTATTAAAGCGCTACCTTACCATGCTGGCCTAGATGCCAAGGTTAGGGCCGATCACCAAGACAAATTCTTAATGGAAGATGCCGATGTGATTGTGGCAACCATTGCCTTTGGGATGGGTATAGACAAGCCAGATGTACGTTTTGTAATCCATTATGATATTCC
>CANFHJ010000109.1 GCA_947446605.1 Bacteroidota bacterium | reverse complement strand
TTTAGGTTAACAGAAGGAAAAGTATTGGGCAATGAATTGAGTAAAATGGCTGCCAGTATTTTGCAAAAAATGATAAGCTTGGCCCCTTTTGAAGAAGAACGCCTGCAAACGGTAAAAGACCGTATACAAAGAGATTTGGCTTCCTTGGGTCAAGAAAAAGTAGATAATAACAGGTTCGAACAAGAACTGATTTATTACATAGAAAAATTAGATATAAGCGAAGAGAAAGTGCGTTTGAAACAACATTGCGATTTCTTTGAAGAAACCATTCAGGCTGCTTCTACAGGTAAGAAATTAAATTTTATAGGCCAAGAAATGGGTAGAGAAATAAATACCATTGGTTCTAAAAGCAACCACCATTTAATGCAAAGAGCGGTGGTGGAGATGAAAGACGAACTAGAAAAAATAAAAGAACAAATTAATAACGTATTGTAGTTTTTGTGAGATGGAAACTGGTAAAGTAATTATTTTTTGTGCCCCATCTGGTTCGGGCAAAACCACCATTGTAAAACATTTATTGCAGCAGTATGCCCAATTGCAATTCTCTGTTTCTGCGTGCACCCGCAGCCAAAGAACGGGCGAGCAAGATGGCAAGGACTATTATTTTTTAAGTCAGGATGAATTTAAAACCCGCATTGCAAACCAAGATTTTTTAGAATACGAAGAAGTATATGGCGGTAATTTTTATGGCACCCTAAAATCTGAAATAAATAGAATTTGGGCCATGGGAAAAGTGGTGGTATTTGATGTAGATGTGGTGGGCGGCATAAACATTAAAAAGTATTTTGGCAATAAAGCCTTGGCCGTATTTGTAAAACCACCCAGCGTAGCTGCATTAGAACAACGCTTGCGTTTTAGGTCGAGCGAAACGGAAGAAACTTTGCAAATGCGCATTGGCAAAGCCGTTAAAGAATTGGCTTACGAAAACCAGTTTGAACAGGTGCTGCTCAATGAAGATTTACCTACCGCTTTGGCAGAGGCAGAAAAATTGGTAGAACAATTTATGAATATGTAAACAATGGCAAAACAGATTGGCTTATTTTTTGGGTCTTTTAATCCTGTGCATTCTGGACATTTAATTATTGCCAACTTTATGGCAGATTATGCCCATTTGGAAGAAATATGGTTTGTGGTATCGCCACAAAATCCGTTTAAGGCCAGTGATGAATTATTGGATGAAAAAGAACGTTTGGCATTATTGGATATTGCCATAAAAGACGATCCAAGGTTTAAGACCTGTGCTATAGAGCTTAATTTACCTCGCCCTTCTTATACAGAACATACATTGGCCGAGCTTAGGAAGCAATATCCTGAAGACCAATTTACCTTAATAATAGGTGGTGATAATTTAAAAGGATTTCACCATTGGAAAAACTACCAAGCCATTTTGGAGCACCACCAGGTATTTGTATATGCCCGCGTAGGTATTATAGAAAAGCCACTTTTGGCCAATCATCCCAAGATTAAATTATTTGAGGTACCCTTGTTAAATATCTCCAGCACATATGTGCGGGAGTCTATACAAGCTGGAAAATCTATCAGGTATTTGGTGCCAGATGGTGTGCGCCAGGCCATTGCCAGCAAGGGTTTTTATAAATAGTAGACACTTAATTAAAAGATAAGAATTTTTTCTTGTAGGGGTTTGGTAATTTCTGCCTTAAATTGTTCATATTTGTAATAGTCACTAGCCAGCCCATTGAACCCCACTTATGGATATATTAAATAAGAAAATTCTTGTTGTTGAGGATGATACAACCATCCGAAATAATATTGTAGAGTTTCTTGCCCTGCAAGATATAGAGGTTGCTGCTGCCAAAAATGGCTTGGAAGCTTTGGAGGTGTTTGAAGCCTTTAGGCCAGACATGATTATTTGCGATATTATGATGCCCGAGCTAGATGGCTTTGGTTTTTTAAAAGAGCTCAACAGAAAATTCCCAATTCACCAGTCCATTTTTATTTTCCTAACCGCTAAAAACAACCATTCAGATATTCGCCATGGGATGAACCTAGGTGCGGATGATTATATTATAAAGCCTTTCTTATTAGATGATTTATGGGAAACCATTAAAATTAAATTTGAGAAAGACCAATTGCGCAAGCAAGGCATGCAGGCTGCCTTAGACGAAATTAGCATTAAAACTTCGCCAACGCCTTACCACGAGTTTAATACCTGCTTAAATGGAATTATGACCGGCGCACAAATTTTATTGAATGCCGATGATAATTCACTCAGTTTAGAATCCAAAACTATTTTAGATATTATACAGCACAGTGGCTTTAGGTTATACAAGGCCATTAACAATTTAATTCTATGTAACGAAATAGATGCCAATAAGCTTAATCCATATATAGAAGATGTGCCTTGCAGTTTTATTGAAAGTACGCTTTCGCAAATTGCCAGCAATTATGATAGAAGCAAAGATTTGAGTTTGTTGCTCAATGGCGACGATATTTTAAAAACAGATAAGTTTTTAATTAAGAAAATTGTAGAAGAAATTTCCGACAATGCCTTTAAATTTAGCAAACCTGGCGATAAGGTAATGTGTTTTGTAAAGAGCCAAGGGGGTGGTTTTGAAATGAGTATTCATTACCCTTGCAAAGATTTTGACGAACACAAATTTGCCCAGGTGCAGCCATTTAACCAATTTACCGAAAAGCTAAATACCATATCTGGTTTAGGCTTGGGTTTGTTTATTACCAAAAAGTTGAGTCAGATTTTAGGAGGCACTGCAGCCTTTAAAATGGGTGAGGAAAATGTAGGAGAGTTTCATTTTATTTTTAAAGCAAATTAATAGGACAGCGCAAGCTTAATGGCACAAACAAATACTTTTTTAGCAGATAAAATTCTTCTTTGCGAAGACGATCCCGTTTTACGCTCCAATTTATGTAACCTTTTAGAAATGGAAGGTTACCAGGTTTACCAAGCTTCTAATGGCTTGGAGGCCCAGCAATTATTAAAAAACAAACGCATAGCTTTAATCTTATGCGATTGGTCGATGCCCATTATGGATGGCATAGAGTTATTAAGGTTTGTAAAGGCCGATCCAAGTTTTTCTCATTTGCCTTTTATTTTCTTAACCGCCAAAACTTCTTTGAACGATAAGCTTACCGCTTTGGATTTAATGGCCGATGATTTTATAACCAAGCCTTTTTCTTTGGAAGAAGTGGCATTGAAGTGCCGCAACAATATAGAGAACAGAAAGAGTGTGGTTAAATCTCAGTTTAACCAAGTAGAAGATGATGTTGAATACCAGAGCCGCGACCAAAAATTTCTGGGACAGATTAAGGCCTTTATTGAATTACATTTATCTAATGAGAACTTAGCCTTAGAAGATTTTGGCAAAGAGTTTCCCATGAGTATTTCCTCTATACAAAAGAACATCAAGCGCATTTGTGGCAAATCCTTGTTTCAGTTAATATTAGAATCTCGCTTATTAAAGGCCAAGGCCATGATTGAGGCAGATGCTGCGCCAATTTCTGAGGTATTGTACCAATGCGGTTTTAATAACCACAACCATTTTACCAAAAAGTTTAAGGAGCATTTTGGCATTTTGCCATCTAAATTAAAGCGCAATGAGAAAAATTCTGATAGTTGATGACGAAGCAATGAACCAGTTTTATTTAAGGAAATTGGTTTCGCAAAACAACATAGAGGTGCATACCGCAGCCAATGGCGAGGTAGCTGTAGAATTGGCCAAGGAAAACAATTTCTCTATTATTTTTATGGATATTTTTATGCCCCTTTTAGATGGCATAAGTGCATTGGAGCAAATACGTGCGCATGAGAAAGAAAACAGCCATAGAGCTGTTATAGTAGCGGTTACCAGCAGTTCTGCCAGCATTGAAGCTGCGCATAAAAAGGCAGATTTTGACGAGTGGTTATTTAATCCCATTGGCTTAACGGCAGTGCAAGATTTGCTAAAGAAGCACCAATTATCCTATTTTTAGGATTTTGTTAGCCCCTTATTTTTCGGTTCGAACCGAGGCTTTTCCTCTTTTTGTATAAGAAATTCCGTTTTTGAACTAATTGCTAAGTTGATTCTTAGCTTAATTGCGGGTAATGACTAACAAGGCAGCGCCCAAGGTAAAGCTATATGAATTGAATATTTTAATGAGCAAGAAGCTCAATAAAATAGTGATACATAACAATTACCAAATTAATTTCTTGTTTTATGAAGATATAGAACTGCTGCATATAGATGGGGTTGCCAACCACATTATTATTGTAAGCAAAGCGGGCAGCTACAAGTTAAAATCTGTTCCGGCCCGAACCTATTTGATGTTACGTTTATTTAGGAAAAGGGGATTTGCTTTGGTAAATGGCAAGGTGATGGTAAACTTAGAATTATGTGATTATTTAATACATAAAGACCTAAGACCAACGCTTTATTTAAAAAACCAGGAGCAGATTAGCGGCGTAGATTTAGATTTTTTCTACCAACATTTGCGCATAGCCGATATTAGAATGGTATTTAAAACCAAGCGAAAAATTGTAAAGAAAAATAGTTTATTGGATGCGTATGATTTTAAATACAGCAGCACAAATTCTTCTTATAATTAGTTGAAAAATATTTTTTTTAGGAGCGAAAATTTTCGCAAGCCATAGAAAAACGATAAGGTAAAATCTTATACAAAAAAGAGAAATACAGTGAAAATTGTGTTTCTCTTTTTTTTTGCGCGCATTTTTTCTGAAAAAACACAGCGCCTGAAGAGGCTATATTTAGCAAGGCCTACAAGCTGCCTTACAATTGAAATTATAAAATTTGCATAGCAAGAACTATACAAAAAAAAGAAATAATTCATTTCCGTTTTTGTTCTATTCTTATCCCTATATGTAGTAAAGCTGAGGCAAGATATGCCGCTATGTTTGTTGCGTTAAAAGAAGAGAACGCAAACCATTTTTTAACAGACAAGTTTGCTTATGGATCTATACTTTTTAAAGCGCCCAAAAATTGCTGAGAAAAAATAGACCAACAGATTTGAAAAAACAAGAAACAAAAAAATGAACAACACAACTACAAAAAACACCCAGAGCGCGCAATTAAATGCAGCTTCAAGTGATGCCAAATTTGTAAGCTCTTTTATGGCCTTACACATGAGTGCATTGAGTTTTTTGCAAGAACGCAGTTTAAACCTATTAAATAACATAAACCCAGGTGAAAACCAAACAACAAGAAAACCTTTATTAACCCTAATTAATATGAAAAATCAAACAAAAAAACAAATCTTAATGAGCTGCCTAATTGCCCTTAGCAGCCTAATTTTAGCAAGCGGAGCGTTTGCGGCTAACATTTCTTCAAATAAAGATGGATCTTGGAGTTCTCCATCCACCTGGAATGGAGGGGTTGTGCCTGTAGCAGGTGATAATGTAACTATTGATGACGATGTCACAATTTCATCTTCATCAACTGTTTCTATTGCAAATTTAACTATAAGTTCAATGAAACAATTGACTAATGAGGGACAATTGACAATTACAGGTAATTTTTCAAATTCTGGAACTGCTAATTTTAACACTAGTGGCAATACCATAATTTTTAGTGGTTCAAACACAATTACTTTGCCACGAAATTTTAGTTTTTATAATTTGACTATTGGTTCAGGTTCAACACTTAATACCTATGGATCTACTACCTCTACAAACAACTTTTCGGTAGCAAATAATCTAGTAATAACTGGGACTTTGGTGCTTCAAAATGTTAGAAGCAGCGGGGGGACGGCCACTAGAACCTTAAAAAATATTACAATAAATTCAGGAGGAATACTAACAGAATCTGGGTCAATTGCTCTTTCAATTACAGGTGATTTTACAAATAATGGTACTTTTACAGCCAATTCTGCTGTGCACACTTTAACCGGTACTGGTGTAAATATTTCTGGAACTGTAAATTTGGGCTCTGTTGTTATTAATGGAACTATTACAAATAATGCCCTCTTAACTGTTTCTGATTTTACAATTAACTCTACTAAAACCTTCACAATGGGTAGCTCAACTGGAATGACCGTTACAGGAAATTTTGTAAATAATGGTACTTTTACCAAAAGTGATGCTGCAGTTACATTTTCTGGATCAAGTGATCAAACTATAAGTGGGTCTGCATCATCAACTAATTTTAATACACTAGTAATTGATAAATCAACATCTTCTAATACTGTTACTCTAAGTTCAGCAGTTAAAATTTATAAAACATTAACTGTTACCAAAGGCAAATTAGCTTCAGCAGGTAATTTAACTATAAAAAGTACTTCAACTGAAACAGCAAGAGTTGGTACTATAGTTTCAGCAGATGCTTCTATTACTGGAGATGTAACGGTAGAATGTTTCATTCCTGCTGGTACAAGAAGTCACCGTTTTCTTTCTTCAGCGGTAAACAGCGTAAATATCTTTGACAATTGGCAAGAAGCTGGCGCCAGAACTGCGGGTTATGGAATTCAAATTACTGGTACCTCTGCAAATGCTGC
>CANFHJ010000108.1 GCA_947446605.1 Bacteroidota bacterium | reverse complement strand
TTTTTATTCCTTATACAAAGTAACAACTAAAAAGTATTTTTGCTACCGGATAATTGTAAAAGTCAAATACTATTCCAAAAGTGAATTATGGAAATTAAAAAAATAAAAAGAAGCGAAGATTACAGCGCCTGGTATAACAATCTGGTGAAGAGTGCAGATTTAGCGGAACATTCAGACGTAAAAGGTTGCATGATAATTAAACCCTATGGCTATGCCATTTGGGAAAAAATGCAAGCAGAACTAGACAGACGATTCAAGGAAACAGGACATCAGAATGCCTATTTCCCTTTATTTATTCCAAAATCATTTTTTACAAAAGAGGCCAGTCACGTAGATGGCTTTGCAAAAGAATGTGCTGTTGTTACCCATTATAGGTTAAAAGTAGACCCAGAAACAAAAGAAATAATTGTAGATCCAGATGCTAAATTGGAGGAAGAATTGATTGTACGTCCTACCAGTGAAACCATTATTTGGAATACCTACCGTTCTTGGATTCAAAGCTACAGGGATTTGCCAATTCTATTAAACCAATGGGCTAATGTGGTGCGCTGGGAAATGCGCACACGTTTATTTTTAAGAACCACTGAATTTTTATGGCAAGAAGGCCATACTGCTCACGCTACCCAAGAAGAGGCAGTTGCAGAAACACGGCAAATGTTAGAGGTGTATGCAGATTTTGCAGAAAATATTTTAGCTGTTCCAGTTATTAAAGGTGTAAAATCTGCCAACGAACGCTTTGCAGGTGCTATTGATACATACTGTATAGAAGGTTTAATGCAAGATGGAAAAGCACTACAAATGGGCACTTCGCATTTCTTGGGACAAAACTTTGCCAAAGCATTTGAAGTAAAATACGTAACCAAAGAAAACAAACAAGAATATGTTTGGGCAACCTCTTGGGGCGTTTCTACGCGTTTAATGGGTGCATTAATTATGAGCCATAGCGACGATGAAGGTTTGGTTTTACCTCCAAGGTTAGCGCCTATACAAGTTGTAATTGTTCCAATTTTTAGAAAAGAAGAGGAAAAAATTATTGTAATGGAAAAGGCTACAGCGTACTTCCAATTACTCAAAAAACAAGGTATTTCAGTAAAATTAGACGACAGAGACAATTTAACTCCAGGATACAAATTTGCCGATTACGAGTTAAAAGGTGTGCCAGTTAGGATAGCAATTGGTCCTAGAGATGTACAAAATGGCACAGTTGAAGTGGCCAGAAGAGATACCAAAGAAAAACAGGTAATGAGTGCCGCAGATTTGGAGCATAAAATCCCTCATTTGTTGGAGCAAATTCAAGCAAATATTTACCAAAGAGCTTTGGATTACAGAAGCGAACATATCCATACCGTTGATACGTGGGAAGAATTTATGGATGCCTTGGAAAACAAAACTGGCTTTGTAAGTGCACATTGGGATGGCACTTCGGAAACCGAAGAAAAAATTAAAGAAATGAGCAAGGCAACCATTCGTTGTATTCCATTGAATAACCCGCAAGAGAATGGCAAATGTATTTTAAGCGGAGAAGCCTCAAAAGAAAGGGTATTATTTGCCCGCGCCTATTAAAAATCATAAATTTAAGCTACAGGAACGGCACTTGGTAAATTACCAGGTGCCGTTTTTATTTAAATAGCAGTAAAACAAGGGTTTGGTTCGAACCGACACCACTAGAAACGTGAGTATTATTCAGTGATTTATTGGATATTTTGCCCAAAAACCACTCCTCTGCCAATATGGCAAAATTTGAACTTGGATTAATTTATGCCAATAGAGAAAAATAGCATAAATTTACCGCCCTATGCATTTTTTGCAGGGCAAACATGGAATAAGACAGTATTATGATAGGAAGCATTTTTAAAGGAATTACCAAAATTTTTGGATCTAAATCGGATAGAGATTTAAAAACACTCTTGCCAATTGTAACGGAGATAAACGCGGCATATGCCGCATTGCAAAATAGTAGCGACGAAGAATTGCGTGGAAAAACCCTACAATTTAAAGCAAAAATAAAAGAAGGTTTAGAAACCATTGATCAAGAAATTGAATCACTTAAAACCGAGGCGCAGGTAGCAGATATTGACTTAATTGAAAAAGATAATTTATTTAAAAAAATAGATCAGTTAAGAAAACAAAGAGACCAAGATTTAGAATTGGTGCTCAATGAAATTTTACCTGAGGCCTTTGCAGTAGTTAAAGAAACCGCAAGAAGATTGAGCGAAAACAAACAATTAGTAGTTACAGCTACAGATTGGGATAGAGAATTAAGCGCACGAACCAAGGTTAAAAAACCTGTTAGTATTGAAGGTGATAAAGCCATTTGGTCTAATACTTGGGAAGCGGCAGGACAAACCATTACCTGGAACATGGTACATTACGATGTGCAATTAATAGGTGGTATGGTATTGCACAAAGGAAGAATTTCTGAGATGGCAACAGGTGAAGGAAAAACCCTTGTATCTACATTGCCATCTTACCTCAATGCCTTGGCTGGATTAGGCGTACACATTGTTACCGTAAATGATTATTTGGCACGAAGGGACTGCGAATGGAATGCTCCCCTATTTGAATTTCATGGTTTGAGTGTAGATTGTATTGATTACCATCAACCAAATTCTGCGGAAAGAAGAAAAGCTTACCAAGCAGATATTACTTACGGAACAAACAACGAATTTGGTTTTGATTACTTGCGTGATAACATGGCCAATAGCCTAGACGAATTGGTGCAACGCAAACACCATTTTGCCATGGTAGATGAGGTGGATTCGGTATTGATTGATGATGCCCGTACGCCATTGATTATTTCTGGGCCGGTGCCACGTGGCGATGACCAACAATTTTATGCGCTAAAATCTAGGATTGAAAAATTGGTTAACGCACAAAAGGCATATGTGAATACAGCCCTTGTGGATGCCAAAAAATTATTAACTGCCAACAATGAAAAAGAAGGTGGTTTTAAATTGTTACAAGCCCAAAGAGGTTTACCTAAAAATAGTTCTTTGATAAAGTTCTTAGGTGAATCTGGCATGAAGCAGATTTTAAACAAAACGGAAAACTATTACATGCAAGACCAACAAAAGGAAATGCATAAAATTGATGCCGATTTGTTTTTTGTAATTGATGAGAAAATTAACTCCGTTGACCTTACAGAAAAAGGTGCCGAATTTATAACATCGGCGGGCGAAGATGCTAATTTCTTTATTATCCCAGACGTTGGTTCGGAAATAGCCGAATTGGAAAAAATGGGCTTGAATGAAGAAGAAAAAGCAAAAAGAAAAGAGCAGTTAATGCTTGATTTTACCATTAAATCTGAACGTATCCATACCATCAATCAATTGCTAAAGGCATATTGCATGTTTGAAAGAGATGTGGAATATATTATTCAAGATGCTAAAGTAAAAATTGTAGACGAACAAACTGGTCGTGTATTAGATGGCCGTAGGTATAGCGATGGCTTGCACCAAGCAATTGAAGCAAAAGAAAATGTAAAAGTTGAGGCTGCTACCCAAACCTATGCAACCATTACTTTGCAAAACTTCTTCCGTATGTACCACAAACTTTGTGGTATGACAGGTACTGCAACCACAGAGGCTGGAGAATTTTGGGAAATTTACAAATTGGATGTGGTTGAAATTCCAACCAATAGAGCTATTTCTAGAAAAGACGAAGAAGATGTTATTTACAAAACCAAGCGTGAGAAATACAACGCAGTTATAGATGAGATTGTAAGGTTAACAGAAGCAGGAAGACCTGTATTGGTGGGTACTACTTCTGTAGAGGTGAGTGAATTATTGGGGCGTATGCTAAACATGCGTAAAATAAAACACAATGTATTGAACGCAAAACAACACCAAAGAGAGGCAGATATTGTTGCAGAAGCTGGACAAAAAAGTGCCGTTACCATTGCCACCAATATGGCTGGTCGTGGTACGGATATCAAGTTAGGTGAAGGGGTAAAAGAAGTAGGCGGTTTAGCAATTATTGGTACCGAACGCCATGAAAGTAGACGTGTAGACAGGCAGTTGCGTGGTCGTGCGGGTCGTCAGGGAGATCCAGGTTCATCTAAGTTCTTTGTGTCATTGGAAGATGATTTGATGCGCTTATTTGGCTCGGAACGTATTGCAAGTATTATGGACCGCTTGGGTATGAAAGAGGGTGAAAATATTGAGCACTCTATGATTACCAAAAACATTGAACGTGCGCAAAGAAAAGTTGAGCAAAACAATTTTGGTACACGTAAACGTTTGCTCGAATATGATGATGTAATGAACTCTCAAAGAGAGGTAATTTACACCAAACGTAGAAATGCCTTGTATGGTGAAAAGTTAGAATTAGACATTAGCAATACCTTGGCCGACACCTGCGAGGAGTTGGTTGAAACTTACCAAGACCAAAAGAATTATACTGAGTTTAAATTTGAAGTGATGCGCATTTTTGCGCATGATACAGCCATAGATGAAGAGCGCTTTTTGGGTGGAAAAATGGAACAAGTTTCGGACGAATTGTTTTTTGAATTACTGAACCATTACCACCAAAAAACCACTGATATGGCGCAAGTAGCTTGGCCAGTGATAAAGGATGTGTATACCAATAAAGGAACACAATTTGAATCAATTGCGGTACCCGTGAGCGATGGATTGCACAATATGCAGATTCCTGTGAATTTGAAAAAAGCCTATGACAGTGAAGCTAAAGAAATAAGTAAAACTTATGAAAAATTTGCCTCCCTATTTGTGATAGACAATGATTGGAAAGAGCATTTGAGAGAGATGGACGATTTAAAACAAAGCTCGCAAAATGCGGTTTTTGAACAAAAAGATCCATTATTGATTTACAAATTAGAATCATTCAATTTGTTTAAAAGTATGCTTTCACGCATTAATAAACAGGTTTTGGGAATGTTGTTTAAAGCTTTTATTCCTGTAGAAAATGCAAATGATGTGAAGCAAGCAGATCAGCCAAAAAGAGTGGATACAAGCAAACTAAAAACATCGCGAACAGATGATTTGGCGGAGGCCCAAAGAAACAATCAAGCCGCAGCACAAGGAACACAAGAAATTCAAAAACCTGCACAAATTAAAGGTGTGGTAAAAATTGGCAGAAACGATGTTTGTCCTTGCGGAAGTGGAAAAAAATATAAGTCGTGCCACGGCAAGGAAGAATTAAATTAAAAAATAAAACAATGAGCTTAGCAAATCATATAGAACATACAAACCTCAAGCCTACGGCTACTGCGGAGGATATTATACAATTATGTAATGAAGCAGTAGAGAATAATTTTTATGGGGTTTGCGTAGCTCCTTATTTTGTTCAGTTAGCAAAAAAAACAATCAAGAAAAATGATGTAAAAATCATTACAGTAATTGGTTTCCCTTTAGGCTATTCAAATGTTTCTAGTAAGGTAGAAGATGCCAAGAAAGCTATAACAGCTGGCGCGCAAGAAATTGATATGGTGATAAATATTTCGGCATTTAAAAGCGGAGACATTGCAACGGTACAAAACGATATTCAATCTGTTATTACCGCTTGCCATTTGCAAAACAAGCAAGCCAAAGTAATTATTGAAACATGCTATTTGAGCGATGAAGAAATTAAAACCATTTGCAAAATTTGTGCAGATTGTGAGGCAGATTTTGTAAAAACATCTACCGGCTTTGGACCAACAGGAGCAACTGTTGAAGCGGTTAAATTAATGCGCAAATCACTGCCTGCTAAAACAAAAATTAAAGCAGCTGGCGGAATAAAAACAAAAGCATTTGCATTAGAATTAGTTGCTGCTGGTGCAGATAGAATTGGTTCTTCGGCGAGTATTGATTTAGTAAAATTTGAACCAGAAGACTAATATGAAAGCTGGTGGTTTTTTATTAATTTTAGTGTTAAGCATTTCTATTAAGATGAATGCCCAAAATGCAGTTAAAATTATAAGCGATCCTTTTTTAGATTCTCTTGTAAATAGAAATATTGAAGAGAACAGAAGCCAACAAACCCTGCCAGGCTATCGTATTCAGCTATTTTCCGGTTCGGAAAGAAACAATGCCATTGCCTTGCGTCAAAAATTTAAAACAGATTTCCCTAACGAATCGGCTTATTTGATTTACCAACAGCCCTATTTTAAGTTGCGTATTGGCGATTACCATTCGCTCATTGAAGCACAACAAATGTCTTTACAATTGCAAAAAAACTACAAGCAATTGCTCATTGTTCCAGATAAAATTAACCTACCTAAACTCTAAATAAAGATGAAATTAGTAAGCTATATCCACCAAAATAAAACCCAATTGGGCATCTACCAAAATGGAAATATTTGGGCATTGAACCAATTAAATTTTTCATTGCCCGATAATATGAAAGATTTTTTAAATGGCGGTGAGGCTACCATGAAGGCTGCCATGGAATTGGATGCAGCTTTGAAAAACAATCCAAATTTAGCACCAAGCATACAGGAAAGTGCTGTGGCCATTGTTGCGCCAGTTCCTCAACCAAGTTCTTGCAGAGATGGCTATGCCTTCAGACAACATGTGGC
>CANFHJ010000107.1 GCA_947446605.1 Bacteroidota bacterium | reverse complement strand
AGCACCTAAAAACAATTTTAAACCGCGTTTTGACGATCCACGTATTGGTTATTTTTCTGAGCAAGAAGAAGACATGACCAGCACCAATCCTGTTGCTTACCACGATTTTATTCACCGTTGGAACCTAGAGAAAAAAGATACCAATGCCGATTTGTCTGAACCCATTGAACCAATTGTATGGTGGATTGAAAATACAACCCCATTGGAATTTAGAGCAACCATTAAAGAAGCGGGAGAAAAATGGAATGAGGCATTTGAAAAAGCAGGGTTTAAAAATGCAGTTGTTATCAAACAACAACCAGACTCCGCAACTTGGGATGCAGGCGATATTAGGTACAATGTATTAAGATGGACAAGCTCGCCGCAACCGCCATTTGGTGGCTATGGCCCTAGTTTTGTTGATCCTAGAACTGGTCAGATTTTAGGTGCAGATATTATGTTTGAATACATTTTTGTTACCAACCGCTTGCGTCAAGAGAAATTATTTGTAACAGAAAATAGCACCGAATTGCCTAGCAATGGAAAATTGAAAAATTTCTGTAATGCCCAAGATTATTTGCATCAAACCACCTTGTTTGGCGGACAGGTTTTAGACATCCAAGGTATTGGCGAAATAGAAAAGCGCGATTACATGAAGCAATCGCTATACTATTTGGTATTGCACGAAATGGGGCATACCATGGGACTAAACCATAACATGAAAGCCAGTCAGATGTTAAAGCCAAACCAAATTAATGATAAAAGCATTACACGTACTTATGGTTTAACAGCTTCTGTTATGGACTATCCGGCTGCAAACGTAGCTTTAGATAAAAGTAAACAAGGTGATTATTTCACTACGCGTCCGGGGCCTTACGACCTTTGGGCAATTGAGTTTGGTTATACCCCTTCACTTAATAACAGCAAATCTGAAGAAGAGAGAATGTTGGCATTGCTCTCAAAAGCAAATGATACACTCTTAATTTTTGGTAATGATGCAGATGACATGCGTGGGGTAGGAAGTGGTATTGATCCTAGAGTAAACGTAAATGATTTATCTGGTGATGCCATTGGATATGGCATTGAACGTATGCAATTGAGCCTTCAATTAATGGGTAAATTAAAAGAGAAATACAGCAAGCCAAACCAAAGCTATCAAGAATTAAGACAAGCTTATAACGTAGTTCAAAATGAATATTTCCAAGCTAGCAATGTAATTGTAAAATACATTGGTGGTGTTTATGTAAACAGGGCATTTATTGCGCAGCCAGGTGCTGGAAAAGCTTATATACCGGTTCCTCTGGCAGAACAAAAACGTGCCATGAAAGCATTGTCGCAATATGCATTTGCGGCCAATTCATTTGGGGTTCAAACAAATTTGTTCCCATACTTACAAATGCAAAGACGTGGATTTAATTTCTTTGGAAGCAATGAAGATCCTAAAATCAATGAGCGTGTTTTAGGTTACCAAAAAACATTATTGGCACACCTCACCAATGTAACTGTATTGAAACGTTTATCTGATAGTCGTAATTATGGCAACAGCTATTCTGTAGTAAATATGATGAATGATTTAACGGAGGCTATTTTTAAAGGCGATAATGGCGCCATTCCAACTTTTAGGTATAATTTACAAGTTGCCTATGTTGATAGGTTATTAGCTATAGTAAATAGTAATTTTTATGATGGTGTTTCCCAGGCTGCGGCATTATCACAACTTAAAGCCATTGAAAAGATGCCAGCAGGAGGGAATGACGAGGCTAAAGCCCACAGTTTATTGCTGAACCAAAAAATTAAGCAGGGATTGGAGAAGTAGTTTAGTTTGATATTTATCCAAAGCAACTAAAGTTAGTTTTTTTGAGACTTAAGATAAACCAAATCTAAGTTATGAAAAAATTTACCTTCCTTTTGTTATGCATTTTGCATATTCAATCTGTTTTTGCTCAGTGGAAACAAGTTCCTATAGCTCAAAGCAATAGCTTTTTTGCAATTAAAGGAGGAGCTTTTTTTGGGAAAGATTCAATTGTTGTTTATGATTTAGGTAGTAATTATCTTAGTACAGATGGAGGCAACAGTTTTTCAATATGGGATGAAAGACCTATTGGTGATCCTATTAACTTGCAAAATCTGGGTAACAATATTATTCGTTCTGTTAATTCAAGTAGTTTTATTGCGGCAAGCAATACCAACGGTAATTCATGGTTTCCAATTTATATTAAAAACAATACTGATACTGCATTCGAAAATAATAGGATCATCCTAGGTCATTTTTTTGATGAAAAAAGAGCGATTGTAATGGGGGATCCCAAAAATGGATGCTATGAAATGTGGAATACTATTAATGGTGGTGAAAATTGGAGCTTAATTCCATGTAAAGATATTGCATTACCAAATTATGGAAATTCAATATTTAGAAGCTTTCAAAACCTTTATAGTTTTAATGGTATTGCCATTTTCATGAGTAATTCTCAAGAAAACAAAAACAAGTTAATTCGAACCTTAGATTTTGGGTTAAGTTTTGATACTATTATGTTGCCTACAGGAAAAGTATTGCAAAGTGTTGCTTTTTTAAATGCTGATGAGGGTTTAGCTATAATGACAGATTCTGCAAATTTCAGCATCAAGTCCTATTATCAAGTCTCTAATAATGGCCAATCCTTTACCTTGCATAAAATGTTGCTTGACTATCCAACGGGCATTATTGCTCATTCTAAAGACGATGGTAAGGTTATTTATTTATTATATGGATTAGATGGGTTGATCTATTCTAATAGCAAAGGAAATGAATGGTTTGTATTGGATGCAGAAAGGCATTCCAAAATATTTTCCTTTGACGATTCCCACATGGCAAGTATAATAAACGAATCAGGTAATCCAAATAGATTAAGGATATTTGAGTCTGTTTTATTGAATACGAATAAAATTGTAAAGCATCATTCCAAAATTGAAATTTATCCAAATCCAGCATTTGATTTCATTCAAATTTCAGAGGCAATTTCCGACTACACAATTATAGGTATTGATGGTAAAATTGTTCAGAAATATGATGGTAATAATGATTTTAATAAAATCTCAATTTCCAATCTAAATTCTGGAACATATTTTTTAAAAATACAATTAGGCGAAAATCGCAGTGTCCATAAAATTCAAATTGAGAATTAATATTTATTTAAAAGTTAGAATTTCTCAATTTATCCGATTATTCTTAATTGTAATAACCTATATATAAGTGGATTAAATCAATATTCATTAAACCCGGTCGGTTTCGCTCAAATCGACCGTATATTTGCATTCCATTTTTTTTGCTTATTAGCCTTAATTCTGTCTATATCAGATTTTGGTTCGAACCAAATCAAATGTCTTAACTAACTAAACATACAATGAAATTATCTCAGTTCAAATTTGCCTTTAACGAAAGCTTGATTGCTAAACATCCAACCGATGCGCGTGACGAATCAAAATTAATGGTTATTAACCGCGAAAAAGGCAAAATAGAGCACAAGAAATTCTCAGATATTTTAGGCATGTTTAACGACAGAGACGTGATGGTGCTTAACAATACCAAGGTTTTTCCTGCGCGTTTATATGGTAGCAAAGAAAAAACAGGCGCAAAAATTGAAGTTTTCTTGTTGCGTGAATTAAACAAGGAAATGAAATTATGGGACGTATTGGTTGATCCAGCCCGTAAAATTCGTGTAGGTAATAAATTATACTTCGGAAACGATGATTTAGTTGCTGAAGTAGTTGATAATACTACCAGTCGTGGAAGAACCATCCGTTTCTTATTTGATGGTACAGACGAAGAATTGCGCAAGTTAATTGACAAATTAGGTGAAATGCCTATCCCAAAATACATGGGCAGAGATGTAGATAAAAACGACAAAGAGCGTTTCAATACTATTTTTGCTAAAAACGTAGGTGCTGTAATTCCTCCAACTGCTGGTTTACATTTTAGTCGTGAACTAATGATGCGCCTTGAAATTAAAGGTATTCGTTTCCCAGAACTAACATTGCACAATGGCTTAGGCTCTTTTAGAACAGTAGAAGTAGAAGACCTTACCAAACATAAAATGGATTCTGAGTTCTACGAAATTCCTAGAGAAACAACAGAAATAGTTAATACTGCCATAGCAGAAAAAAGAAAGATTGTAGCCGTAGGAAATTCAGTAATGCGTGCTTTGGAATCATCGGTTTCTTCTGCAGATAGGTTAAATCCATTGAGCGGATGGACAGATAAATTCCTTTTTCCACCACATGATTTTAAAATTGCCAATGTTTTGATTTCTAATTTTCATCCACCAGAATCTACTTTATTAATGGCTAGTGCGGCTTTCGCTGGATTTGAACTATTAGAAGAAGCCTACAACGAAGCCATTAAAAAGAAATACCGCTTTTTGGCTTATGGCGATGCCATGATAATTATCTAAGGCCTAAAAAGCCCTTTTTATCAATTTCAATTACTCAGTTCTTATGAAGAAATATGCTTTAATTGTTGCAGGTGGAAAGGGTTTACGCATGGGGGCTGATTTACCCAAACAATTTCTTGAACTTGCCGGTTTGCCTGTGCTTATGCATACAATCAAGGCGTTTAGACAAGTAGAAGATATCCATATCACATTGGTTTTACCTTTAGATCATATGGAATATTGGGCCACACTTTGTAAATTTCATCAGTTTAGTATTCCGCATCAATTGATAGAAGGCGGGGCTTCCCGTTTTCAATCGGTTAAGAATGGTTTGGCAGGTATTCCAAAAGACGCCTTAGTTGCTATTCATGATGGAGTAAGGCCTTTGGTTTCTACCCAAGTAATTAATGATGGTTTTTTAACGGCTACAGAAAAAGGCAATGCCATTGCTGTAGTTCCTTTGAAAGATTCACTCAGAAAACAAGAATTTGAAAAGAACTTTGCAGTAAACAGGGCCAATTATTTTTTGGTTCAAACGCCACAAACCTTTCATAGCAATAGTATTCAGGAAGCATATGAAGCGGCTGCCGACGATAATTTTACAGATGATGCAAGTGTTTTGGAGGCGCAAAATAAAACCATACACCTCATTCCTGGCGACTACAAGAATATTAAGATTACAACTCCAGAAGATTTATTGATTGCAGAAGCTTTTCTGCGCAATTAAAATATGCCTTTAGCAATTAAGTAGGGAACAATTAGCCAAAGTATTCCTTTGATAAGGAAAAATACAAATCCCATCAAACCTAGACGTTTAACAACTGCCTTGAATTTGCTACGTCCTGTTGGACTTACAGGACATTCTAATGGCTTATCTTGAGTTTTATCTAGGATTTTCATATAAGAAGGCGCAAAAGTAGTTTTGTTTTTTGGAACTGCAAGTGTAATCTTATTTCTTGGTAAACCTGTAAATGGCCACTTGATTTACATTAATATTACCATCGCGCACAATTGCCAATTCATTTCCCAATGGATCAATGTCAATGTCTAATACCTCGCAAGTGGTTTTATCGCAATAGGGTTTAAGGATGGCAGCTATTTGTAGCTTCTTAATTCTACTGTACAATTCGTCGTTATCAACGCAAAATCCATCCAAATTTAATCCTTCAAAATTGCCCATTTGAATGGCATTCATCAAAACATTTCCCGAGGCATCAAACAAACACAATTGATTAAGTGCTTCCTCTTGAATATTGGTTCGACCCTTCACTATACTAACTTGTATTTGAGGTCCATTGTGAATTACTTGGGGTGGAGTTGGCACAGAAATACCATCATTCTCAATGAGGTGATACTTCTCATTTTGAAGTATATTTAACTCTTTATACCAAAACAATTGCATCACATTAGAATTTGGATCCATGCCATAATTAGCAAGCATAAAACCAGGTTTACCGTCTCTATTTATTAAACCACTAACAACAAAAGATTTAAGGCTAGCATTGAGACTAAGCGTAGCTTCCTTGCCAATTAAATTAGTATTTGGCAGTAAAAAATTGTCTAAAAGCAATTCTCTAAACAGGCTAAAATCTTCATCATAGAAGGCAATATGATAGGCAATGGCACTTGGATCATATTCTGAATTGGAACCTTTTCTTGCTAGAATGAAATAGCCATTACGCTCCCCTAAAAGTGTCCAATCACCTTTAAAACTTAAGCTTTCTAAAGGGTTTGAACTTGGAAAAGGGATGTCGATCTCCGTTAAAACATTTCCTTTATTCTCAATCAAATGAATTTGATATATATGCAGTTGTTGGCGACCATCATAAACTTCAAAAATCATTTGACCAAGGGTGGTAAAATAAATTTTGCTTATCAAATCTTGGTTCAAACCAATTTGTTCTAAATCAAATTTCTTATTGGCAATTTCTTTTCCAGCATAATCCAAAACCCTTACATGGTATTTTGTGCTTAATCTGTCTACCACAAAAATATTATTTTTTGAAGCATGCAAACTAAAATTACCTGTACTGGTAACTTTAAAATTAGCACGTTTAACTAGGTCTTTACTGTAGTAATAGACATTGTTAAGGATGCTTGCGCTGCTACCAGCAGCTGCATCCTTATCTTTATTAAAAACTAGGGCAAATCCATTTTCATCTAAATCAAAATATTGATTGCAATAACCACCTACAGAATGTTT
>CANFHJ010000106.1 GCA_947446605.1 Bacteroidota bacterium | reverse complement strand
GTAAAATTGCCTTTTTTGAAATCTTCGTTTTGCATCAATTTTACTTGAAGTGGAATGGTTGTTTTTAAACCTGGTCCTTCAATAATAAATTCACCTAAGGCTCTTTCCATTTTAATAATTGCCTCTTCACGTGTTTGTGCCGTAACAATCATTTTAGCAATCATACTATCATAATTACTTGGAATGGTATAACCTGCATAGATATGTGTATCAACCCTAACACCGTGTCCACCTGGCTTATGCAAGTAGTCTATTCTTCCTGGTGTAGGACGGAAATTATTATAAGGATCTTCTGCGTTAATACGCACTTCAATGGAGTGACGAGACGGGTAGTAATTTCTTCCGCTAATTGGAACACCAGCAGCAATTAATATTTGCTCTTTTACCAAGTCGAAATTAATTACTTCTTCGGTTACAGGATGCTCAACTTGAATACGTGTATTCATCTCCATGAAATAGAAGTTTCTATGCTTGTCAACCAAAAATTCAATGGTTCCCAAGCCTTCATAGCCAATGGCCGATGCACCAGCAATAGCTGCATTTCCCATGGCTTCACGCAATTCATCTGTCATAAATGGTGAAGGACTTTCCTCTACCAATTTTTGATGTCTGCGTTGTATCGAACAGTCTCTTTCAGAAAGGTGACATACTTTTCCGTATTGATCACCTGCCAATTGAATTTCAATATGACGAGGTTCTTCTACATACTTTTCCATGTAGATACCATCGTTTCCAAAAGCTGCGGCAGATTCTTGTTTGGCACTGTCCCAGTTTTTTTCAAACTCTTCATCGGCCCAAATAATACGCATTCCTCTACCACCACCGCCGGCAGTTGCCTTGATGATAACGGGATAGCCTATTGTTTTGGCTAATTCAATTCCTTCTGCAGCGCTAGCAATTAACCCATCCGATCCTGGAACTACAGGAACACCTGCTTTTCTCATGGTATCTTTTGCGTTTGCTTTATCGCCCATAGCGTTAATCATCTCTGGGCTTGCACCAATAAATTTAATACCATGATCACGGCAAACCTGAGAGAATTTAGCATTCTCAGAAAGGAAACCATAACCGGGGTGAATAGCGTCTGCATTGGTAATTTCAGCTGCAGCTATAATATTTGGAATACTTAAATAAGATTGCGCCGATGGAGGAGGGCCAATACAAACCGCTTCGTCGGCAAAACGAACATGAAGGCTATCACGATCTGCAGTAGAGTATACAGCAACCGTTTTAATTCCCATTTCGCGTGCAGTGCGGATAATTCTTAAGGCAATTTCTCCTCTATTGGCAATGAGTATTTTTTTGAACATTTGAAATTTAAATTTATGAAAGCAATTGAATTTGAAAAGAATTTACCTTGGGTAAATTATTTAGGTTCAACCAAGAACAATGGCTGGTCGTATTCAATAGGAGAGGCGTTCTCTACCAATATTTTCACAATTTTACCAGAAACCTCTGATTCAATTTCATTGAATAATTTCATGGCTTCTACGATGCACAAAACTTGACCAACTTTTATTTCATCACCTACTTGTACAAATGCTGCCTTATCTGGCGATTGCGATTTGTAGTAGGTTCCAATCATTGGTGATTTAATAGTAATAAAATTACCTGCAACAGTTTCTGTTTTCACTGCTGGAGCCTCTAATCTTTCAGTTGTCACTGGCGCTTGCGCTGGCGCATAGGCTTGTGGCGCTTGCATTACAACAGTTTTTTCTTCGTGCTTTTTGATGGCAATTTTGAAATCACCTTTTGTAATATCTACTTCAGAAACACCTGAATCAGAAACCAATTTAATTAGTTCCTTTATTTCTTTTAATTCCATAATATTCGTATTAATAAGTCAAAATTATCTAAAAAAATGAAACGGCAAACTCTTTTGGGAATTTTACCAAAATTACTTTTCAGCAGGGGTATCGTAAGCCCATTTTAAATAAATAGCTCCCCAAGTAAATCCGCCACCAAATGCTGCTAGTACCAGGTTATCGCCTTTCTTTAATTTGCTTTCCCATTCCCATAAACAAAGAGGTAATGTGCCATTGGTGGTATTTCCATACCTGTCAATGTTTATCATTACTTTTTCTTTACTTAGGCCCATTCTTTCTGCTGTTGCATCAATAATTCTTAAATTAGCTTGATGTGGAACCAACCAGCTAATATCATCGGCAGTTAAATTATTTCTTTCCATAATTTGGGCAGAAACATCAGCCATATTGGTAACAGCAAATTTAAATACTGATTTCCCATCTTGAAATACGAAATGCTCTTTCGCATCAATGGTTTCATGCGTAGGTGGTTTTAGAGAGCCACCCGCTTTTTGGTGCAAGAAATGACGGCCATTACCATCTGATTTCAAAACTGAATCAATTATTCCTAGACCTTCTGTATTGGGTTCTAATAATACAGCGCCACAACCATCACCAAAAATAATACAGGTGTTTCGGTCTGTATAATCAATAATAGACGACATTTTATCGCCGCCTACAACTAATACTTTTTTATATTTTCCAGCCTCAATAAAGGTTGCGCCAGTTTGCAAAGAGAAAAGGAAGCCAGAGCAGGCTGCCATTAAATCATAAGCAAAGGCGTTTTTTGCACCAATTTTGTCGGCCAAAATGCATGCTGTTGAAGGGAAAACCATATCGGGCGTAACAGTTGCCACAATAATTAAATCAATTTCTTCAGCAGAAATACCGCGTTTTTTTAATAAACCATTTACGGCTTCAACCGCCATATCAGAAGTAGCTAAACCAGCACCTTTTAAAATATGGCGTTCTTTGATTCCAGTTCGGGTGGTAATCCACTCGTCTGAAGTATCTACCAGCAATTCCAAATCTTTATTGGTTAGCAAATCAGGTGGAACGTATCCATTAATTGCTGTAATAGCTGCAGTAATTTTTGTCATTATTGTGAGGGTGGAACGAGATTTTGGAAGGCATCATGAATGATTTGAACCAAATTGGAATCAACCACATCACGTGCCGATAAAATCATATTTTTGAAGGCCTTGGCATTTGAAATACCATGTCCAATAATTACAGGAGCATTTACCCCTAATATTGGCGTACCACCAAAATTCTCGTAGTTAAAACTTTCTAAATAATCGTCTTCAATGCCACGTTTACGCAATACATAGTGCATAGATTCAAGGGCTTTTAAAACAACATTCCCAGTAAATCCTTCGCATACAATTACATCAACATTGTCGGAAATAATATCTCTACCTTCAACATTTCCAACGAAATGGAAATGATTGGTATCTTCCATCAAATGGTGCGCTGAAATGGTCACCAAATTTCCTTTTTCTTTTTCTTCGCCAATACTTAATAAACCAACCTTAGGGTCGGGCATTTTATATACATGTTGTAAAAGAAGGGAGCCTAAAATTCCAAATTGGTAGAGTACATCTGGCTTGCAATCTGCATTGGCACCAACGTCTAGGATTAAGCCAACACCACCTTTTGCCTTAGGCACCATGGCGGTAATACAAGGTCTGATAACACCTTCAATTGGTTTTACAGAAAACATTGCACCAACAAGCATGGCTCCGGTATTACCAGCGCTAACAAAGGCATCAATTTTTTTATGGGCTAAAAGACCAAATCCAACAGAAATACTAGAGTCTTTCTTTTGTGAAATGGCTTTGGTAGGATGTTCACCCATTCCAATTACCTCGGTGGTATGAACAATCTCAAAATCATCAGGATTGGCACCTTCATTTTGCAGATGGTGTATTGCCTGATCTTTATCGCCTATTAAAACAATTTTCGCTTTGTCGCCAAGTTCCTTTTGGGCAACAACTGCACCAGCAATTGCTTCCTTTGGGGCGTAATCGCCCCCCATAATGTCAAAACCTATTTTCATTAAAACGGAATTTCAGCGGGAAATAAAAACCAATTAGATATCTTTTTGCATATCTGGAAAGGCTAATTTGCCTTTATAGTAACCGTTTGCAGTTACACGGTGACGCAAGTGTGTTTCACCCGAAGTTGCATCTACAGATGTAGTTGGGTTAGCACCTTTGTAATGCGTTCTGCGCTTATCGCGTCTAGAGTTTGAGATTTTACGTTTTGGATTTGGCATTTTATATGTCTCCTATATTTATTGTTTAGTTAAGCAAATCTTTTAATTTATTCCAACGTGGGTCACTGTCTTTTGGAGGGTTGCCCTCCCCATCTTCCATTTCATCCTCGTCTTCATCAAATTCTTCTATATGGTTTAACCTGTCTAAAACCTCTTCGTTACAAGGCTTTGGATCATCTAAACCATCGCAGTTCTTTTTGGGTGGAAGCGCTAATAATAGGCTTTCATACAAATACTGCTTTAAATCGAAATCTATTTCTGTACGTGCAACGTAAATAATTTCACTATCTTCAAAATTATTTACTTCACTGAGTTTAATAAGTAGGCCAAATTTTTGATGAATTGGCAAATCTATATCCTCTGCACAGGTGTCACAAGCTACCCTTGCTTTTCCATTAAAGTCAAACTTCAGGTCATACATATGCTCTGATTTTGTTAACTTTAAGTCTACTTTAACTTCACAATTTTCTATCGGCGCATATTCCAATTCCGATAAAAACTGTTTATCTAAAGTAAAATCAAACTCATTTTGCCCTGTAACAAGCTTATTGAATTCAATCAAGTATGCTTTCGACCTCGTTCCCATTATAATAGCTCGCAAAGATAGGGTTTGGTGCTAAAAAACTCAATTATTTTTGAAAATTACTTGAAAATCAAGCTACTAAATTGAGTTTGGGGCTCTAAATGGCCCTATTTTTCAATAAAAATGTTAAATTTCTTAAAAGTCAATTCTAAAACGCTCCCTTTTTCCTGGGTTCATTGGAAGCGGATTTTCATTAATTTCATTGAAATTGTTTCTTTGAGCCCAAATATCTACTGCCAAATACAAGGCATTTCTCATTGATTGCTCATTAGCTTCATTTTTACCGGCAATGTCAAAGGCTGTTCCAT
This sequence comes from Bacteroidota bacterium, assembly GCA_947446605.1. Lineage (GTDB taxonomy): Bacteria > Bacteroidota > Bacteroidia > UKL13-3 > UKL13-3 > B1. The sequence continues at coordinate 1,722 of CANFHJ010000106.1, read as the reverse complement.
GGTCTGGAGAGGTTCTAACAAATGGCAATCCTGCTGTAAAGTTTACCCCAGAATCAAACGCAGCATATTTAAAGGGTACCAAACCTTGGTCGTGGTACATTGCCAAAATGCCGTCAAACTTTTTGTATTGGTTCGAACCAAAAAAGCCATCTGCAGGGTAGGGGCCCATCACCAAAATTTGGTTGTCATTTTTAGCACGATCTACTGCTGGGATAATAATGTCTTTTTCTTCATTGCCTAAAAGTCCATTGTCGCCTGCGTGTGGGTTCAGCCCTAAAACGGCAATTCTTGGCTTTACAATGCCAAAGTCTTGTTTTAGGCTGCTGTTTAATAGTTTGATTTTATTTTGAATCAATTCAATGCTTAAGGCCGCAGCAACGTCTTTTACTGGCATATGTCCTGTAACCAATGCCATTTTTAGTTCATCTGCCGTAAGCACCATTAAATGATCCGAACCGGCTTGTTGTGCTAAATATTCTGTATGTCCTTTGAAATTTGGACTTGATGCACTAACGGTATTTTTATTTAAAGGAGCGGTAACAATGGCATGTAAATGACCAGCAACTGCGTCTTTTGTAGCGGCTTCTAAGGCCTTGAAAGCATATTTTCCAGCCAATTCACTTGCCTCACCTGGCTTAATTTCAGTTTCTTCTTCCCAACAAACTAAAATATTTGAGCGCTTTGGGTTAAGCTGGTCCAAACTTTTAATGATGTTTAATTGAAAGTCGGGTAAACCAATAATTTTCTTCCAATACGAAATAACTTTTGGCGAACCATAAACCACCGGAATGCAATAATCATTAATGCGGTGATCTACTAATGTTTTTATAATAACCTCTGTGGCAATACTGTTCATATCGCCCATGGTTATACCTATAATTGGTAATTTGCTCATTTTTTTAATGCCTTTTTAAAGCAAGTTTATTTGCTCAATTGTTTTACAAAATCAAAAATTAATCTAACACCCACTCCCGTTCCATGTTTTCCACGGTATTGGTCGGCAGCATTTAAAAATGCAGGACCTGCAATGTCAAAATGCATCCAAGGGTAATCTGTAAATTTTTCTAAGAATTTGCCAGCTGTAATGGCTCCGCCAACCGGACCACCAATGTTTTTCATGTCTGCCAAATCACTATTGATGAGTTTGGCATAATCATCCCAAAATGGAAATTCTACCAATCTTTCGTGGGTATTTTCGCCAGAAACCTTTAGTTGATTTTTAGTTTTTTCATCAGCTGTTCCCATGTACACGGTTCCAAAAGAGCCAATGGCTGCAGCGGCTGCACCTGTTAGTGTTGCAAAATCTAAAACCAAAGAAGGTTGGTATTTTTTAGCATATGCCAAAGCATCACCCAATAGCATTCTGCCTTCAGCATCTGTATTTAAAACTTCCACTGTTTGCCCGTCGTACATGGTAACCACATCGCCCGGGGTATATGCATTTTCACCTGGTCTGTTGTCTGTAGAAGGTACCAATGCAATTACATGGTATGGAAGCTGTGCCAATGAAATTGCCGAAATTGCCGAAACAACTGCTGCTGCGCCTGCCATGTCACATTTCATGGTATCCATAGAATTTGGAGTTGGCTTCAAACTCAATCCTCCTGTATCATAAACAACCCCTTTGCCCACCAAAACTAAAGGTTTTTTGTTTTTTGCATTTTTGGGTTTGTGTTCCAAAATACTAAAAGTTGGAGGTGTTTTACTTCCTTTATTTACGGC
>CANFHJ010000105.1 GCA_947446605.1 Bacteroidota bacterium | reverse complement strand
TCTTCTATTAACACACTTTTTAATTCGGCACTTGGCACTGGAGAAATAATATAGCTAGTATCGCCAATGGTATTTTCTGGAGAAAAGTTAATATAAGGCGGCTCTTCTTTGCAGGCATTGATGGCAAAAAGAACTCCTAAAATAAATAAGCTATTAATTAGTTTTTTCATGTCTAAAAATTAGTCGTTAAGGTTAATCTAACACCACTAAAAGCAGGCTCTACGCGGCAAACACCACCTGTACAATTTACTCCTTCTACTTGGCGAATATAACCCGCAGTAAATCGTGTATTTTTCTGAGTAACTGCCATAAAAACGTTCCAATAATGCACCAGTTTAAATGCCTTGCCAGGTTCAGGTTGGTTTCTAAATCCGGGTTTTACATTTACCATATCGCCACAGCTAAATGAATAATGTGGGGCCATATTAAATTCTAATAAGCCATTTACAAAACTACCTAAATCTTGGTTAGTTTGCAGGTATTGCGATTCCATGCGAAGGGAGCGTGTAGGAGTAAATTTATATGTTGCTTCACCAAATATAGTGTGTGCAATTACATACGGAACGGTAGGTTTTGCTTCATACAAACGTTGGTTGTAATTGATAATTTGGTAGCCCATTAACAGTTTAAATTTCTTGTTGAATTTATGCTGACCTTCAAAATAATATTCGCGGAAAAACCTGTTTGGATCTTCTTTAAAATTTAGCGGATTAATTGTTTGTCCATTAAAATAACCCTGCGGTGTAGCCAAAGAAGCGTTGAAATTAAACTGGGTTTGGTGTTTCTTCAAAGCTTTTGGTTTATAACTTAATTCTAGTTGCAAACCATTCTCTCCCCATTCTTGTGTAAAGGCATTGTAACGCGCCAAAAGACGGTATACATTCTGACGGGTAACAGATGGCAAGTAAGCAATCATACCCGTGTTTTGCGTTTGCAGCGGAGAAGTTCTAAAAGAAAATTTATCTATATAACGGTATTGCATGTTTACACCAAATCCTTTTGTAGAATAGGACAAGGAAGTAAGGTAAGATTTACCTGCATGTAATTCCATTAAATCGTTGTTTGGATTAATAATGGCTTCTGGTGTTTTTTGAGCCAATTCTACATACCATGTTACGTTTTTATAGCGAAGCGTATTGTATACATTGTAAACAAAAACATTGTATTTTGGATAGAAGCGTTTAGACAATTCATAATTGTTAATGCTTGCAGCCATTACATTCATGGTTTCATTATCTATTGTTCTGTTTACAAAACTTGCGCCTGGTTCAATGCTAAAATTATCTGTAATATCTAAATGGTGTTCTGCATTTACACCTTTAATTACCATGGGTCTTAAATCGAAACGAAATTTTTGCAAACCCGTAAAGGCTTTGATAGTGGTGTTTTCTGTAGGACGGTATTTGATATGCGCTCCTTGTATGGCAAAATCTAAACCAAGGTTTCTATCTTCATAAGAGCGAAATACCATACCACTCGCAAATTGGTCGTAGAAATACCCAGCAGTAATAGTCATGTTTTCCATGTCTTTTCTAACGCTGTACATTCCCAAGCCACTTCTGGTATAAGCCTCTTGCGGGTTAAGCAGGGGTGAGTTGTTAAATAAATCGTAGCGTGCGGTAAAGGTATACCCTGCGTATTTATAGTTCAGTAAAAGCCATGCATCGGCAGATGAAAGTTGTTTTTGGTATTGGGTTGTTGTTGCCCCAATGCTGCTGTCTTTCATGTAAAATTGATTGGTGGTTTGGAAGTTTCCTGAGAATTCACCTTTTTCAACTTTTTTATCGGAATTGTCTTGGCTATTTGCCGAAAAGATTATTCCAACAGCACAAATGCTGAGTAGAAGTTTTCTGAACATAAATTTTTGTTTTGCTATTTTCCTTTGAATACTACTTCTTCTGCATCGCCCCATAATTGTTCGATGCCATAAAAATGACGTTTTTCTTCTTGGAAGATATGGGCTACCACATTGAAATAATCAAGTAGAATCCATTCTAAGTTTTCAAAACCTTCGCGGTGCAATGGGTTTTCATCAAGGTGTTTTTTAACTTCATCCTCTGCGCTTTTTGCAATGGCTTCAACTTGTTTGTCGTTGTTGGCATGAGATATTACAAAATAATCTGCTGAGGCATTGTGAATTTTTCGCATGTCTAAAATACGAATATTCTCTGCCTTACGCTCAAACATTCCTTGCGCAACTGTAAGTGCCAATAATAGGTCTGGCGACATTGATTTTATATCAACAGCTTTTTTAGACGTAGTTTTTGCCGAAGCAACTTTTGCCGTGGCTGTTTTTTTGGCTGGTGATGCTTTGCTAGCAACTTTTTTTGCCGCTACTTTTTTAACAGGCGCAGTTTTAGTTGCTACTTTTTTTGCTACTGTCTTTTTAACGGGTGCAGTTTTAGTTGCTACTTTTTTAGCCGCCACCTTTTTTACAGGTGCAGTTTTAGCTGCTACTTTTTTAGTTTCAGTTTTTTTAGCTGCTACTTTTTTTGGAGCTGCTACTTTCTTAGCCGCCGTTTTTTTTGGTGCAGCACTCTTAGGAGTTGCTACTTTTTTTGCGATTTTTTTCGCTGGTGTGTTTGCCATCTAGATTCTACAAGTAAATTTGATGCAAATTAAGCATTTTTTCCTTGGCCTACCAACCCTTAAATATTGGCGATTATTCTGTTTTCTTGGAAGAGACCAACTCAACCAATGATGCCCTCAAACTCTTGTTTGGCAAGGAAGAACTGCCAGAAGGGGCGCTCGTATATACCCATTTTCAGAGCAATGGGCGTGGACAACAAAATGCAGTTTGGGAATCGGAACGGGGCAAAAATCTCCTTTTGAGCGTGCTTTTAAAGCCACATTTTCTATTGGCAGATGAGCAAATTTGGCTCAATTTGGTCATTAGTTTGGCTTTGCGCGATGCTGTAGAAAAACTTTCTGGACTTCCTGCTTGCATCAAATGGCCCAATGATATTTATTTTGAGGACAAAAAACTTGCAGGTATTTTAATTGAAAATACACTTCAAGGAAAGCGTTTGCGTTATTCAATAATTGGTATTGGCCTTAACCTTAACCAAGAAAATTTCTCCAATGAAAAGGCCGCATCCCTATTTTCATTAACAGGTAATCGGTTCGAACCGAAACTGGCAAGGGAAACATTTTGTGTGCAACTTTCACATTATTATGCCTTATTATTGGGTAAACAACATAACTTGCTTTGGGAAAAATACCACCAATATTTGCATGGAAAAGGGCAGTTGGCGCGTTTTGAAAAGGATGGTGAGCAAATAGAGGCAGAAATTTTAGGGATAGATAAAAGGGGGCGTTTGCACCTGCTGCAAAACGAAGAAATTAAGAGCTATGCCCATAAGGAAATTACTTTTATAGGATTAATTAAATAGGTGAAGATGTTAGATTTGTTGATAGATGCGGGTAATACCAGGTTAAAGTTGGGTTTGTTTCACAACAAAGAAATGGTGTTCAAAGAAACCATGGCTTATGCAGAGTTTGCCGTTAGGTTGCCTGAGCTATTGCAAATGCATCAAGTGAAAAATATTTTTATTTGTGATGTCAGTGGAAACTTAGAAGCACTTTTACCAGCTTTAAAGATAGATGTGCCCATTGCTTTTCTTCATGAACAAACAATTTTGCCTTTCCATAATTTATACCAATCTGCAACGCTTGGTTCGGACCGAAAAGCCTTAGTGGCAGGTGCTATGGCTATTTACCCGCAAAGAAATTGCTTGGTAATTGATGCAGGAACTTGTGTTACCTATGATATTTTAACCCATGCCCATGAATATTTGGGAGGTAATATTACACCTGGATTGCAAATGCGCTTACAAGCCATGCATACTTTTACAGGAAAGCTGCCAATGCTTGAATGGCAGGGGACAGCAGAACTAATGGGAAACACCACACAAGCTTGCATGCAAACAGGCGCCTATTATGGTCTCATTGGTGAAATTAACTTTTTTGTGGAGGCATATAAGCAAGAGCACCCAGGATTAATGGTTATACTTACAGGCGGAGATGCGCATGTCTTGGCAAAAAGCATAAAAACAAGCATATTTGTAAACGAAGATCTTTTGTTACACGGATTAAATAAAATTGTAAATCACCATGCAGAATAGTGCCCCTAGGCTCTTAGTAGTTGTTTTCTTTTGGGTTTGGAGTGCCAGTTCCTGCTTATTTGCTCAGAATATTACCAAATCGCCGTACTCAATTATTGGCGTAGGTGATTTAATATATGGAGGAAATGCTAGCACCTATTCAATGGGACAAACCAACCAAGGTATTCGCAATCCGTTTTCAGTAAATATGTTGAATCCCGCTTCTTATTCTTCAACTTTTACTACTAATATAGAAGCTGGCTCAACATTGAGTTTTGGAACTTTTAAAGGTGCCGCAAATAGCAATAATGTAAACAATGCATGGATTGCTTATTTTAATTTTGCTTTACCTATTTCGGTAAAACGAGGCATGGGAATTTCCTTTGGTGCTACTCCATTTTCTGGTGTAGGCTATAATATTTTATCGCAGGTTAAAATTCCTCAAGATACTTTTTCTATAGATGGCTATAATAGTTTTGTTGGAAGAGGTGGTATTTCTAGATTTTATTTAGGTTATGGTATGCGTTTGCATAGAAATGTGAGTGTGGGGGTGAATGCCAATTATTTATTTGGCCAAACTACCAATACCACGCAATTGCTTATTCCTGCCGCCTACAATATGTTTAATACCAACGAAGACAAAACCATTTATACGCATGGTTGGTTAATGGATTATGGTATTCAAATTCATGATACTTTCTCTGTGGTAAAAAATAATGACCGCAAAGATTATGAATGGGTATTAGGTGCAACACTTACCCCACAAACAAATTTAAATGCAGAGCAAAGTTATTTGTTGCGTTCCTTACCCGTTGGAACTACTTCAGGAATAAAAGATACTGTTTATTCAGAATCGGACAAGCCTGGAACGGTTACTGCGCCAATGTCTTACAAGGCAGGCTTTAGTTTTTCTAGAAAAGAATATTGGACAATAGCTGGAGATTTTAAAGCAACCAATTGGAGTAATTATAGAAGTTTTGGTGGTGCAGATTCTCTTAGAAACAGTATTGGAGGAAGCTTGGGAGCAAGTATTATTCCAAATCCAAAAAGTAAAAATTATTTGGCTCGAACCGAGTTTAGGTTTGGAGCCCGTTATGAAAAAAGTAATTTGGTGGTTATGGCTACCGGCGTAGATGTGTTATCCTTTACAGCAGGCGTTGGATTGCCTTTAACCAAAAGCAAATCAAAAGTTAATTTAGGTGTAGAATGGCAACAACGCGGAACCACTGCCCATGGACTTGTACAAGAAAATTACTTTAGGGTTTATATTGGTATCAGTTTTGCCGATAAATGGTTTTACCGTTACAGATATGATTAGGAATTCGGCGTTGTTTGGCATCTTTTTTTTATTGTTTGTTGCATGTGGTCCAAAGGATGCAGAAATAAAAAAAGCAGCTTCTATAATTTATGATTTACCTGTTGAGGTAGGCTCCAATGTAAGCATAGTGTATACAGATAGTGGATTTCTTAAAGCTAAATTATTTGCACCTTTATTGGAAAGATTTGCCTCCGAAGCGCGCAACCAAACCGAAATGGCCGATGGCATTACTGCTTATTTCTATGATCAAAATGGGCATGTAACAAGCTATATAAAAAGTAAATATGCGGTGCGAGATGAACGTGAAAGAAGCATTACAGTTAGAAATGATGTAAATGTAATTAACAACAAAGGAGATACCTTGCGTACAGAAGAGCTTATTTGGGATGAACGTGCAGATAGAATTTATTCAGAAAAATTTGTACGCATTACTTCGCCAGATAAAATAATAATGGGCTCGGGTTTTGAATCTAATACAGCTTTCACTAAATTTAGAGTTCTAAATATTACAGGAATTATAAGCTTAAATAAATAATGGAAAAGTGGATACTTAGAAACTGGTTAATTCTTGCTACTGCTGCATTGGTGGTAGGTTTCTTTGTTGCCTTTTCTGAAGATTTTGTAAAGGGCAAAGCGTATATGTTTTTCTTTTTGGCCATTATTTTTACATATATCTGGCTCAAGAAAAGCGGTAAGATTTAATTAGTATGCTGCCCGTTCTGCTGCTTTTTTAATTACCATCAATCCTTCTTCAAAACCTTGTTCGGTGGCGCTAATTTTACTTGGCAGTAAAAACCTGTAAATAGGATTCATTCCTACATCACCTTCATCAATCCATATAAGTTGCGTGCTGTTTCCTAAGGATTTAAATTCAAAAGTTTGCTTAATGGCCATGGTACCTTCATTAATAGATAAACGGTAGGTGATCCGTTCATTTGGAAGGCATTGAATAATTCTAAAACTGCCATTGCCAACCAGGCCTCCTCTAAAATATTGTGCCGCGCCAATGCCCGATTTATTTTTCGAATAAAAGAAAACCATGGAGCTATCTACCTTGGTGTTCCATGGGCTCCAATCCGACCAGCTTTCTATATTATTTAGGTAATTGAATGTAAGGGAAAGTGGTTTGTTGACTACCGTAGATTTTTCAATCTTGTAGGTATGCGGAAAAAATAATGAAACTATGAAAACAAGGCCAATAAAGCCCATTATGCCTGCAAAAATATTAAATAACTTCATAGATATGGTTTGGCACAAAAGTAGGACTTCAATGCCTTATTTGGAAATTCAACGACGAATCCTTTT
>CANFHJ010000104.1 GCA_947446605.1 Bacteroidota bacterium | reverse complement strand
GCAACGTGGCATTGATGTTTTAATAGCCACCCCTGGTAGGTTATTGGACTTAATGCAACAAGGTCATGTGCACCTTAATGAAATACAGTTTTTTGTTTTAGATGAAGCAGATAGAATGCTAGACATGGGCTTTGTAAATGACGTTAAAAAAGTTATTGCCAAATTGCCTAAGAAGAGACATTCCTTGTTTTTCTCAGCCACCATGCCTCCTGTAATTCAAAGTTTGGCCGACAGTATTTTGTTCCAACCTACAAAGGTGGAGGTAACACCTGTTTCTTCTACAGCAGATACCATTCAACAATCTTTGTATTATGTAAGCAAATCTGATAAAAGAAAATTGCTTATTCATTTACTTGAAACAGAAAAAATAAACAGTGTTTTGGTTTTTACCCGAACCAAACATGGTGCAGACAGGGTGGTGCGCGACTTAGATAAAGCAGGAATTAAAGCTGCGGCAATCCATGGTAACAAATCACAGAATGCCCGTCAGAACGCCTTAAATGATTTTAAAGGCGGTAGAATAAAAGTATTATTGGCCACAGATATTGCTTCACGCGGAATTGATATTGACGAGCTTTCTCACGTAATTAATTATGAGTTGCCTAATATCCCAGAAACCTATGTTCACCGCATTGGCAGAACAGGTAGAGCAGGCTTTAACGGTGTAGCCTTTTCTTTTTGTGAAGAGGAAGAATTTGGCGAGTTAAAAGATATTCAAAAGTTAATTGGCAAGAAAATTCCAGTAACAGAAAACCATCCATTTCCGTTGGGCATGACTTTAAGCGAGCAAGCACCTATGCAGGCACGACCTAAAAAGCAAGTGCCAGCGCATAACAGGCCTGCTTCTCACAAGCCAGCACACAAACCTAAGCGTCATTGGCGTGGAAGGGATTAGTTGTAGCTTCTAGAATCTAGAGTCCAGAATCCAGAATCCAGAATTTTTTAGAAGCGAGAGGCGAGAAACGAGAGGCGAGTTTTTTGTCGGCTGCTTAACTGCCACCGTCATGCTGAGCTTGCCGAAGCATTTATTCTATAAAGGTAAATTTTCTAAAATAGAAACAATGCTTCGGCAGGCTCAGCATGACGTAATGAACAAGGTTCACCTCAAATCCCAAAACAAAAAAAGCAGGCAACAATAAGTTACCTGCTTTTTTTATGTGATAATTTTACAGCCGCTAGAAGCCAGTTGCTAGAAGCCAGAAGCTAGCGGCCAGAAGCAAATTAAATATTCTTAAACCTCACCCTGTGTGGGGCAGAGTCGCCGAGTCTTTGTTTTTTGTTTTCTTCGTATTCTGAATAGTTACCTTCAAAATAAGTTACCTGGCTATCGCCTTCAAAGGCTAAAATGTGGGTTGCAATTCTATCTATAAACCACCTATCGTGGGAAATAACTACCACACAACCTGCAAAATTTTCAATGGCTTCTTCCAATGCACGCAAAGTATTTACGTCAATATCATTGGTAGGTTCGTCCAATAGCAACACATTGCCTCCTTGTTTTAAGGCCATTGCCAAATGCACACGGTTGCGCTCTCCACCAGATAATACGCCCACTTTCTTGCTTTGGTCTGTACCACTAAAATTAAATTTAGAGATATAGGCACGTGCATTTACTTGTTTGCCACCTACTATCATGGTTTCTGTTCCACCACTGATTACTTCAAATACACTTTTGTCTGGCAAGAGGTCTTTATGACTTTGATCTACATAAGATATTTGAACCGTTTCACCTACTTTAAAATCGCCACCATCTGCTTGTTCTAAGCCCATGATAAGTCTAAACAAAGTAGTTTTACCCACACCATTTGGACCAATAATTCCAACAATACCACCACGCGGTAAAGAGAAATTAAGGTTTTCGTACAATAATTTATGGTCGAATTTTTTGCTTACGTTATTGGCTTCTATAACCACATCACCCAAGCGCGGACCAGCAGGAATAAAGAGTTCGAGCTGTGCTTCTTTTTCTTTTTGCTCTTCGTTTAATAACCTATCATAGCTATTTAAACGTGCTTTTTGTTTGGCTTGGCGGCCTTTAGGACCTTGTCTTACCCATTCTAATTCTCTTTCTAATGCTTTGGCTCTTTTGCTTTCAGATTTTTCTTCTGCTTGCAAGCGTTTGGCTTTTTGATCTAACCAACTGCTGTAATTTCCTTTCCATGGAATACCTTCTCCACGATCAAGTTCAAGAATCCAACCCGCTACATTGTCCAAGAAATACCTATCATGCGTTACTGCAATAACAGTTCCAGGGAAATTTTTCAAATACTGTTCGAGCCAATCAACGCTTTCTGCATCCAAGTGATTGGTAGGTTCGTCCAATAATAAAATATCTGGCTGACTAAGAATTAACCTACACAAAGCAACGCGCCTGCGCTCTCCACCTGATAATACTTTTACTGGAATATCTGCTTCAGGACAACGCAAGGCGTCCATGGCTTTTTCTAATTTGGTATCCAATTCCCAAGCATCCAATTGGTCAAGGCGTTCCATAACCACGGCTTGTCTGTCAAGAATTTTCATCATTTCATCGCCATCCAAATTTGGGTCGGCCAACTTGTTGTTAATGGTTTCAAATTCATCTAACATATCTGTAATATGTTTTACGCCTTCTCTCACGCATTCCACAACAGTTTTGGTTTCGTCTAGGCTAGGTTCTTGTTCTAAGAAACCAATCTTGTAATTTTTACTGTCAAATACAACTTCGCCTGTATAGTTGGTATCTAGGCCTGCAATAATTTTAAGCAAGCTAGATTTACCCGAACCATTTAAACCCAGTACGCCAATTTTTGCGCCATAGTAAAAGCCTAAATAGATATTCTTTAAAACTTGTTTTTGGGGAGGAAAGGTTTTGCTAACCCCCGCCATTGAAAAAATAATTTTGTGATCGCTCATGTGATTTTTATAGGAATGCGAAAATAATACCTACGCGGCCTTTTGTAAAATAAAAAATAACTCTCTGCCTTCCCTTGGTTTTATTGAGTTGTAGCACTTTTCAAGCTGTTTAATGGCAAACAAGGGTTCAAAATATTGGCGGTATTCTTCTTCACTTCCCCCAAATGGTGGTCCGGCTTCTGTTAGTGGAAAATTAAAAAGGAGGCCCATTAATTTGGCACCTGGTTTTAATATTTGATGCATGTGTGCTGCATATGGAGGGCGCATGCTTGGAGGCAAGGCGCAGAAAAAAGTTTGTTCTATAATTAAATCATAGGTTTGGGTATGGGTAAAAAAATTGCCACAAATAAGCTTAACACAACCCGTTTCTAAGAGGGATGGGTTGTTTGCCTTAAAATTGTCTATAGGACTTTGGGCAATATCTATAATGGTTATATTGGTAAAGCCCATTGCGCAAAGTGCAGCAGCTTCATGCCCATTGCCGCATCCTGGAATTAAAATTGCCAGGTCTTTTTTGTCTAATTGTTGGCAATAATGTATGAGTGCGGTACTGGCCGAACCCATATCCCATTGCGCTTCACCTTGTTGGTAGCGGGTTTCCCAGTAATCTTTGTCTAATGTTGGCATGCTGTTAATAGTTTTTAGTTTAGGTGCTTATATTTGCGTAAAAATAATCAGATATATGAAGTTTTTTATAGATACAGCCAATTTGGCTCAAATTAAAGAAGCCAACGACCTTGGTATTTTAGATGGTGTAACCACCAATCCATCTTTGATGGCCAAAGAAGGCATTAAAGGCGAAGAAGCAGTTTTGAAACATTACGTAGACATTTGCAATATTGTAGATGGCGATGTAAGTGCAGAAGTAATCAGCACAGATTATGCTGGTATGATTGCTGAAGGCGAGAAATTAGCTGCTTTGCACAAAAACATTGTGGTAAAAATCCCAATGATTAAAGACGGTATCAAAGCCATTAAGTATTTTACCTCAAAAGGAATTAAAACCAATTGTACACTAATATTTAGTGCAGGTCAAGCAATCTTGGCAGCTAAAGCTGGTGCAACTTATATCTCTCCATTTGTGGGTCGTTTAGACGATATTTCTTTTGATGGCATGGAGTTAATTGCACAAATTGCACATATCTACCAGGTACAAGGTTATGAGTCGCAAATATTAGCGGCATCTATCCGTAACCCAATTCATATTATAAAATCTGCAGAAGTTGGCGCACATGTAATTACCAGTCCGCTTTCTAGCATTTTAGCTTTGTTAAAACATCCTTTAACAGATTCTGGTTTGGCGCAGTTCTTAGCAGATCATGCTAAGTCTAATAACTAAATAGGAATTAAATAATTTTGAAACGCCCAATAGCTTTTGCTATTGGGCGTTTTTTTATTTGCCCAACTCTATAAGGTTTACCATTAACCTGTAGGCACCTGGAACGCCAGCAGGCAATTCTCTGAAGAAAACCAAGCCAGTATACACAAAGTAACCTTCGTCATATTTGCAGATGGCTAATGCGCCTTTATTAGGCTTCTCGCCTGGATCGTTCATGCTTATAGGTAATTCATAATGCGCATCTGTTTCACCTGCGTGGTAAATACTGCGTTCTTGAATCCAATCTTCAAAATCTGCTTGGGTAATTTTATTGGGTTTGTTAAAAACAGGATGATTGGGCAATTCAATAGTTACCACAGCTTTTTCATCTGTAATTCTATCTCTGGTAATTTTAAAAGGGTAGGGGCCAATATCTCCTTTAAACGGACCTGCAAAACTATTGGTATTGTATTGCACAATTAAATTGCCTCCTTTTTTTACATAATCCATTAATTTGCTTTTGGCCGCGCTTAAATATTCATTGGTATTGTAGGCACGCACGCCAGTAATAATGGCTTCGTATTGTTGCAAGTTTTCTGAAGCTAATTTTTCATTGGTGAGCAAAGTAACTTGGTAACCCAATTGTGTGAGGCAAGGCTCCACATCATCTCCAGCACCTGGTATATAGGCAATTTTTTTGAGTTGGTGTTTTACCGCCACCTTTACCAATTTAAGCTCCGCTTCAGGAAATAATACTTGGGTTGGAATATGGTCGTATTTTATTTCTTGCAGGCCACAGCTATAATTTGGATAAACGCTGTAGTCATTTCTTTCTTTGGTGAGTTCTACTATTTCATTCTCTTTTTCTTCTGCAGGTTTTGGCTGGTCTATTAACTTAAAGCTGGCATTGCCAATACTGGTTTGTGCAGGACCTTTCACCAAAAAGATAATTTCTTTTTCATCGCCTTTTTTGTCTAATTCAATATAGGTGGAGGCCATGGTATACCATTCTTTTTTGTTGTCGCCCTTTACAGAAATTGTCCAATCCCATGTGGTGCTACCAAGCAATAATCCTTTCACTTTATCTCTCCCAGCTTTTACGCTTACTTTAATTTCTTTTGCATTGCTATCGGCCACAATAAGTGAGCTTGTGGTAATATTGATAAAGGCCGGATCGGTAATGATTAATGGCCTGTAGCGTTCACCTTTTTCAGGATCTGTATACTTGTATTGCAACTCCTCTGTCCAGGTAATATTTTTGCCTTGTATGTTTAAATCAAATGAAACTTTATAGCCACTTTGCAAAGCATAACCCAATCCAATTTGTTCTTTTTCGATCCAAAATTTATTGTCGCTAATGCTGTTTTTTAACCAATACATTTTAGTGTTTTCGGTTTCCTTACAAATGGTTTTACTCAAAGAAGTGGTAAAGGGGATATTGTAATTTAAGACAGTAGGAGCAATATTAAAATTCAAATTTTGTTGCGCACATGCATTGCCTTGGCCATAGGCAAAGAGCTTAATGTTTTCTAAAATAAGGGGAGTATTGGATCGGTTCAAACCCGTTATTTTAATTTTTAATGAGTCGCCAATAGCAGCGTAGGCGCTACCTTCAGCAAGGGCTTCTAAATAAATGCCATTCAGCAATAGACATGTTTTGAGTAATTTGCCATACCAATAATTTTCTTGGATGCGTTCTGCCGCAGGGAATAATTCCATAGCAGCTAGTAGTTGCGTATTGCATTTTATGTGCTCGCCTTTTTTGTAATTTTCTAGGGCAAGTGCAATACATTTTGCAATTTGTTTACCATTGGTTTTATTGTTCCAAGTAAAATCTAAACGATCAAAAATGCTTTGCAAATTGGCGGTATCTCCTTTAAGTGGTTTAAAATATTCAAACATTTCACCTCTTTGTTTTGCGCTGCCAAAACCTTGACTGCGGTGCATGCTGCGGCTCTCTGCAGCAATTTCACCATAGTTTTTTCCTAATAAGGTATTGTAGCCACCCACATCCATTTTAAGGTTGCCACTCATATCTGCATTGGGGTTCCAAAATTTGGATGCATTGTTATAAAATAAACGTTTGGCTTGCCATACTGCAACACGGTTCATTTGTTCTGGAAACTTGGTTGGATCGGCCGCAGCTTCAAAAGCTTCTTCTGCTAATATGGCCGAGGCGGTGTGGTGCCCATGGCCTCCGCTGCCATCTGTTGCAAATCGGGTAATAATAATATCTGGTCTAAATTTTCTAATAACGTAAACTACATCCGAAAGAATTTCTTGGTGTGTCCATTTTTCAAAAGTTTCTTTGGGGGTTTTGCTGTAGCCAAAATCGTAAGCACGCGAAAAAAATTGTTCTGCGCCGTCTGTTCTTCTGGCGGCTAATAATTCTTGTGTACGTATTACACCCAATTCTGTGCCTTGTTCCGAACCAATTAAATTCTGACCGCCATCGCCGCGTGTAAGGCTGAGGTAGGCAGTTCGCAGGCATTTTTCATTGGCCAAATAGGAGAGCAGGCGTGTGTTTTCATCATCTGGATGCGCAGCTATATATAATACAGAACCAGTGGCTTGTAACTTGTTAAATTGCAGTAAAATCTCCGATTGAGAATACCCATTTAAATTTTGGGCATTTAGAAAAGAAAAGGATAAAACTCCTGTTAGGAATAAGAATATTTTTTTT
>CANFHJ010000103.1 GCA_947446605.1 Bacteroidota bacterium | reverse complement strand
GGTTTGGAGCAAATAGACCGTGAAAAAACTTTGATCAAATTGCGCAATGGCAGCATTCATTTTTTAATTACAACAGATTTAGCTGCGCGTGGTTTAGATATACCCGAAATTGAATTTGTAGTGCATTACCAAATGCCCGCCACAGAAGATGTAATGATCCATAGAAATGGTCGTACTGCGCGCATGCATGCCACTGGAACAGTTTATTATTTCTTGGATGTAGAAGACAGTTTGCCACGCTTTTTGGATCTTGAACCCATCGAAGAACCCTTGCCAACAAGCTTTGTATTGCCCGCAGCTTTAGATTGGAAAACACTTTACATATCTGCTGGAAAAAAAGACAAAGTAAATAAAATGGATATTGTAGGTATGTTGCTCAAAAAAGGCAATTTGTCTAAAGAAGAATTGGGTAAAATAGAAGTATTAGACAATGCCGCTTATGTTGCTATAAAGGCAAATAAAATTCACAAAACCTTGGCCTTGGTTCAGAACGAAAAGATTAAAAACAAAAAAGTAAAAATGGAAATTGCTTCCTAATTCAATTTAGAACACAATGGTCTGTATGGCATGCGGTGCGCAGCTTACAGCTATAGATTGCCCTTGAATTTGAATGGTATAATTGATTTGTTGTTCTCCTTTATTCATTACTATCACAGCAATTTTTCCATTGTCTTGAATAAAGGCACTTGCCAATAAAGTGCTTCTGCTACCAGAGCAAGCAATGCGTTTATTTCCTGGGCGAATAAATTTTGAGAAATGACCAATGTAATAGAAGGCATTGGTATAAGTTATTTTGCTGGTTTGTGTATTTACATGCACGGGCGCAAAACAAAAATTTCCTACATGGTTAGGTCCACCCGTTTCATCTAAAAATACATTCCAATCTGTCCAACCGCAAACACCTTGGTTAAAGTCTTTGATCATGGCTTCTGCATAATACTCACCAATAGCCCAACTGCTATATTTTTCTGGATTAAAAGACTCTTTGCATCCTTCTGTAAAAAGTAATTTTTTATTGGGGTAACATTCTTGAACCAAGTCTAAATTTTCATGCAATTGCGCGCCACCTGTCCATGTTTCATACCAATGGTAACCCACACCCCATGCGTATTTTGCGGCTTCTGGGTCCGATAAAATTACATTGGCTCTTTGAAAAATTAAATCGCGGTTATGGTCCCACACAATAATTTTTTTGTTGCCTAATTTAGATTTGGCAAGGGTAGGACCTAAATAATATTTCAAGAAATCTCTTTCTTCTTCTGCGGTAAAAATGCAAGATTCCCAGCGTTGTTTTGCCATGGGTTCGTTTTGAATACTTAGTCCCCAAACAGGGATGCCGGCTTTCTCATACGATTGAATATATTTCACAAAATAATTTGCCCAAGACTGACGGTATTGAGGCAATAATTTTCCACCTTGTAACATGTTGTTATTGTCTTTCATAAAGGCAGGAGGGCTCCATGGAGAAACATATAATTTCATGTTGTTTTGGCTCATACTAAAGGCCAATTTTATTAGTGGAACGCGGTATTGTAGATCGTGGGCAATGCTAAAATTTTTCAATGCAGAATCGCCTTCTGGCACATAGGTATAACTGCCACTAGAAAAATCGCAGCTATTCATATTGGTGCGCATAAGGGTATATCCAATTCCACTGGTTGGGTTGTAAAAGGCTCGAACCAATTCCTCTTGCGCTTCTTTTGAAACTTTTGCAAAAGTTTCTGCACTTGCATCGGTAAGGGCAGCTCCAATTCCAATCATTTCTTGAAACTTTTTACTGCTGTCTAAGAAAATGCAAATCTCCGTTTCCAAAGGCTGGGCTTGCTTTACAAAGCTAAGCGTATCGCTTATTTCAAGTTTTTGGTTTTGGTCTTTACTGGTTGTATAAACAACAGCCTTTCTCAATTTTACTTGTGCATTTGTTTGCTTTACATTCATTAGAAAGCAGCCTGCAAAAAGTAAGATTGGTAATGGAAATAATTTAATTTTAGGAGATGCCATTGTTTAATTGAATTGCCTTTTTAGGGTTAATAATGTATTGTATTTGTTACCATTTAAAACTTACCATGGCACCTGCTTCTATGTCGTAGTTAAAAGATTGACCACCTATATTAACTTGAATTTTCTGCGCAGTACTTAAATGGTTATAAGTCACCAAAACCTTTGTTCCATCTGTATTTAAATAGGCCACTTGCGAAATTCCTTGTGAGCGGGTATCTATGGTTTGAATGAGTTTTGCATCCTTATTTACAAATTTTGAGCTATGCCCAAGTATGTAATATTCTACGTTTTTATCTATAATTTTTGTGCTTGAATTAACGCCAATTACCCCACGGCAATTGCCGCATCCATTGTTCTTAGGACCTCTATTTTCATCCAAGGCTAGGTTCCAAAAAAGCACATTTTTTGCGCCATTTCTTGGTGCGCCTATGAGTAAATTTTCTGCATTCCACGCTAAGTTTCCACCAAAATCTGGTGCCCAATCGCCACCGCTGCATTCTGTGAAATAAAGTCCTTTGTCTGGGTATTTATCAGTTACCATGGTCATGGCCAACACACTTCCCGCATAGCAATGAAAGGCTGTGCCGGCAATGTACTTGCGTGCATCTGCATCACCTAAAACTGCAATAGGGTAATCTGGATGATCCCAATTATGGTCGTAAATAAGAATTTTGGTGGTAATATTATTTGCTTCAAATGCAGGTCCAAGAGCGGTCTTAATAAAATCTGCTTGTGCCGTTGCCGACATTTCTGTGCTCATATAAGGGGCTGCGTACAATGGTTCGTTTTGAATGGTGATTGCATCTATTTGAATGCCGTTTGTTTGAAATGCTTTGATATATTTTACAAAGTATTTGGCATAGGCATTGAAATAACTGTAGTCCACCGAGCCGCCATTGGTAAGACTTTTGTTGGATTTCATCCAAGCTGGCGCACTCCAAGGAGAGGCCATTATTTTGATATTGGGATTGATAGCAATAATTTCTTTAAGCACAGGAATTAACATGCTTTCTTCCGCTGCAATAGAGAAGTTAAGCATACTGGTGTCGGTTTGTGTACCCGACAAATCATTGTAAGTAAAATTATTTAAAGAGAAATCGGAAGCGCCAATGCTTAGGCGTAAATAGCTTAAACCAATGCCCGTTTTAGGGTCGAACAAATCTTTTAAGCAAACTGCTCTTTGTGCTGCAGAAAGGTGTGTCATTAACACATAAGCAGAAGAGCCAGTTAGTGCAGCGCCAAAGCCGTCCATGCTTTGTTTGGTTGCATTGATGTCAATATCAATATCAACTACATTTGCTGTTATTTTGGTTTGAAACTTAAGGTTAACAGGCTTTTTGTATAGGGTAATGGTGCCGTCATGGTTGGTAGTGTATACGCTTATACTTCCATCATTTGGGTAATTGGAACTTGGCGGAACCAATATTTCCTTGCCTTTACAGCTCATTTGAATGAGTGTAAATAGCAGTAGGAAGCGTATACAGATACCTTTCATGGTGTTTTTTGATTTCAATCTACAAATATGTGGCAATATTGCCTTTTATGGTTTAAAAAAAGCAATGGAGAAGAAACTTCCCATTGCTTTCTTAAATAAATTATAGAACCCATCCCCCTCAAACAAATCATACTAAAACTAATCCCCGAAACTTTTAAGAATTAATGAAAAAATTTGGGATGGAATTCTATAACATCTTTCTATTCTTTGCGATCCTAAATAGATGCAGAGAACAATAAAACCAGCAGTTTATCTTTCAATAAACTGCTGGTGAATAAATTAGTCAACAATGAATCTTTGAACAGATTTGCTGTTGTTGTTAGCGATTTCTAATAAATAGATACCTTTTGCTAAACCAGCAACTTCAATAGATTTGGTAAGGTTAGCATCAGTTCTTTTCATGTTTTCTGAAGATACCAATTGGCCATTGATAGAATAGATATTGAAGTTAATATCTTCTTTGTTGTTTGATTCAAATTTCACAGTGATATAATCATGTGAAGTTGTAGGATAAACTACAAAGCTAAATTGGTTGCTAACTGAAGCTACACCAGTAGTTGAAGTTAAAGTACAAGTATTGAATTTGTAGTTAGGAACGCTACCTGCAGAAACAATAGTATCAATTTTGTACAAACGGTTGTGGCTGTTTGCATCAGCACACGGTGCATTTGGCTTCTCGTCAGAACCCCATGAATCACCATTCAAATATTTGAATTGTAACCTTAAGATAGAACTCAATACAACTGCATCAGCTTTGTAAACTGTACCATTGTATTTAGTTAATGGCGTAAAGCTAGGATTCCAACCGTTGAAGTTACCAGCAACGTGAACACCTTTTGCGCTAACTACTGAATCTTTCATGTCTACATAGAAAGTAATAGTTTTTGTAGCTACAGTTGAAGGACAGCCACCGAACAATACAGCAGGAACAACTAAATCAGTCATAGGAGCTGTTACAATTCTGTTACCGCTGTTACCAGTAGTACAACCGCCTGTTGGTGCTTTTTCTTCTTTACCCCAAGCATTACCGTTCATAAATTTGTACTCAACATCATCAAATGGTTTTGCTGAGATTGTGCAAGAATAAATGTTGTTACCTTCAGGCAACATTACAGTTGCAGTTGGGTTCCAACCATTGAAACTACCTACAGCGTGAACGCTATCAGCAGAAACAGTTAGGCCAGTCATGTCTACCTTAATGGTAACATTAACGTTTTGCGCTTGCATAACAAATGCAAGTAACATCATAGAAAATAGTAAATTGATTTTTTTCATGTTTTTTTGGTTTTTGATTGTTTAAAAATTATAAGAATTGATAGTTTAATATCCAGGGTTTTGGGTGAGTTTAGGATTGCGGTCCATCTCGTTTTGTGGAATTGGCCAGATTAAATTATTGGCATTTACATTGTAGTTTAAACCTAAGCCAGTCATCGTACTAATGGCCTTACCGGTGCGTTTAAGGTCGAACCAACGCAAGCCTTCAAAGGCCAATTCTAATCTTCTTTCTAAAGCTATGGCATCTCTAACATCTGATTGGCTGGTGGCAGTTGTATTAGGAAGTAATGCTCTTGTTCTAACAGTGTTTAAATCTGAAATGGCACCAGCGGAATTGCCTAATTCGTTTTTGGCTTCTGCTTGCAATAAAAGGATATCTGCCAAGCGAATTAGAATATTGTTATCGCTTCTGCCTGCACTTGCAGTTCTTTGTTTGTATGGGAAAGGCAATGTGTCGTTAGGGTAATGAGAATCTTTCCAAGGAATATTGGTTTCAAATAGGATAGAAGATTTGAATCGCACCGTATCACCTGCAGCATTAAAAGCAGCTATTAAGTTATTTGAAGGTGTGTTAAATTTCTTCCAAGAACTTGGGTTCATTGAAGGTGGTAACCACAACATAGGTCCCCAATTTGCCTGGTCGCTAGAATTAATAAATTGAATTTCAAAAATTGACTCACTTGAATTTTCGTGTTTGCCATCCCACAAGAAATCATAAGTAGGTAATAATTGGTAGGCACTGTTGCTGGTAACAGCTTCTGCATATTGCAATACCATGTTCCAATCTGGATTTGGTTTTGCGGCGTAAACCCTTGCAAGCATGGCATTACAAGCGCCTTTGGTAACTCTTTGTTTGTTTTGTGGGAATGCTACTGGCAATTTTTCCACCGCAAATTTTAAGTCGGAAAGAATTGCCTCATAAATGCTGGCAACCGATACACGTGGCTGATAAATAACTGCAGGGTCTGTTGAAGAAACTTTATGTAAAATCAATGGAACTTCACCCCAAAGGTTTACCAATTGAAAATAATGGTAAGCTCTGATAAATGATGCTTCTGCTATAATTTCTTGTTTTCTTTGCTCTGTAATGTCTTTAGATGGGATATTGCCAACATTGTCAATTACTGCATTGGCTCTACCAATAGCATCATACAAATAATTCCAATCCCTGCTCACGTTTCCGTTTAGGGCAGTGGTTGTAAATTCATCTAATTGGAAGTTATTTGGATTATCACCTCCAGCATAGCAGTTGTCTGAAATAACATCATTGTTAATGTAGTAATCAAATACATAATATTCAGATTGAAAATTGCTATAGGCCGCAATGATGGCTGATTCTGCATCTGCGCCTGTTTGAAAGAAGTTTCCTTCTGTTACATCTGAAATAGGTTTTTTATCTAAGAAGTCTTTTTTGCAACTTCCAATTCCCAATAGGGCCACAAAAATGAATAGGCCTAGTATCTTATTTCTCCTCATGCTATTGTTGCTTGAACTCGTTTTTACGTTTGTAATTTTCATAAAATGGATGTTAGTAGGTTTCTATTATTTGAAAATTAAAAATCAATTTTAACACCACCAATAATGGTTCTGTATTGCGGATAAGTTCCGTAATCAATTCCTTGAGAGATGCTGCTGCCGCCGTCTCTATTCACCTCTGGATCGTAACCAGAGTATTTAGATTTCAACCAAATATTTTGACCGCTGATATATACATCAAAACGTTGTACCTTAAATTTAGGAATCCATTTCAAAGGCACATGGTAAGAAAGGGTTACATTACGCAATCTGATGTATGAACCATCCTCAATATAACGGTCGCTAATTCTGCTGTTTTTATTTGGATCGCCAAACATAGCCACTGGCATATCTGTTATATCACCAGGGTTTTTCCACCTGCGTAAGGTAGCTGCACTTGCATTTTTAACATCATTCATACCTTCTGTTTCAATGCGTGTTGCATTTAACACTTGGTTGCCATATACGGCTTGGAATAAGAAATCTAAATCAAAGTTTTTGAAGGTAATGGTATTGGTAATTCCTGCAATAAATTTAGGTGTTGCATTGCCAATTACTTTTCTATCTGCATCGGTAATCTGACCATCGCCATTTAAATCTGCAAATACTACGTTACCAGTTGCAGG
>CANFHJ010000102.1 GCA_947446605.1 Bacteroidota bacterium | reverse complement strand
TTGCGCGATTTAGAAGAAGATGAAACACTCTTAATACAAAGCGGCAAACCCGTTGGTATTTTGCCAACCCATAAAGATGCGCCTCGTGTTATCATTTCAAACAGTATGTTGGTTCCTAAATGGGCCAATTGGGAAACCTTTCATGAGTTAGACAAAAAAGGCCTCATGATGTACGGACAAATGACTGCCGGAAGTTGGATTTATATTGGTTCACAAGGAATAGTGCAAGGTACTTACGAAACCTTTGCAGAAGCCGCTCGTCAGCATTTTGGGGGTAGCTTAAAAGGCACACTAACTGTTACTGCTGGTTTAGGTGGAATGGGTGGCGCCCAACCTTTGGCAGTTACCATGTGCGATGGTGTTTGTTTGGCTGCAGAAATGGTTGAATGGCGTATCAAAAAACGTTTAGAAACGCATTACTTAGATGTAATGAGTCGTGATATAGACCAAGCAATTGATATGGCATTAAAAGCCAAGGCAGAAGGCCGACGACTTTCTATTGGTGTTAATTGTAATGTGATTGATTTATTGGAGCGCCTACTTGAAAGAAATATCACGCCAGATTTATTAACAGATCAAACCTCTGCCCATGATCCTTTGAATGGCTATTACCCAGAAGATATTGCAGAAGAAGTTTCGGACAGAATGCGCAAAACGGATCCGGATAAGTATACCCGTTTGAGTTTAGATACCATGGCACATCATGTAAAATTGATGTTGGAATTGCAAGCACGTGGTGCCATAACATTTGATTATGGCAACAATTTACGCGGACAAGCAAAAGACCAACGTGGTGTTGCCAATGCGTTTAATTTCCCGGGCTTTGTGCCTGCTTATATTCGTCCTTTGTTTTGTGAAGGTAAAGGTCCTTTCCGTTGGGTTGCTTTAAGCGGCGATCCAAATGATATTTATGTTACCGACCAAGTAATGAAAGATTTGTTTCCTGAAAATACCTCCTTACACCGTTGGTTAGATATGGCACGCGAGCGTATAGCTTTCCAAGGTTTGCCTGCACGTATTTGCTGGATCGGACAAGGTGATAGAGAAAAAGCAGCTTTAGCATTTAATGAGTTGGTTCGAACCGGAAAAGTAAAAGGACCAATTGTAATTGGCCGCGACCATTTAGATACAGGTTCTGTAGCTTCTCCAAATAGAGAAACAGAAGCCATGAAAGATGGCAGTGATGCTGTTGCAGATTGGCCAATTTTAAATGCTTTAATTAATACGGCTGGCGGCGCAAGTTGGGTAAGTGTGCACCATGGTGGTGGCGTAGGTATGGGTTATAGCATACACGCTGGTATGGTTATTTTAGCAGATGGAACAGATGATGCAGCCCGCAGGTTAAAACGCGTATTGCACAATGATCCTGCCATGGGCGTAATAAGACATGCAGATGCAGGTTACGACATTGCCATTGATACCGCACGCAAACACAGGTTGGATATCAAAGAACGTTTGAAGGATAAAAAATAATTCATGAAAAACTTCTTCCTTTTTATTGGCATCGCCATCAGTTTTGTGGGTTGCTCGCTGCTGGGATTAAACATAGCACGTGAAACACCAAAAAAGCCAAGTAAACTCCCAAAGTTTACAGTGGAAGATTCATTAATTGGTTATTTAAGTGGTGATAGAGATTGCTACAAACCCTATTATTATGAACTCAGTATTGATTTTAATATTCATAAAAAATCAATTGAAGGTGTAGCAAAAATACATTTGTTGGCTACTAAAAGTTTTAAAACATTGATGCTGAACCTGCATAAAAACATGATGGTTCGGAGCATTCAGTATAATGGTGAAGAAATAAATTACCGCAGAAAATTTACTGGATTATGGCTTGATTTTAAATCGCAAATTGACAGTGGTAAACAAATTATTTTAGAGATAAAATACGGTGGAAAACCAATTGTAGCAAAACGTCCGCCTTGGGAAGGTGGTTTTGTTTGGAAAAAAGACAAAAAAGGAAGACCATTTATTGGCGTGGCTTGCGAGAAAGTTGGTGCCAATATTTGGTGGCCATTAAAAGACCATTTAAGTGCTGAACCCGATAGCATGCAAATGACTTTTATTGTTCCCAAAGCACTCACATGTGTGAGCAATGGTAAATTAATAAAGGAGGATTCTACTGAAACTAAAAAATCGTTTACCTATAAAGTTACTTACCCCATAAATACCTATAACGCCACTTTTTATATTGGCCATTTTGAACATTTTAGTTCTGGTTATGCCAAAATAGACAATAAGCGTTTGCACTATTATGTATTGGATTATAATTTAGAAAAAGCCAGGGAACATTTTCAGCAAACCAGAAAAATTATTCAGGTGTATGAAAACACTTTTGGCGAATATCCATTTTGGCGCGATGAATTTAAATTGGTTGAAAGTCCCTTTGAAGGCATGGAGCACCAAACTGCCATAGCATATGGAAATGCTTACAAAAACAATGCCTACGGCATAGATTATATTATCTTACATGAGAGTGCACATGAATGGTGGGGCAATGCCATTTCTGTAAAAGATTATGCAGATATATGGATCCATGAAGGCATGGCAACCTATAGTGAAGCATTGTTTATAGAAGAGAGCATGGGCCACGAAACCTATTTGAACTATTTAAATTTTTATGGAATGCTTGTAAAAAATAAGCAGAACATGGAAGGACCAAAAGATGTTAATTATTGGAATTACAAAGACAGTGACCCCTATATGAAAGGCGCATTAATGATGCACAGTTTAAGAACCTGTATTCATAAAGATGTGGTGTTTTTTGATATCCTAAAATCATTTTACCAAACCTATAAATACCAAACTGTTTGTACCGAAGATTTTATTCAAATGGTAAACCAAAAGACAGGACAAGATTACCATTGGTTTTTTAAACAATATTTGAATTCGAGACAAGTTCCTAAATTGGTTTATTACTTAGATATTAAAGCCAATTCAAGCGACCAGGTTTTATATTACAAATGGGAAAATGTAGCGGCTGATTTTGCAATGCCCGTATATATTACAGATGTATTTGGTAGTGCCAAAATGATTTATCCCAGCACCACAGAAAATAGCTTAAAGGCAAGCGGCTCCTACCACATGCGCATAGATACCAAGTGTGCTTATTTTGCGAGCGAAATAAGAAAAAGGCCATAAAAAAAGGGCCTGGTGCAAGCACCAGACCCTTATAAACAAAACCCTTATTTATTATCTGTTTGCAATCACTCTCACTTTTACGTTAAAGTCATCAGAGATTGCTTTGTCGCCAATACCTTCAATGAAACTAGCTGAACCGTATTTGATATCATATTTGGTACGGTTAACATTTAAATCTGCTTTAAAAATTACTTGCTTAGCAGTAATAACTACCATAGCAGGAAAAGTAATTTCGTTGGTAATTCCTTTGATAGTTAAATCAGCAACTACAGTGTAATTGTTGCTACCAGCTGCTGCACCTTTAATAGGAGTTACAGATTTAATTTTGATACTTGCAGTTGCAAATTTTGCAGTTGAGAAGAAATCTTCGCTTTTCAAGTGACCAACTAATTTATCATGGTATTCGCCTGTTAAATCTGTTGCATCAATGGTTGACATATCTATTACAATTTCACCACCTTTTAAGTTAGTTCCAGTAGTGGTAACAATTCCACTTGCAATTTTAGCAATACCAGAATGCTCTCCAGTAACTTTGGTAGCTTTCCAATTAAAGGTAGAAGCAGCAGCATCAACCGTGTAAGGAGCATCAGCTTTCTTAGCTGGTGGATTTGCAATTGCAGATAAACCTAGACCTGCAATAGCTAACATGTATATATATTTTTTCATAATTTTTTAAATGGTGTGTGAGATTTGATCCAATAAACTATTTAATGTTTCTGCATCACTGTTGGATAATTTTGCCAAACGGTGTTCAAAGTCAATAAACACTTTATCAATTTCTTTTAATAGGTTAAGTCCATCATCTGTTATAACAATATCAACTTGCCTCCTATCTTCTTTGCATTCTCTGCGTGTTAATAATTTCTTTTGCTTTAATTTTTCAATTAAACGCGAGGCATTACTCATTTGATCTAACATGCGCTCTTGCACCAAACCAACACTTGCAGGATTAGGGTGCTGACCTCTTAAAATTCTTAAAACATTAAATTGCTGTGGAGATAGATCGTAGGCTTTAAAAAAACGGGTTTGTTCTGCGTGAACCAAACCAGCTGTATAAATTAAATTTAACAACACCTTGTGCTGCGCATTATTAAATTTAGTTTGTTTGATTGCCTCTTCTAATTTCATTCCAAGGGCAAATTTATATGTATATACATTAATTGCCCAAACATTATTTATCTGTAAGTCTTAATTAGCTGCAATACAATACATTAATTATTTACTGGAAGACCATCAATGAAAGTTTGTGAGGCTTTAGCAGTCCTTATTTGCTTCATATCAGCTGCTAATAAATCTATATCTAGCACTACAAAATCTGCAAAAGTACCTGGTAAAAGTGAACCCATTTCATTTTCTTGAAATGCCGCTTTTGCCGGCCATGTGGTAATACCACTTAAGGCTTGTTTTCTGCTCAAAGCTTCTTCAATTTGAAATCCGTTTTGAGGCAAACCAGCTCCATCTCTTCTGCTAACAGCTGCATAATAAGTAAAGAAAGGAGAAACCGCTTCTACTGGAAAATCGGTGCCTAAAGGCAGCCAACCTAATTGTTTCAATAATGATTGATAGCTGTATGCATCCTGAATACGTTGTGGCCCTAATCTATTAATTGCCCAATACATATCGCTGGTGGCATGTGTTGTTTGAACGGAGGGAACAATGCCATATTTACCAAATAAATTAATGTCCTCTGAATTTACTACTTGAGCATGTTCAATGCGCCAACGTTTGTTAGGCAATTGACCAATATACCGGCCATATAATTTAAGCAATAAACGATTGGTGGAATCGCCAATGGCATGTGTACACAATTGAAAAGGTGAGCGTGCAATTTGCTCAATATACTTTTCCATTTCGGCGGCAGGTGTAAGCAAAAATCCGCTGTGTTTAGGCTGATCCGAATAAGGCTTGAGCAAGCAAGCACCGCGAGATCCAAGCGCTCCATCGCCATACATTTTAAAACTATTTACTTGTAAGCGTTCTGTTTTTAATGGTCCGCGTTTGAGCCAAAATGCCAAATTTTCTGGTGTTAAACTTACCATAGCATTGATACGCATTTTTAACAAACCAACTTTTTGTAAGGAATCAATTAAATAAATAATATTTGTTTCTAAACCCGCATCTGTAACTGCAGTTATTCCATATTGTAAGCAAGTAGATTGAGCGTCTAACAAGGCTTTAATGTTATCTTGGGTAGTAGGTTTTGGCATTACCCTTTCTACCAAATCAACAGCATTATCAATGAGTACACCACTTAATTTTCCTTTGCTCAATAATAACTCACCACCAGCCACTTTTGATTTGGAATGTAAACCAGCCAAACGCAAAGCAAAATCATTTGCAATAGCAGCGTGTCCATCAATACGTTTGAGTAAAACAGGAATATCAGGAAAAGCATTGTTCAATGCTTCATTATTGGTTGGGTAAGCTAGGTTCGGCCATTTGTTTTGATCCCAACCCCTACCTAATAAATAATTATGTGTTTGCTTTGAGTAATAATGTAGGCAGGCATCAACAACTTCATCAAAAGATTTTGTTTGTGACAAATCTAACATTTGCAAGAACCTACCTAAACCATAAAAATGGCAATGTGCATCTATTATTCCAGGATAAATAAATTTTCCATTGAAACTCATTTGAGAGTCGACTTGGTATTTGGAAAGTAAGTCTTTGACCGAACCAATTGCCAATATTTTTCCCGAACCAATTACCATAGCATCAGCGCTTGTATAGGCAGAATCGCACAATTGTATATGTGTATTTACAATAATTAAATCTCCTTGAATTTTGGGCTTACAGCCATAAAACAGGAGCGTTAAGATTAGCGTAAAATATAGGGGTGAAAAAATGGTTTTCATAAGAGGAATTTTTAGAATTTGATTCGAACCGGAATAAAAATTAAGCTGCTTTGCGCTTGTGTTTCCAACGCTTATGACTCCAAAGCCATGTTTCAGGATGTGCTATAATATCTGTCTCTAAAAGATGCATGTATTTTTCGGTAATTACATTGTCTGACATGCTTTGTGGATCCAAACTAATTACCTCAAATTTAACACTGTAATAACCGCGTTTATGACGATAAATAGCGCCATACAAAACTGGGTAATTAAAGCGTTTGGCTAATTTTTCGGCACCTAAAAAAACGGGGGTATCTTGGTTCAAAAAATTCATCCATAAACACCCATCAGGACCAGGAGTTTGGTCTGCAATAAATGTTATTACAGACGATTGGTTTTTACGATCCAATAATTCCCTTAAAACAGATTGCATTTTTATAGGATATAAACCAAAACGACTGCGAATATGATACATAAACCAATCGAAAAACTTGCTACTCAAGGGATGGTATAAAACATCCATTTGCACACCAGATAAATGAACACTTTGTCCTGCAACCTCCCAATTAGCCATATGTCCGCACATTAGTATCACACTTGGGTATTGCTGCATTATTTGTTCTACTTCATTTTGTTGCTCAAATTGAAATCTCCTCAAATAAAAACTACGAGATTTAGCAAACAAAGAAATAGTTTCTAAAATGGTATCTACTAAATTCTGATAAAAACGAAAGGCAGTTTGATGGATCCATTTCTCGTTTTTATCTGGAAAAGAATTTCTAAGGTTATCTAAAACCACTTGCTTTCTATAAGAAAACACATGAAAAAGCAAAAAGCGCAAAACATCTGAAACTCCATATAATAGAAAAGGAGGCAATAGGGCAATGAGGTACAAAGGAATTGCCGGGAAAATATAAAACCAACGAAATTTAGGCATAGGTTTTAGGGATAAATGC
>CANFHJ010000101.1 GCA_947446605.1 Bacteroidota bacterium | reverse complement strand
TTTAGCATGCTTATTTGTATTTTTGAAATTGCAAGTGGGGCAGCATTATTAATAGGCGTTTACAATAAAATTAACGCTTGGCTATTGCTAATTTTAATTGCCTTCTTTACACTATTAACGGGCTATAGTGCCATTACCCATAAGGTTACAGATTGCGGTTGTTTTGGTGACGCCTTAAAGCTCACACCGTTCACAAGTTTTATGAAAGATGTAGTTTTATTACTTCTTATTTTAATACTATTTTTTAATACAAAATACTTGCATCCACTGTTCAATAAAGTAATTATGAATATTAGTTTATTTGTGGTGACATTGATAGCCTGTTTTTTTACTTTCTACACATTTATGTTTATGCCGGTAAAAGATTTTTTACCCTATAAAATTGGCAACGATATTAAAGCGTTAACATTGATTCCTGCAAATGCAGAAAAAGACGTTTTTGAAATGGTATTTGTGTATGAAAAAGCAGGACAAACATTTGAATTCCTGGCAGACAGTTTGCCAGAGGATTTGGATGCTTATAATTTTGTTGAGCGCAAAGACAAATTAATTAATGAAGGATTTAAACCTCCTATTCATGATTTTAAATTGTATGATGCCAATGCCAATGAATATACAGATAGTTTGTTTTTAGGCGAAGGGTATAAATTAATTTTGGTTCAAACAAAAATAGAAGATAGCCGCAAAGCGATAGAAGCCAGTATAGCCAAAACCACTAAGGCATGGATGGAAAGTGGCAAAAAGGTTTGGGCCCTTACCGCAAGTAATTTGGCTGATGCGCAAACTTATGCCAATAAAAACAATTTGCCTTTTACTTATTATAATATGGACGCTATTCCACTTAAATCTATGGTGAGAAGCAATCCAGGAATGCTCTTACTAAAAAACAATGTAGTGGTAAAAAAATGGGGTGCTTATAATTTACCTACTTATGAGACCTTGCAAAAATACATGAACAAATAGCATTGCAGAATGGCCATTGAGCGAATCTATATAATAGGCATGCCAGGGGTTGGAAAAAGTTCGCTTGGTAAAAAACTTGCACAAAAGCTCAATTGGCAATGGTTTGATTTGGATTTATTGATTGAGGAAAAAGCTGCTAAAAGTATCACAAACATATTTAACGAACACGGAGAAGCTTATTTTAGAAACTTGGAGCAAACGGTTTTAAAAGAAAGTTTTGCGCAAACAGCATGCGTTATTTCATGCGGAGGAGGCATAATTTCCTATTCTACTAACATGCAAATGATAAATGAGCATGGTTTTAGCATCTATTTAAGTGCCTCCACAAGTTTCATAAAACAACGAATTTTGCAAGGAAAAGAGCTAAGACCCCTGTTTAAAGGGCTAAATGAAAAAGAAATTTTACAAAAAATAAGCGATTTACAAGACATAAGAGACCCCTTTTATAAGCAAGCACATTTAGAAATTAGCATTCCCCAAAAAGACGCAAACGCCTTATTTTACAAGGCTTTAGAGCTTATTCAAAAGGCTTAATTGGTATTGAAACAAGGGCCGCTGTCCCATAATGTTGAAAAGGTGTGAAATAAAAAAATGAATTTTTTTTCTCAAAACCCTTGAAAGTGCTTGACATTTCAATTCTCTTTATTAAGTTTGTTATGCAAAACCAATAATTATCTATTTAAAATGAACAAACAAGACTTAATCGACTCAATGGCAAAAGCTGCCGGAGTTACTAAAGTTCAAGCTCAAGCTGCATTAGATGCGTACATGAGTTCAACTCAAACTGCTTTGAAAAAAGGCGACAAAGTAATCCTAGTAGGTTTCGGTACTTTCTCAGTTACTAAACGTGCTGCACGTAAAGGTCGTAACCCACAAACTGGTAAAGAAATTAACATCCCAGCAAAAAAGGTTGTTAAATTCAAAGCTGGTGCTGGCTTACAAGCTAAAATCAAATAATTTGATTCAAGCAAATAAAAAATCCCCCGTTCGTTTAACGAGCGGGGGATTTTTTTTGCAGTTTCCGCAACAAAATTCCTTATAATAAACTAACACTTATTTTTCCTGCTTTCATATTTACAGCTACATGCTCCTGCAAAGTGGTTTGTAGGGATAAGCCAATAAAATCTGCTGCCACTGGATAACTCTTGTGATTTCTATCAACCAATACAGCAATTTGCACGGCAGCCACTTTCTCTTGCAAGAAAATTTGCATGCCATAAACAAGCGTACGACCAGTGTTTAAAACATCATCAAACAAAATGAGGGTTTTATTTTCAAGTTTGGTAACTGCTGGTGTAAGTTTAGCCGCATTAAATTTTGGCTCCTTTTTATTTATTTCAACCTCAAGTAGACTAATTTTAATTTTAGAAATTTTTTGGAGCGCAGTTTGAACCAATTTAGCCACTTCCATTCCTTGACCTTTTATAGCAGCAAAGACCAATTCTTTTTGGTCGAAGTTCTTCTCATAAATTTGATAAGCCATTCGTTTTAAGATCTTTTGTGCCTGTTGGTGATCTAAAATTTGTGTTTTCATGTGCGTTTTATTAAAAAAGCGTTGGTTCGACCCGATTTATTTACTAACAAATATAAGTTTCGCAAGCAAATTAAAAGATATACAAGTAAAGTCCTTATATTTGTAAGGAAACAGGACAAAAGAAAAAAAAATGTTCATAAATTTTGTTTATGAATAAAATTACATATTTTTGCCCTCCTAAATTTTGATAAGAAGATGAAAGAAGGTATCCACCCAAAAAGCTATAGAAAAGTGGTTTTCAAAGACATGTCTAACGACCACATGTTTATCTGTCAGAGCACAGTAGACACCAAAGAGACCATCAAATGGGAAGATGGTACTGATTATCCATTATTTAAATTGGATATTTCATACAAATCCCACCCGTTTTTCACAGGACAAAGTATGTTCGTGGATACAGCTGGTCGTATTGACAAGTTTAAAAGACGTTATCAGAAAAAAGCTGATTAATTATACCAAAAAGCCTCCGCTTAACAGCGGGGGCTTTTTTTTTATACCCATCCCTCGTAATTTAGTGCGCTCATAGTAATCCCTACTTCATGCATTATCTTTTTTTCGACCCCGAAATTACGCGTATCAATTTATTGCCATTTACCTATACCAGGCCTGTTGCCAACCTGCGAATTGGCATCATGACCATAGATGAAAAATGGCGAAAATATTTGAAAGAGGGCGAATTTGGCTATAAAACCCAAGCCTATTTGCAAGAGAAGTTTCCCTTAAATAGCGGAACAGCCAATATTTTAATAAATGGCAGTATTTGCCCCAATGAGCTTTTAGTTTCAGAAATATTACAACTCAAACAAAATGGACAAGCACTGCTTTGGGGAAATGTATTGCTTGCTGTCAATTTAGATGCATCTCAATTGCATTCATTCACAGAAGACACCACTCATTACCAAATTACAGAAACCAAGGCCAATAATTTGCTCCAAATAAATTATTCCTACGATTTATTCTCAAAAAATGGGGAGGCCATAGAACAAGATTTTGATTTCCTCACAAAAGGCAGAAAATCGCAAACGATACCTGAAGGCAACCAGTTTGTTAATCCAGAAAGAATTTTTATTGAAGAAGGTGCCAAAGTGCAATTTTCTATTTTAAACGCAAGTACCGGACCAATCTATATTGGCAAAAACTCAGAAATAATGGAAGGCTGCAAGGTACGCGGCCCCTTTGCTTTGTGCGAAGATGCAGGTTTAAAAATGGACGCTAAAATTTACGGACCTACCACAGTTGGGCCTCATTGCAAAGTGGGTGGCGAGGTAAACAATGTAATTTTTTATGCGTACAGCAATAAAGGCCATGATGGCTTTGTGGGCAATGCCGTTATTGGAGAATGGGTAAACATGGGTGCAGATACCAATAATTCTAACCTCAAAAACACCTACGACGAGGTGAAATTATGGAATTATGGTACAGAAAAATTTGAAAAAACAGGTTTAACTTTTTGTGGCTTAATGATGGCAGACCATGCCAAATGTGGCATCAATACCATGTTTAACACAGGAACTGTAGTTGGAGTAGGTGCAAATATTTTTGGTTCGGGATTTCCAAGAAACTTTTTACCAAGTTTTAGTTGGGGTGGTGCACAAGGCTTAGAAAGTTTTGTATTGCCAAAATTTTATAAAACGGCAGAAGCTGTATACAAGCGAAGAAATGTTGCTTTTACCGATATTGACAAGGCTATTTTAAAGCATGTTTTTGAATTAAGTAGTAAATACCGCACTTGGGAAAATAACGCATCCTAAGGCAACAAAATAAAATACCATGAGAAAGAAAATTATTGCAGGAAATTGGAAAATGAACAAGACTTTAGAAGAAGGAATGGGCCTTGTTTCTGAATTAAGTAACATGTTAAAAGATGAATACCAAGGCAGTGCCGAAGTAGTGATTATCCCTCCTTTTGTTCATTTAAATGCCGTTAGCAAACTCATTGCCGACAACCCACGTTTGGCTAGCGGTGCGCAAAATTGCAGTAACCATAAAAGCGGTGCCTATACAGGCGAAGTAAGTGCAGGTATGATTGGCAGCGTAGGCTGTAAATATGTAATAATTGGACACAGTGAGCGCAGGCAATATTTTGGTGAACACAATGCTTGGTTGGCACAAAAAATTGATGCCGTTTTAACGGCTGGCTTAAACCCAATTTACTGCTGTGGTGAAACATTAGAAGAAAGAGAAAACAATTCCCATTTTGAAGTATTAGAAAAACAAATCAGCGAAGGTTTGTTTCACCTTAACGATGACCAAATAAAACAGGTGGTAGTTGCCTACGAACCAGTTTGGGCCATTGGAACAGGCAAAACTGCAAGCACCGCGCAAGCGCAAGAAATACATGCCTTTATTCGTGGCTTAATTAGCAAAAAATACAATGAGGCTTTGGCACAAGAAATTACTATTCAATATGGTGGTAGTGTAAAAGCTGAAAATGCGGCTGAATTATTTGCTGCTCCAGACATTGACGGTGCTTTGGTTGGAGGTGCTGCCCTGCAAAGTAGAAGTTTTGTAGACATTGTGAAAGCAATGGCGTAAAACCTATAGGCAAAAAATTCTGCTATGTCATAATTCGTTTGTATTTTGCCCCTTCATTCAAGTAAACAACTTGAAGGAAGGGTAAAATATGAATAAAATACTTGCTTTCATTTTATTGGTTCTTTTTGGCCTAAATCCAATACAAGCGCAAAGACCCAATAGTTTTTCATTTGATCCAAATGTATTTATTGGTGAATTTGAGAATTTTATAGGCAGCTCGCCAAATAGAGCCATACGCGATAATGCGGAAGAGTTTACTGGCTATTACAATTCTGGCAGATTTACCAATGTTCAGAAAAATCAGATTATCCGATTATGTAATGAGATGCTTAACGCTACTTGTCAAATTAGTCCAGATTTTGAAGGTTACCTAAAAACCATCAATGCTTTGGTGAGCAATAACCAATTGGTAAAATTTGATGGTTGGCATAAAACTTTATCGGCTGCACTAAAACGATCGAAAGATGATTTTCAAAAATTTTTATTGGTATCAAGCAATGTTTTTGCAGAAAACAAACTGCTCACACTAGGAGGTTTTACTTGGGTTACCAGCACTTCTGATGCAGATTTAATTGTGGAAGGTGAGCCATTGTTTTTATTTAAAAAACTTACTTTGGTTTGTTATACGCCTGGTGATACGTTTGAATTATATAATACCTCTGGTAAATTTTATCCTAGTAAAAACCTATGGGTAGGAAAAGGTGGAAGAATAGATTGGACTAGGGTAGGTTTAGATTCTAACAAGGTATATGCACTCATAAAAAATTATAAAATTAATTTGAATGATGGCGAAATGGTTGCCGATTCGAGCAACTTTTACAATTTAGATTTAGCTGCAAAGCCTATGATGGGAAGAGTGATTGACCGACCAATGGGAAAATCGCAAGGAGATAAAAGCAACTACCCACAATTTGAAGGCTATTTTTCTACGTTTACAGGGGCCAGTTACGGCCGAGCCAAATTCAAGGGAGGCTTTGGTATGCGTGGAGCTTTGGTTATTGGCAAAGGCAGTTCAGAGCAAAAAGCAGAGCTTTGGTTCAGCTTTAAAAACAAACCATTTATGCGCATTCAATCACCTGAATTTTTTGTGCGTGAAAATAAAATATCGGTAGAAAAAGCAGAGGTAACCATCTTCCTAGATAAAGACTCAATTTACCACCCGCAATTGGCTTTTAATTACCTTATTGATAAAGATAAGGTTTCCCTATACCGTGACAATAAAATGGGTATTTCATCTGCACCTTTTATGGACAATT
The DNA here is from genome assembly GCA_947446605.1 of Bacteroidota bacterium. Taxonomy (GTDB): domain Bacteria; phylum Bacteroidota; class Bacteroidia; order UKL13-3; family UKL13-3; genus B1. Next base: position 685 of record CANFHJ010000101.1, on the reverse strand, counting down.
ACCATAATATTGAATTCTATGTAGATGAAATAAAATGGGACTTGAACAGCCCTAAAATTGAATTGGATAACATGTCGGGTGATGCACCTGCAAAGTTTGAATCTATTAATTATTTTAGGGATATTAATTACGAAAAAATTGGCGGTGTGCTTTCTTATAATCCCTTGCAAAGGATAAAGAAATACACAGAAGACAACAAGGTAAACAGTTTTAGGGTGGAGTCCTACGCGGCCACATTTAGAAGCAATATCAGTGATATACGCATTCAAATGATAGACCTCAACGACAAAGGATATGTGAATTTTGATGGCCCTAAAAACATGGTGTATGTGAAGCGTAAATTAATAGATTATGTAAATGCGCACAATGGCCGAACCGATTATGATGCGATTTCATTTAACTCTATAATTAGTTCCCTTCCAAATGCACATATCAGCTTAATTAATTATGATTTGGTGGTGCAAGGTGTACCTAAATTTTACTTTAGCGATTCGCAAAATGTATACATCATTCCAAAAGATCAAATTGTAACATTAAAGAAAAACCGCAGCATGGATTTTAGTGGAAAATTGAGAGCCGGTATGGCCGATTTTTACGGAAATAATTTTGCTTTTGATTACAATGGCTTTAAGATTCGCTTAAACAATGTTGACTCCCTAAAATTCTTGTATGCCGATGATTCTAT
>CANFHJ010000100.1 GCA_947446605.1 Bacteroidota bacterium | reverse complement strand
GTGAGATAAAGGACTATTTTTTCGCCCGAATTATTAATATTGTGGGAAATTTAAGGCATTTTGAAAATTACAACCACACCATTAGAAGGCTTATTAATAATTGAACCTCAAATATTTAAGGACCCAAGAGGCTATTTTTTTGAGAGTTACAACGAAGATAAATTCCATGCTGCTGGCATCAGCGCAAAATTTGTGCAAGACAATCAGTCTTTATCACAAAAAGGTGCTTTGCGTGGAATGCATTTTCAAGCACCACCCTTTGAACAAGGCAAATTAGTACGGGTTGTGCAAGGTGCGGTAAACGACGTAGTTGTTGATATACGTAAGAACTCCCCTACCTACGGACAGCATTTTGCCGTTGAACTCTCTGCCCAAAATCAATTGATGTTTTGGATTCCACCCGGCTTTGCACATGGTTTTGAAACCTTATTGGATCAAACCTTATTTTTATACAAATGCACCAATGTGTATAACAAGGAGGCAGAAGGAGGTTTGTTATGGAACGACCCTAGCCTTGGCATTCAATGGCAAACAGAAACCCCACTTGTTTCTGATAAAGATATTTTACTACCTTCCCTTCAAAATTTCACTAGCCCTTTTTAATAAAAATGTCGGAACAAACACCCATAGATGAAAGTGTTGTAGCACTCATCAACCAATTAAAAGAAAAATACGAAGTAAATAGCCAAGATTTTAAGGCCTACCTTGAAGGATTGGTATACCAAGAATATACCAGCTATTGGGATTATATTATGGTGGATACGCTTTTGAGTTTACAGAAGCCTAAGACCAATATTCCTGATGAGGAAATTTTTATTATGTACCACCAAATTACTGAATTGTATTTCAAGCTTTCTTTGCATGAATACAAACAATTGGCGGAGCGTAAAAACAGCCTAGATGCAAAATTCTTTGCCCAACGATTAAAAAGAATCAATGCTTATTTTACCAACCTAACCCATTCATTTGATATTATGGTGGAAGGCATGGAAAAAGAGCAATTCTTAAAATTTAGAATGAGCCTTTTGCCTGCGAGCGGCTTTCAATCTGCCCAATACAGGATGATAGAAATTTGCTCAGCCGAATTTATTCGTTTGGTAGACAAGGACCATCGTTCAAATTTTGATGCATCGAGTGACATTGCCCAAATGTTTGAATTTATCTATTGGAAACATGGTGCAACTGAGGTAGGAACAGGCAAAAAAACACTTACCCTTACCCAATTTGAAAATAAATATGCAGAAGATTTAATTCGTTTGGCAAACGCAAGTAAAGGAAGCAATTTATCTGCTTTGTACAATTCCCTTTCAAAGGAAGACCAAGCAGATCCGGAATTGCTTGCACAAATGAGAAAATTGGATCAAAACGTGAATGTAAATTGGCCTTTGGTTCATTATAAATCTGCCGTAAAATACCTACAAAAACCAAATGCCGACGTGGCTGCCACAGGCGGTACCAACTGGCAGAAATACTTGCCTCCACGTTTCCAGGTAAGGGTTTTCTTCCCACAATTATGGAGCGATGCAGAAATTGCCGAATGGGGCAAAAGCGCCTTCGAATAATAAACACTTAGTAGCTTCCGTTTTAAGTAAATGAGAGTAGTTTTTTTATTTTTTTTTATGGGCATTTTCAATATTGGCAATGCACAAAACCTTACAGAAAAATCTATTGAGGTTGGGCAATTTTTGTACATCAATCCCTGCAATAAAAACCAAAAAGAATTTGTTTCAATGGATGTGTATGCCCGAACCAAACCTTATAATAAAAAACTAATTGATACCACCACAGGTGATGGCTTATTAGACGAATTTTTTAAGGACAAAAGCATAGATGCCAAGCGCCTCCCATGTAGCATGGGCGGCCATAAATACAGGATAGCAGCCTTGCATCAATTCAATGAAGGCGGACAAAATAAAAGGGTAATACTTTTATATACCGCCTACCCACTTACCCTTATTTGGGTGGAGCTTGACAAAGCATTGGAGCTTGGAGAAATAAAAATTGATTGATTAAAACAGGTTCTTCTTTCTAAAGAAGAACACGCCTAAAACAGAAAGCACAACTGCAATTAAAGTTACTATCCAAAAGGCATGCGCATCGTTTTGAAATGGCAATGGCACGTTCATTCCGTATATACTTGCCACCAAAATTGGAAGCGATAAAATAATTGTAACAGTAGTTAAATAACGAATGGTGATATTCAAATTATTTGAAATAATACTTGAATGCGCGCCCATCATATTTCCAAGGATATTACTGTAGATCTTTGCCATTTCAATAGCTTGACGAATTTCAATATTTACATCCTCAATTAATTCGTGTTCACTTTCTTTAATATCTTCAGAAAGATTGTTGCGTTGCAAACGTTGCATCATTAATTCATTTGCCTTTAGTGAAGTGCTAAAAAACACCAAACTTTTTTCTAAACGCAACAAATCAATTAACTCTCTGTTTCTGGTACTGCGGTGCAACATTTGCTCAATATCTCCCGCCCTGTTGTTAATGTCTTTTAGGTATTTTAAATACAACAAAGAAGTGCGGTAAAATATTTGCATCACAAAACGCTCACGCAAGAAAGTTAAGAAACCTTTTACCTTTCCTTCATTAAACATTTCTAAAACATCTACCGGCTTACTGCAAATGGTAACTATTAAATCGCGCTTAAGCAAAATACCCAAAGCCACTGTTGAATAAGGCAAATCAGAGTCTGCTTCATTGAGGCAGGGAACACGACAAACAATTAAGAGAGAATTTTTATGTGCTTCTACACGGGCATTTTCATCCGGATCCAATGGATCACTGAGCACCTCAGGTGGCACCAGCAATTTATTAGAAAGCATGTCAATCTCATTGGTGGTAGGGCTCACCACATTGATCCAACAGTCTTTCTCTATGCCCTCTAATTCGAGCAATTTATTGTAGCCGCTTTTAAAATACTGGATCATACGAGAAAGGCTTTAAAATTGAAATGCAAAGCAAGGCCTATCTTAGCAATTATCCAAGCAAAGAAATTATTAATTCCAATCCAAGTGTCAGATTAAATACAAATGGCATTTTCATTCCTAGTTTCTTTTACCTTCTTTTGTTGTGTGAAGGTTACAGTTTATACAGATGGTTCGGCCCGCGGAAATCCTGGCCGCGGAGGCTACGGCATAGTAATGGCAAGCGGTTCGCACCGAAAAGAAATGAGTGCTGGCTACCGCCTTACCACCAATAACCGCATGGAACTCTTGGCTGTAATTGTTGCCATTGAATCTATGAAAATGCCCAATTTACACATCACCATTTACACCGATAGCAAGTATGTATGCGAATCTGTAGAGAAAAAATGGGTGTTTGGCTGGGCTAAAAAAGGCTTCAAAGACAAAAAAAATCCCGATTTATGGCGCAGGTTCCTGGCACTCTACCCCCTGCACCAAATAGAATTTAAGTGGATCAAAGGGCATGCCGGACATGCCATGAACGAGCGTTGCGACCAATTAGCAACTGCTGCTGCCGATGGAAATGAGCTTGCCGTGGACGAGTTTTACGAGCGGGAACAAGTAAGTAATAATTTGCTAATCTAAATATAAGCAAGGCTTTACTTGACAAGCTCCAAGCAATCATCTACCTTCGAGTAGGATTAATCCCCACCCAACCATGTTGAAAATACTGGTTCCTACTGACTATTCGCCAGAAGCAAAAAATGCATGTTTGTATGCCTATCATTTTGCAGCATACACCAACAGCAGCATTGTTCTTTACCACGCCATTCCGGTAATTCCTCCCAGTGCAGAATTTCCTATTCCCATGGAGAATTATTACCTCAGTGATAAGGAAGAAATTTTATTATTAGAAGAAGCCTTTCACCATCTTTTAGTTCTACATCAACTCGATCCAAAAAAGGTAAAATACAAGGGAGCTGTTAGCGTAGAAAATAGCATCAGCAATGGTATAAAAAATGCCTTTGACGAAAACAAGTGCGACCTTGTAATTATGGGTACACATGGGGCTAGCGGCTTTAGCAAAATATTTTTAGGGAGCAATACCACGCAACTCATTGCAGAAACAATGGTGCCCGTTATTGCCATTCCCAAAACGTATCGGTTCGAACCAATTTACCATTTGATTTACGCCTCCGACCTGGAAAATTTAAAAGAAGAATTAGGCATATTAATTCCTTTTGCGGAAGTATTTCATGCAGCCTTAGAATTGGTTTATTTTGATTATGCCAGCCCAAACAGTGAGCACCTTATTTTAGAAGCACAAAAGTTTATTCACCAACAAGTGTATCCAAATATTAAGCTCAGCATAAAGAAAGGCAGCATACATTTGAGCTTACCAGAAAACCTCAAACGCCAGCTCAACCCCAGCAATACCCAAATGTTGGTGCTTTATAGGGCCGCACATACTTGGATGGAAAACTTATTGCTTGGCAGCAACGCACAAAAAATGTTGCTCGACCCAGGAATGCCTATTTTGGTATTACATAAAAATTAAGGCGCAAGGTAGCCTCAAATTTATCTGTAGCAAAAAGCTATATTTGCCCTAAATAATAAAGGGTGATTAAAAAGGTATTGGTAATTCGTTTTAGTTCTATTGGCGACATTGTTTTAACTACGCCTGTGTTGCGCTGTTTAAAAAAACAAATGCCCGGTATTGAAATTCATTACCTCAGCAAAAGCAATTACCAAGTTGTTTTAGAAAACAATCCTTACATAGATAAAATCCATTACCTAAACCAACACCCAATTTTTAAAGCTGCGGCACTTAAAAACGAAAATTACGACCTGGTAATAGACCTGCACCATAACCTCCGAACTGCTTTATTTAAAGCCGTGTTGGGCGTTAAGGCTTATTCCTTTAACAAGCTCAATTGGCAGAAATTTTTGGCCGTATTTTTTAAAATAAAACAACTTCCAAACCTTCATATTGTTGACCGTTACTTGGCAACATTGAACCCATTACCAATTACCAATGATGGCTTGGGTTTAGATTATTTTATCCCAGAAAAGGATGCCCATTTTCCTGATGCACATCAATACTTAGCGCAAAAAAAATATGTAGCTTGGGCAATAGGCGGTCAACATTTTACCAAGCGATTGCCAGCCAATAAAGTAATTGAAATGGCCGCAAAGGTGCAAGATAAAATTGTATTATTGGGAGGCATAGAAGACCAAGAGGCTGCACAAAAAATAGCCAATACCCTGGGCGCAAAATGTATCAATTTGGCAGGGCAACTTAATTTGAATGAATCTGCCTTTGTGGTTCAAAATGCCCAACAATTGTACACCAATGATACCGGCTTATTGCATATTGGTGCGGCGTTAGGGAAGCCTATTGTTTCTTTCTGGGGCAATACCATTCCGGCCTTTGGCATGGGCCCCTATTATGGCAATGCGCCCATCCCCTATCAAATTATAGAAAACAACAACTTATCCTGCAGGCCCTGCAGTAAGATTGGGTTTAATAAATGTCCGAAAGGCCATTTTGCCTGCATGGAAAATTTAAGTTTATAAAACAAAAAAGGGGGCCAAGGCCCCCTTTTTTGTTTTCGCATTTGTGTGTGAAATTATTCTTTCACCAATTTCAATTGCACATTACCCGTTTGGGTAGCAATATTTGCAACATAAACGCCAGCAGGCCATGCAGCCGCATCTACGCTTATATTTTCTGCATCCATTAATTGGCTATATACCATTTTACCATCCATGCTATAAATAGAAAGCACAGCAGCTTGGTTCAACATTTCTGTTCTGTTAAATACAAAAGTATTTTTACTTGGGTTAGGAAATACACGCACACTGCTTTGCAAGTTCATTTGGTTTAAACCTAAAACTTCTGTACCTGCTTTGTAGCCATTGGCTATAGCCTGCGCCACTGAAGCTTTTGCAGCATTGTCAATTCTTCCACTAGGATCAATTAACATCCCAATGATGTGAATTTTATTCAACTTCCAACTTGGGTCGAGCACCACACTAAAATTATGTGTAAACGAATCGTTGGCATTTACCGAATTGCCATAAGCATTTGATAAACCACTAAAATTAGGATAGATAATTCTACCAACGTGGTCGTATACCATTTGTGCGGCAGGCACAGGATTAGGTAATTTTTCAAATCCACCCATCACGCCTTTTGAACCACCCGCATAAGCATTTGCTTGGTTGTAGCTTGCATCTGTTCCTGTAACACTGTCTTCGCTTAATACAAAAGCAATTTTATAATTTCCTGTTACCGCTGCTTTAAAGGTAGTGGTTAAACTTACTTTTAATTCACCAGTGGCACTGTTATAGGTTGCACCGTTTCTAATAACACCTTTAGGTGCTACCATTATTCTGTTTAAGAAATCTGGCTCCATAGCAGAAGGATCTGTACCCGGACCTCTATCTACCAACATATTTGGATAACCGCTTACTAAATTTTTCATGGCACCATCGTAATTAGAATTGCGCATTGGGTCGTTGTTATGCACGGCAATGCCAATAAAATATTCACCATATTTTTCTTCCATGTTCTTCAACCAAACCGCACCACGTGGGCACCATTGGCACCAAGTACCTGTAGCTTCTTCACCAACCACTGCTTTGTTAATAGCAGGGATAATTGGATTTACTGCAAGTACTTTTACATTATCGGCTGCATTATCGTCGTTGCTACCATTTACTTGTTTCAAAGTTGCTGTTAAGGCATGGTTACCCGAAACAATGGTAATGATATCGTTCATAGGAATAGAAAACAAAGCACCCGCTGCAATATTTAAACCAGTAGCCAATTTGCTGATTACTTTTCCATTGTAATCTACCTCAATACTTGCAGAGGTAATAGCAGTGGTACCCAAATTTCTCACTTCAATAACTGGCGTAGTTTCGCTACCGGCTAAACGACCTTCAATCTTGTCTACGTAAGTGATTGAACCATTTAAAGTTGTTGGTGTTGCAGGTGTAATGGTATAAGTTACATCATCTATATAGTATGAACTATTGTAAATTGGATAAATATCCATTGAAGCAATTTTGCGGTAAGAGTTTTGGAAAACACCTTTTGATACATCATT
>CANFHJ010000099.1 GCA_947446605.1 Bacteroidota bacterium | reverse complement strand
TGCTGAGCGTTTTTTTGGATGATTTTTTTGTTTTTGGGGATGCTTTTTTTGTAAAAAATGATGAATTATGAGTGAAGAATGAAGAGTGAAGAATGAAGAGTGAAGAATGAAGAGTGAAGAATTATGAATTATGAATGATGAATTATGAATGATGAATGATGAATGAAGAGTGAAGAATTAAGAATTATGTTTGCCCTACAGAGCTTTAAAGGCTTAGGGAGGGCTATTTTGAAATTTACTAAGGTAGGTTAAATATATATAAGTTTGAATTAATGTATGTATAGCACGTTTTTTAGTACTAAAAAATATAAATGAATACATAAATAACAACTTATGTGTATATTTGTGCCTTTACTGCAAGCATCAAATGAAAAGAAGCGCCTATCAAAAACTGGTCGATTGGAAAAATAATCCGAATAGAAAACCCCTTATTATACAAGGTGCAAGACAGGTTGGGAAAACTTGGCTCATGAAAGATTTTGGCCAAAATGAATATAGCCAAATGGCATATTTTAATTTTGAAAGCAGCAAAGAATTGCAAGGCATATTTCAGCTAGGCTTCAATACCACGCAAATAGTAAGCGGTCTATCCATTTTAGCAGGTTTTCAAATTACTACGAAGGATACATTGCTCATTTTTGATGAAATTCAAGCTTGTCCAAATGCAATTACCTCCTTGAAATATTTTCAAGAAAACGCAGCTGAATATTCAATAATTGCTGCTGGATCACTTCTTGGAGTTGCTATACACCAAGGCATTTCCTTCCCTGTTGGTAAGGTTGAATTTTTAAATCTACAACCCCTAAATTTCGAGGAGTTTTTATATTGGATGGAGAAGCATGATTTACTCCATGCTTTACAAAATGGGGATAAAGAAATTATCCAAATTTTCAGTAATCAATACATCGAATTACTCAAACAATATTTTTTTGTAGGAGGTATGCCAGAAGTGGTAAAGGATTTTATTTCAAATAAAGATTACCAAAAAGTACGTCGCCTACAAGAAAATATTTTAACAGCCTATGAAAATGATTTTTCTAAACATGCACCGATTGCCATTTTAGCGCGCATTCGTCTGGTTTGGCAGTCGTTGGTAGGACAATTGGCCAAAGAAAATTCAAAATTTATTTATAATAATTTAAGAAGCGGTGCCAGGGCAAAGGATTTTGAACTAGCCATTGAGTGGCTCAAAGATGCCGGACTAATTCATAAAGTTAATCGCATCAACAAATCTGGTTTACCCATACAAGCCTATGCGCAATGGTCGGATTTTAAAATCTACTTCAACGATATTGGCTTGCTATGCGCCAAGGCTGGTGTTAGCCCAGAAATAATATTGCAGGAAAACAATTTGTTCATTGAGTTCAAAGGAATTATTTCAGAACAATTTGTCCTACAACAACTAATTTCAGAAATGCAAGAACCTTATTATTGGAACCCTGAAACGGGTATTGCCGAACTTGATTTTGTGATCCAAAAAGACAATTTCATTATCCCCATTGAAGTAAAAGCGGCAAACAATTTAAAATCTCGTAGCCTCCGCAATTATTACGACAAATACACACCAACACATTGCCTCCGCATCTCACTTGCACCCTACCAAAAACAAGATTGGATGGAGAATATTCCATTGTATGGTTTTCATCAATGGGTGAAGTCTAAATTGCAATAAAAGCATGCCATTATTTCCCCTTTTGCAAAATGCCTCAAATCCTTATCTTCGCAACCTATGAAAGTTGCACTTATCACCGGAATAACCGGTCAAGACGGAGCCTACCTGGCAGAATTACTTCTTAAAAAAGGCTATATGGTTCACGGTTTAAAACGCCGTAGCTCTATGTTCAATACAGATCGCATAGATCACCTTTACCAAGACCCACACGAGAAAAACGTAAACCTTAAATTGCATTATGGCGATTTAACAGATAGCACCAATTTAATTCGCATTATTCAAGAAACACAGCCAGATGAAATCTATAATTTGGCAGCTATGAGTCATGTGCATGTGAGTTTCGAAACCCCCGAATACACCGCCAATGCAGATGGAATTGGAACTTTGAGAATATTAGAAGCCATTCGTATTTTAGGCTTAGAGAAAAAAACAAAAGTATACCAAGCTTCTACCTCCGAATTGTATGGTTTGGTTCAGGCCGTACCGCAAAGTGAAACTACCCCTTTCTATCCACGTTCACCTTACGCAGTTGCAAAAATGTATGCTTATTGGATTACAGTAAACTACCGCGAAGCTTATGGCATGTATGCGTGCAATGGTATTTTATTTAACCACGAGAGTCCTATTCGCGGCGAAACATTTGTAACCCGCAAAATTACCCGTGCCGCTGCAAAAATAGCTTTGGGCTTACAAGAGAATTTATTCTTAGGTAACCTTAACGCGCAGCGCGATTGGGGTCATGCCAAAGATTATGTAGAAGCCATGTGGTTAATTCTACAACAAGAAACAGCAGAAGATTTTGTAATTGCAACAGGCGTTACTACCTATGTGCGCGATTTTGTGAAAATGGCTTTTGCAGAAGTAGGAATTGAATTGCGTTTTGAAGGAAAAGACGCAGAAGAAAAAGGTATTGTAGCCAGCATCGACCAAGAGAAATACAAGGCATTGGGCTTAGAGCACCAATTGAAAATTGGGCAGGAAATTGTGGCTGTAGATCCGCGTTATTTCCGTCCTACCGAAGTAGATTTGTTAATTGGCGATCCAAATAAATCGAATACTAAATTGGGTTGGAAACCAAAGCATACGGTGCAAACCTTGGTGGAAGATATGATGCAAAGCGACTTGCAATTAATGAAACGTGATAAGTTTCTAAAAGACGCTGGGCATACTGTGCTTAGAAATTTTGAATAGAATGATGAATGTTGAATTATGAATCAACCGTCATGGTGAGAATTATGAATTATGAATGTTGAATTATGAATCAACCGTCATGGTGAGAATTATGAATTATGAATGTTGAATTATGAATCAACCGTCATGGTGAGAATTATGAATTTTTATTGTGAATTATGAATCAACCGTCATGGTGAGCTTGCCGAACCACCTTTCTCTTTTAGGAAATTTATCAAAATGAGAACAATGGTTCGGCAAGCTCACCATGACGGAATGTGTTAGTTATTACAAAATCCCTTTCATCATTCATCATTCATCATTCATAATTCCCTACTCCGCCATAGCTTTGTCGGGCAAGCATCATTCATAATTAAAAGGCTGCAATGGCAGCGCAAATCTCCTGCACCATTTCTTGGGTCATTTCTGTATGCATAGGCAACGACAAAACCCGCTTGCAAAGCATTTCACTCACTGGAAAACCTTCCTTAGCAACATTGTATATTTCATACGCTTTTTGCTGGTGCAATGCCATTGGGTAATACACCATGCTTGGAATACCTTTCTCCGCTAAATATTTTCTAAGCGCATCCCTATCTATACCCTCCAATTGAATGGTATATTGATGAAAAACATGGGTGCTATTTACATTACGCTTTGGAATTACAATACCTGGAATAGAACCTAATTCCTCATCATACCAAGCAGCGGCTTGCCTGCGCGCGTTTTCATACTCCTTTAAATATTTCAATTTCACATTCAGCACAGCGGCCTGCAAACTATCTAAACGAGAATTTACGCCAATTACTTCATGTACATATTGCACACTTTGTCCATGGTTGCAAATCATTCTGATCTTTTTTGCCAGCGCATCATCATTGGTCATTAAAGCACCACCATCTCCGTAACAACCAAGATTCTTGCTAGGAAAAAAACTGGTAGTTCCTATGTGACCCATCGAACCGGCTGCAGAATTATGAATTATGAATGATGAATGATGAGTTGTTTCACTAGGTAAATTGTTTGAAGAAACATTGTTGCTTACTTCTCCTTTCATAATTCCTAATTCATCATTCATCATTCCCTTCCATCTCGATCCGATCGCTTGTGCCGTATCTTCAATAACAAATAAATTATGCTTGTTCGCAATACCTATTACCTCTTCCATATTGGCGCATTGTCCAAAGAGATGCACGGGAACAATGGCTTTGGTTCGAACCGAAATTTTAGACTCAATTTTATGGGTATCTATACAAAATGTTTCCGAATCTACATCTACCAAAATTGGCACCAGGCCCAATAAGGCAATCACTTCTGAGGTTGCCACGTAGGTAAAAGCGGGAACAATTACTTCATCTCCGGGCTTTAAATCTAAGGCCATCATGGCTATTTGCAGGGCATCTGTTCCATTTGCGCATGCAATCACATTCCTAACGCCTAAATAGGCAGCTAAATTATCTTCAAAGGCCTTCACTTGCGGTCCTTTAATAAACTGGGTATTGTTTATTACTTCCGCCATGGCAGCATCCACCTCCAACTTTATTTTTTCGTATTGACCTTTAAGGTCGACCATTTGTATTTGCATCACGTTTGTTTTAATTATGAATGATGAATGTTGAATTATGAAGGTTTGGTAACCTGATTTTTCTTTGCATTTAACGAGATGCTTTTTAATATTTTCAAGAGTTGATTTGCTTCGTCCAATAATTTTTCCGCTTCATTATCATACCTACTTATTTCCATAATTATCTCTAACCAATAAATTGTTTCATCTGTTTCTTTTTGTGAAATACTAACCTTATGAATAAAATCTTGTTTGGAATATCCGTTTGATGCTTCTCTTAAATTTGCGCCAATAGAGGTGCCTGCTCTTATTAATTGATTTGCTATTTCATAATGTTTTTCTTCCTTCAATAACAAGGAGAACTTTACAATATTTACTGCAAAATCGAAGGTTCTTTGTTTAATTGGAATAGGCTTGAATTTATTTATCTGCATCATCAGACGAAAATAACTTCATCATTTATAATTCAACATTCATAATTCTATTTTTGTTACAATATTATCCAGTATTCTATATTCCTGCTTGGTTTCTGGACAAATGGCGAGGTCCTCTGCATTGAAGTTTAAGGTATGTCCAAATTCACTCACCCACCCAATTTGTTTGGCAGGATTACCTACTACCAAGGCATAAGGTAAAACAGGTTTAGTAATAACCGATCCGGCACCAATCATGGCGTATGCGCCAATTTCATTACCACAAACTAGGGTGGCATTTGCTCCTATGCTGGCTCCTTTTCTTACAATGGTTTCTTGGTATTGGTCTTTCCTACTCACCGCACTGCGCGGGTTAATAACATTGGTGAAAACCATACTTGGCCCTATGAAAACATCGTCCTCACAAATTACACCCGTATAAATACTTACGTTGTTTTGCACTTTTACATTATTGCCCAAAACCACACCTGGTGATACCACCACGTTTTGACCAATATTGCAATTTTGTCCAATGACACAATCCTGCATGATATGGCTAAAATGCCAAATCTTTGTCCCATCGCCTATTTGGCAAGGGTTATCAATGATTGCTGTTGGGTGATACAATTCTTTTTTCATTTTTTAAAATTATGAATGTTGAATGATGAATGATGAATTTCGACTAATGAAAGGTTCGGCAAGCCCACAATGACGAAAGGCTAAAGTCCATTTCATAATTTATCATTCATCATTCACAATTCCCTCCATTTATAAACCTCCTCAATCACCTCCACCACTCTCAAACCCTCCTCGGCGGTGCAGGCTATTTCTGCTGTACCATTCATCACCTCCAACACATTGGCATATACTAAAGCATGGTTACTGGCACTGCCTTTGTAAGTGCCGTAATCGTTGGGCGGCAAGGTTGGACTTAAAGTTGGCATGGTATAATCATTTACGTTGCATGCCAATACCTCATCCATGTATTGCCCTCCTACTTTTACAGATCCATGCTCAGCCAAAATGGTAATACTGCTTTCCAAATTTTGTTCATGTGCCGAGGTGCTATAGGTAAACGCCCCCACTCCTCCACTTAGTATCTCAAAATCAAAATGCCCACTGTCTTCAAATTCAATCTCGGGGTGGTTAAAATTATGAAACCTGGCGTATGTTGGCTTTATATCGCCAAATAACCAAAGCACCGTATCTACAAAATGACTAAACTGCGTATACAAAGTGCCGCCATCCTGCGCTAATTTCCCCTTCCAACTGCTCTGCTCATAGTAAGCCTTATTCCTATTCCACAAACAATTTACCTGCACACTGTAAATTTTTCCCAATCGGCCTGAAACAAGCAATTCTTTCAACCAAGCAGCCGGCGGTGAGTAACGGTTCTGCATCACACAAAACACCTTCCTCTCCAATTTCCTAGCCACCTCAATCACCTCCCTGCACTCCGCAGCATTCAAGCCCATTGGTTTTTCAATGAGCACATCAAAACCATTCTTCATGGCCTCTATTGCTTGGGTGCAATGGAGGTAGTTTGGGGTAGCGAGAACGGCAATTGGATTAGCTCCTTCGCTGAAGCTACGAAGCTCAAAGCTGGCTTCTGGCTCCTGGCTCCTGGCCGCTGAGCCTGGCGAAGCGAAGCTTAAGGTGTTTTGTCTAGATACTATATTCTGGACAGAAGATTCTTCTCTCGCTTCTCGCTTCTCGTCTCTCGTTTCTATAATGGTTAACTCCTCTCCCATGGCTTGAATAATAGCTGCATGGCGTTTGCCAATATGTCCGTGACCGAGGAGGGTGAAGTGTAGTTTTTTCATGCAGGTGTTTGTGCATTTCAATATTATGGATTTTTTGGGAGAATTGGAATGATGAATTATGAATGTTGAATTATGAATTTGAATCAACCGTCATGCTGAGCTTGCCGAAGCATTGTTCTCATTTTGATAAATTTCCTAAAAGAGAAAGGTGGTTCGACAAGCTCTCCATGACGGAATGTGTTAGTTATTACAAAACCCCTTTCATCATTCATAATTCATAATTCATCATTCATAATTCATCATTCATAATTCATCATTCATAATTCATAATTCATCATTCATCATTCATAATTCCAATGCTGCCTTAAAAAGAAAGGTGTGGTTCGACTGAGCTCACCATGACGTCCCGACAAGCTCACCATGACGTCCCGGCAGGCTCACCATGACGGAATGTGTTAGTTATTA
>CANFHJ010000098.1 GCA_947446605.1 Bacteroidota bacterium | reverse complement strand
TACACCAGTAAGATTTTGGATATGTTGCTTAAACATGGATGAATTATTTACTAGCGGTGTGACTTAATTTAATATCAGTACCAAGTCTTTGCAAGTAGGCAATTAAAGCAACCAATTCTTTGTTGGCTTCAATTGGATATCCTTCTTTATTTAAGCCATCAGCAATTTTAGTGGCTTGTGCCAATAAATCTGCTTCTGCTTGCGTTTCGTAACCTTTTTCATAAGGTACCCCTAAAGTACGCATGGCATTAATTTTATCTGCCGTATTAGAAGTATTTAAATCATTTTCTAATAACCAAGGATAAGCAGGCATAATAGAGCCAGGCGACATTTGACGAGGATCAATCATATGGTTGTAATGCCAGCTATCTGGGTATTTGCCACCTACACGCATCAAGTCTGGACCAGTACGTTTTGAACCCCACAAGAATGGATGATCATATACGTATTCTCCAGCTTTAGAATATTCTCCATAACGCTCAGTTTCGCTGCGGAAAGGACGAATCATTTGTGAGTGACAGCTTACACAACCTTCACGGATATAAATATCTCTACCTTGCAATTCAAGCGGTGTATATGGTTTTACACTTGTAATGGTTGCAATATTTGATTTAATGGTAAGCATTGGAATAATTTCAACCATACCACCAATTAGAATAGTAACAACGGTTAATACCATAAAAGTAATAGGCTTGCGTTCGAAAGCTTTGTGCCAGAAAGAATGTGATCCATGGGCAACATAGTTTTTCTCTAATGCTGGAGCAGAAGCTGCTTCATTTGCAATTAATTTGCCACTTGCAGCTGTTTTTACCAAGTTATAAATCATTACAAATAAACCACTCAAGAACAAGCCTCCACCCAATGAACGCATCATATGCATTGGAATAACTTGCAATGTTGTTTCAAGGAAGTTTGGATATTTCAACATGCCTTCTGGTAAAAACTCTTTCCACATCATACCTTGGGTAAATCCACTCCAATACATAGGAATAGCGTAGAACAAAATACCTAAAGTTGAAATCCAGAAATGTGTATTTGCCAAAGATTTTGAATACAATTTAGTACCATAAATTTTTGGCACCAACCAATAGAACATACCAAAAGTCATTAGACCATTCCAGCCCAAAGCACCAGTATGCACGTGTGCAACGATCCAATCTGTAAAATGCGCAATGGCATTTACGTTTTTCAAACTCAACATTGGACCTTCAAAAGTAGCCATACCATAAGCGGTAACACCTACAGCAAAGAATTTCAATACAGGTTCATCACGTACCTTATCCCAAGCACCTCTCAAGGTTAATAAGCCATTGATCATACCACCCCATGATGGCGCAATCAACATAATGGAGAAAACAACACCTAATGACTGTGCCCAATCTGGCAAAGCAGAATACAATAAATGGTGAGGACCAGCCCAAATGTATAAGAAGATTAATGTCCAGAAGTGAACAATTGATAATTTATAAGAATAAACTGGACGGTTTACTGCTTTTGGTAAATAGTAATACATCATACCCAAATAAGGTGTGGTTAAGAAAAACGCAACCGCATTATGTCCATACCACCACTGCACCAAGGCATCTTGCACACCTGCATATAACATATAGCTTTTGGTAAAGCTTATTGGCAATTCAAATGAATTTACAATATGCAAAACTGCTACTGTAATAAATGTTGCCAAATAAAACCAAATTGCCACATACATGTGGCGTTCGCGACGTTTGATAATAGTACCAATCATATTGATACCAAATACCACCCAAACCAAGGCAATTGCAATATCAATTGGCCACTCTAACTCAGCATATTCTTTACTTGTAGTTAAACCTAATGGCAAGGTAATTGCCGCAGCTAAAATAATTAATTGCCAACCCCAGAAGTGAATATTACTTAAAACATCACTAAATAATCTGGCCTTGCATAAGCGTTGTAAGGAATAATAAATTCCTGCAAAAATTGCATTTCCAACAAAGGCAAAAATCACTGCATTGGTATGCAATGGTCTTAAACGGCCAAATGAGGTAAATGGTAAGTTTAGATTTAATGCTGGATAGTAAAGCTGGATCGCAATGACCAACCCTACCAACATACCCACCACGCCAAAAATAACTGAGGCAATGATGAAGTTCCGGACGATCCGGTTGTCATAGTTAAAATTTTCCACTTGCATAGGTTCTATTTTTAGTTTTAATGGACCAAAAATACTGACCGCAAGCAGACATAAACATGACATTCATTACTAGGGATACTGATTTTTATCAGTTTTTAAAGAATGCCTTTGAAACCCTAATTTTCTTCAGAGTCTTCCTTAATGGGCTTATCCTCAAAGAGAATGCGTACAGATGGCGTGTAATCATCCTCCATTTGACCGTTTCTAACAGACCAAATAAAGGCTATTAGAAATCCAATTGCCATTAACATGCTGCAACCAATTAGCAAAAACATAATTTTCATAAGGCAATATTATTTAAAATAATTGGTTCTTTTTGGCAAATAAATAGGTAGAAACAGTTGTAAAAAGTATAACACTTATACTGCTAATTGGCATTAAAATAGCGGCTATTACTGGCGACAATAATCCTTGCACTGCGAAACTCAAACCAAAAATATTGTATAACAATGAAATCACAAAACTCATGTGAATTACATTTAATGTGCACTTCGCATAGTTAAAATAATTACTCAACTTTATAAAGCCAGTAGCATCCATAATTACGTCACTGCCTGGAGAAAAATGAGCTGTATTTTCTGTTACAGAAATACCTAAATCTGCTACCTTTAATGCTCCAGCATCATTAAGGCCATCCCCAATCATTGCAACCTTTTCGCCGCTTTCTCTTAATTGATGAATATACAACATTTTTTCAGAGGGGCTCATGTTAAATAGCATCTGTGCGTTTTTGGGAAACACTTGCGATAAACGTTCGCGTTCAGAATCATTGTCGCCACTTAACAAAGTTAATTTATAGTTATTTGCTAAATTAGACACTAAATTAGATAAACCCGCTCTGTAGGCATGCGTAATTTCAAAAAAACCAAGACAATTATTTGCAATGCTTATATATACACGTGTGGCTAAAACATCAACAACGCTTTTTGGGTTTATTTGAAGGTAATTGGCCGAACCAATTTTTATGGTAACTGAATCTATTGTTGCGCTAATCCCTTTACCTGAAAGCTCTTGGTAATTTTCTATTAGGAATTTAGGCTGTTTGCTATCTGGCAAAAATCCTGCAATTTTCTTACTCAATGGATGTACTGAGTTTCCACAAACAGCCTTCAAATAATCACTTTGAATCTCGTTCAAAGCTTCCCCATAATAACTAATATTAGATTCGGCAGCCTGGGTAATGGTTCCTGTTTTATCAAAAACCAAGTGATCAACATTGGCCATTTTCTCAACAATGTCAGGAGATTTTAAATAGAACTTACTTCTACCCAACATCCTTAAACTATTACCCAAAGCAAATGGCGAGGACAAAGCCAAAGCGCACGGACAAGCAATAATTAATACAGCAGTAAAAGCATTTAAACTGCGGCTTGGGTCGAACCAAAACCAAAATGCAGCCGAAGCAAAGGCTATAATTAAAAGCGCAAAAGTGAAATACCTGCTTACAATAGATTGGAAACTTTGTATACTACTTTGTTGCGCTTTGGCAAAATGTTCGCTGTTCCATAATTGGGTGAGGTAACTTTGAGAAACTGTTTTGCAAACCTCCATTTCAATTGCACTACCTACCTGCCTACCACCTGCATAAATAACTTCTCCTAAAACTTTTTCAATTGGGTCATTTTCTCCAGTAACAAAACTAAAATCAATTTGGGCCGAACCTTTTAAAAGGATAGAATCTGCAGGAATAATTTCATTGTTACGAATAATAATTCTATCTCCAATTTTTAATTGCGGTACAGGAACCGTAGTTTCTTTGGTATTGTGCAAAACTGAAACTGCTAAAGGAAAATACGATTTATAATCGCGTTCAAAGGAAAGGGTATCAATGGTGCGTTGCTGCACCCATTTGCCTAACAAAAGAAAGAAAACCAAGCCAGCTAAAGTATCAAAAAAACCAATGCCAGAATGCGTAATTACCTCATAAGAACTGCGCGCAAACATCACTAAAATACCTAATGCCAAAGGAAAATCAATATTAACTATGCCCTTTTTCAAACTTCTATAGGCAGAAATAAAATAATCTTGTGCCGAAAATAAAAATACAGGAAGCGCTAGCCCCATATTCAAAAACCCAAAAAGCTTGGAAAGGTAGGAAGATGAAAAACTATCTAAGCCAAAATATTCTGGAAAACTAACTAGCATTATATTTCCAAAGCCAAAACCTGCCACACCTAATTGATACAATAAACGATTGGAATTTTGCTGCTTCTTTTTACCTTCTAAGTCGTTTAAATTAAGGGAAGGTTCATAACCTAAAGCACTTAACAATTCTACTATTTCTCTTAGGCTACTTAAATGATGATCAAAGCTTATGCTCAATTGTTTTCGCAAGAAATCTACCCGTGAATTCTTTACCCCTTTATTAAGTTTGTAAAGATTTTCCAGCAACCAAATGCAACTGCTACAATGCATAGTTGGCATATGAAAAGTAATGCGGGAAATTTTGTCATCACGGTACTGAAGCAATTGCCTTTGTATTTGATCATCATCAAGAAAATTAAACTTAACTTTTGAAATAGGATTTTTTAAACTCAAACCTGGGGAATCTGCTAGTTCGTAATAATCGCAGAGGTTATTTTTGGACAATAATTCATAAACGCCTTTACATCCAACACAGCAAAACTCTTTGTTGTCAAAAGGAATTACTGATTTAGGCAGACCATCACCACAATGAAAACAAGTGCTTGTTAATAATTGAGTTTCCTTCCCCATCCTAGCCTAAAAAAATTGAGCGTTGCGAATTCATGAAAAACGAGTGGTCTTTATTAAAAATCATGTCTTCTAAAATATCATTTCTATTTACACCTGTTACCAATAAAAATGAATTTAAACCAACCAAAAGATCTAATAATTCTGAATAGTAATTTTCCGGATAAACCCTATTGATTGAAAAATGTAATTTATAGTTTTTCAAATAATCAATTATTCCTTTTTCATTTGCAGCACTATGCTCTGTTACTACCACATTTAATATCAAATTATTGCTCAACATTTGATCGCCCATTAGGTACATAAATAACTTTATGGCGTCGAATGAACGCTTACTGCCATCATAAATGAGAACAATATTTTGAAATGAAATTTGCTCACACGACAACAACAAAATAGGGCATTTTGTATTGCGCATTAAAGATTCAATTGAATCAAATGAACTTTTATTAATATTTGATTTTTTGAAAATGTCTTTGCCTATTAAAAATAAATCATTGTAAAGACTCTCATTTACTAAATCTTCATTGGTTTCTTCTGAACCAATAAACACCTTAGTACGTAAATTTAAATCTTCACATTTTTTCACAAAACGTGAAATAAATTCACCACTATTATTTAAATCTGTATGTAAGATTTTTTCTAAGATTTCTGTTCTGGTATACTGGGTATTTAAATGTTCCATAGAATCAAAAACATCGTTTAAATTCCCAGTACTAATGCCTTCTACAAAGGCACCATTAAAGTGATCTTGCTGATTATGAAAGATTTTCATAGAGCAATCCAATAGACGTTCAGCATCTTCTGTTCCATCCATTAATATTAACATATTTCTTACCACGGCTATTCTTATTACTATTCTCAAAACTACTTTTGAAGTAGAAAATAAAACATGACCTAACTCAAACGGACCTATGATTTAAGTCATATATTAAAGATTATCAGAATCTGAGGTGTTTTGGAAAGGAAATAAATTGCTTTGCTTACTTAAAAAATCACAGGTATAATCATAGCCCCTTTTATAAATTTCTTTAGCAGAAGATAATTTCAAAAGATGAAATCCAGCTAACTCGGGAGGTTCAATAAATAGATCACATGCGCCAATTAAATTCAGCATATTTGCACGTAAGCCAATATGAATAATTCTATCGATGTAATTTCTAGTCCCTAAATATTTTGGTTCAGGATGCAATGGATTTACATGAATTCCAATAATATTTTTGCATTTACCCATTAATGGCTGAACAGGCAAATTGTTCATTAAGCCTCCATCTACATAATGGTGCCCATTAATTAATTGAGGTTTAATTAGAAATGGAAAAGCGATGCTTGCAATTAAGGGATCTAAAATATTACCCTGACTAAAATAAACAGTTTCGGCAAGGTCTATATCTGTACAAGCAATAACCATGGGCTTTTTTAGGTCTTCAAAGTTTTTAGCCCTCAGCGTCTTTTGTAAAACTTTACGAATACCATCAGGGCGCATTAAACCCATTTTAAAACCACGAAAACTTAAAAGATTGTATAGATCTAAATCCAAAAATATCTCCATCATTTCTTCAGGAGAATAGCCATCTGCATAAAGTACACCTGCAATAGCACCTGCACTGGCGCCAGAAATGAGCTGCGGATAAATATTAAATTCTTCTAATGCTTTTATTACACCAACATGTGCAAAGCCCCTTACTCCACCGCCAGAAAAAACAATACCAGTTTGAAATGGCAAAGTTACCATTAAACCGACGCGTGTGAAATTCTTTCTAAGGCAGTTTTGTTGAGGATACGTATCTTTTTACCCTCCATATCAATTAATTTATCGGTTTTAAATTCCGACAACAAACGAATTACAGTTTCTGTTGCAGTTCCAACAATATTTGCAATATCTTCTCTTGGCAAGGTAACAGAGATTAAATTATCGCCTGTATTAGCTTCATCTTGGAAAGTTTTTTGCAAAAACAACAAAGTTTCTGCTAAACGCTCACGAACACTCTTTTGCGCTAAACTTTGAATGCGCTCATCGGCTATACCCAAATCATGGCAAAGCGACTTCAACATGTGCTTATTGATTTGAGAATTTTTTTCTAACAATTCTAAGAAAACCAATTTAGGAATAAAGCAACAAACGGTATCTTCTATACAAGTTGCAGTAGCAACCAATGGCTCGTCTGCAATTAATGCGCGGTAACCTAAAAACTCACCCTCACGAGCAAACCTGAT
>CANFHJ010000097.1 GCA_947446605.1 Bacteroidota bacterium | reverse complement strand
TTAGCCTATACCCGCGATTTGTTTTTTAAACACAAAGGCTTTGCCAAACACCAGCATATTCTAAGTGGTGATGACGATTTACATGTAAACCAAACTGCAACTGCCACCAATGTGGCCATTCAATTAGATCCGCAGAGTTTTATGCTCAGCGAACCTAAAAAGAATTTTGAAGAATACCGTAGGCAGAAATCGCGTCATAATAGCACAGGTAAATATTATAAATTTTCAGATCAATTATTTTTAGGTGGCTATTATTTTTCTCACCTTTTATTTTATGTTACTTGTATAGTATTGCTAGTATTTAATTTTAATTGGCAAGTAGTTTTAGGTATTTTTGGTTTACGCTTTTTGGTTCAAACCTCTATTTTTGTTGGTGTTTTAAAGCGATTAAAAGATATTCATCTAATCTGGTTTGTGCCTATTTTGGATATAGTTTATCTTGTTTATATATTCATTTTTGGAACCATTGGTTTAGTTTCAAAGCAAAAGAAAATTTGGTAATTGGAAATAATTAAAAAATATTTTCCCAATTTGTTGCCTCAACAAATTGAACAGTTTGCTGCACTGCAGGAATTGTATGCGGATTGGAATTCCAAGATAAATGTAATTTCACGCAAAGACATTGAGTCATTGTACGAAAAACATGTATTGCACAGTTTGGCTATTGCTAAATTTATTCAATTTAAGAAAGGCTCACGGGTTTTGGATATAGGTACAGGTGGCGGTTTTCCTGGTGTTCCATTAGCTATTATGTTTCCAGAAAGCACTTTCACTATGGTAGATTCCATTGCAAAAAAAATAAAAGTAGCCGAAGGTGTTTCAGAAGCCATTCAATTGCAAAACACAGATTTTGCCATTGGTAGGGTAGAGCAGTTAAAGGAAAGTTTTCATTTTATTACGGCTCGTGCCGTAGCTCCCACAGATCAATTGTATCGTTGGACACAACACTATGTGGATTCAAAGGAAGAATTTAACTCAAAAATAAATGGGTATATTTTCTTAAAAGGTGGCGACCTAAAAGAAGAGTATAAAGCACTAAAGCAAATCAATAAGAAATTGGTAGTAGAGGAAATCAATCTTTCTACATGGTTTGACGAACCCTTTTTTGATACTAAAAAGTTGGTTTATATTTTCTAATTTTTATTAAGCCACAAGAGCTTTTCAACCTGGAAAGCACCTTTTCCATTGCTAAATTCTAACAGATAAATTCCCTTAGCCAAATTTGGTAAGTGTAATTTTTCTTCAAAATTGTTTAATTGGAATTCACCCAATAATTGTCCGTTTTGTTGGTATAATTTCACCTTTATATTTAATTCCGAACTTTGAATAAATAAAGCATCTTCCTGCATCAAATAGGTGAAATGCACCAATTTGTTTTCGCTTAATTCTTTTTCAATCCTTATGGTATTTGAAAAGGTAATTTTGCCATTGAAATCTTCTTGTGCAATTCTATAATACAAATTGTCTTGAATGGCTTCTTGATCTGTATAATTATAATGTTGCGTGGTATTGGAATTGCCTGTTCCATTCACAAAATTAATTGGTTCGAACAGAAAACCATCTTTACTTTTTTCAATGGTGAAACCTTTGTTATTTTTCTCGCTGGCTGTTTGCCAATTTAAGGCCACATTTTTAGCATCTAAGCGTTTAGCCCAAAAACCAATCAGGTCTACTGGCATGGCAGCATTTATTGGTCCTGCAATTTCAAAATCGTCTATGGCAAGTCCAATATCTGTTACACCTGCATCTGATTTGAAAACAATTCTAAAACATACCTTATTGTTACCTGCCAATGAACTAAAATCGTATTGCATTTGGGTATAGGCAGTACGTGTTGCATTAAAATAAGGTTCGTTTTGTGGAAAGGCGGTTGCCGATGTAGTATTGGCAAAATCATACCAATTGGTTAAAACGGTGCTACCTAATTTTGTCCAGGTATTTCCTAAGTTTAAACTGTATTCCACTATAAAACCATCATAAGCAATTTCAAATTTGTTTTTAATTTTAAATTTGAGTGTATAGGTTCCAGCTGCCGTGCAATTAAAATTGGGCGAATACAACCTTACATCTGAATTATCTGCATAGTTTGCTGTTATTCCTGTTACCCATGCAAAGCTTCCGCTTGCCGTTCCATTTTTGCCAGCAACCGCTGAATTGCCTCTTTCAAATGGCAAACCGGATACCGTTTCTGGCCCAAAATCGTTTGCATTTATATCAAAATTACCACCTAAAGCTGGGGTATAAGGAACTGGTCTATACGGAAGAATTTGAATAAATGAATTTACTATTTTAGAATAAGCGCCACCATTGATGCTAAGCGTCACATTATAAATCCCTGCTGTTAAATATTGTTTACTTGGGTTTTGTAAATTACTCGTGGTGCCATCACCAAAGTCCCATAGGTAGGATGATGCGCCATTAGAGGTGCTAGTGAAATTTACAAATGCACTTACATAACTTATTTTTTTATTGGCAACAAAATCTGCAAAGGGTGGTGCAAAAGCATTGCTTGTAAATAAGCCCCTACCATGCGTTGCAGCCACCACTTGTTTATCCGATGACCTCATTTTTAACATGTCGGTTCGTACATTTGAAAAACCGGTATTGCTGGGTTGCCAATTGGTAGCAGCTCCTTGTAAACTATCTGTAGTCCATACGCCCAACTCAGTTGCAACCATAGCTTGCCAATTTTTATTGGGATTAAACAATGCCCACCTAACAGGCATATCTGGCAAATTACCTTCACAATTGGTCCAGGTAAAGCCACCATTTTTTGTCTCCCAAACACTTACTACACCGTAATTGGAATAGGTAGCTAATATGTGGTTGTCGTTTCCTGTTTCAACTTCAATACAAGAAACACTTCCTGTTGGCATGCCTTTACCATTGTTAATACAAGAATCTAAACTTGCTGTAATATGCGCATTGTCTACCTGTACAATTCTACCATTGTTTAAGCCAAAATAGACCCTGTTGGCAGTATTAGGTGAAACCTTTACATTGGTTATTTTACCGCCGTTAAATAGCAGGGTGGTATCGTAAACAATTGTTGAACCTGTTTGCGGATTATCCCAACGCACATAGGTGCCATTATTG
Organism: Bacteroidota bacterium; assembly: GCA_947446605.1. Classification (GTDB taxonomy): domain Bacteria; phylum Bacteroidota; class Bacteroidia; order UKL13-3; family UKL13-3; genus B1. The sequence goes on along the minus strand of CANFHJ010000097.1, from coordinate 4,028 downwards.
CCGCACATGTACATTTTATTGGCTACATCGTCGTAATCTGTTGGACTAATAAAGCTGCCCACTGTAGCACTTGTATTTAAAACATTTGAAAAGCTAGCGCCATTATTGGTTGATCTATAATAACTGGTATACACATAAGAAGTGAACCAATAGCTTGGTTGGTCTTGGTCTATATGGCAAAAGGCACCATCGCCTCCTGTTACTTCTGTTGTGCTGTTTATTCCTGCAGTAGAAAATCCATGTGATCCATTGTCTTGCGCTCCTGCAATGTATTGGTTCGAACCGGCCGTAGGATGAATATCACAAGCATAAAATTGAAGGGTATTGTAGTTGTTTCCTTTGCTTATAATTGTTGGCATTGTAGCCGTAAAATTTGTTGAACGGTATACGCCTCCGTCATTAGAAAAATAAGTTACGTTAGAGTTTCCTGGTTCAAAATAAGCGTAATGTTGGTCGGCATGCACATCTTGAAAACCAAAACCACCATACCAATGAGATAGTTGACTCCAGCTTGCACCACCAGTGCTTGATTTAAATAAATCAACACCTCCCACAATTACAACATTTGCATTGTTTGGATCAACGGCTAAACTTAAATCATACCATGCCTGACCTCTACTAAAATCTTTTCTAGCGCTACTTGTTGAAACGCCAGCATCTGCATCTATTGGGTGTGCTGCAACTGTATCAAAACTAAGGCCAGCATTACTTGACTTAATAATAGCCACAATAGCGCCTCCGTTTTCAACCAATGAATAAATGGTATTGGTATCGTTATTGGCAACGGCAATTTCCATTTCATCTTTGCTCACATAAGCAGGAATGCTTAAGGGGTTGGTCCATGTAGCTCCTTTGTCGTATGATTTATGAATTGTACCACCATTGGCAGCGCCACTGCTCATGGTAACGTAAAGGGTCCCATTGTACATGCGCTCCATATCATAAGCTATATTTCCACCAGCCGAAGAAATGCCTGTTCCTAAAACTTTTGTTAAGGCCGTTCCGCCATTTACAGAGCGGTACAAACCACTTTTGGTTAAAACAAAAACAGTGTCGCCATTTCCTATTGAAACCACTTTCTGGCAATAATAATAAGTAGCGTTATTTGTAGCGCTTAATTGTGTCCAAGTACCTCCTCCATTTGTTGTTTTCCAAACACCCAAACCTCTAACTGCATCTAAATTGCCATTGCCCTCTCCCGTGCAAAAATACATTACTTGTGGGTTGCTGGGCGCTTGGTCTATATGCGTAATGGCAAGGTTTTGAAAGAAATCGTTAACAGGAGTCCAATTTGGACTAATAGCTGTAATGTCTGTTGTTTTCCATAATCCACCGCCTGCGCCACCTGCCCAAACCGTTTTCTTTGTTGCATCGTTTAAATCAACCAATACAGAACGGGTTCTTCCACCAAAATTATTGGGACCTCTTTCTGTCCATGTTACGCCAGGGATGGCCGCTTTTCCTAATCCGGTTCGACCCAAAAGCTGCTGCTGGTATTGCCATGCGGCTAACAATCTTTCACGCGGTACAATATTTAATGCGGGGTCTTTTGTTAATTCAAATTCTTGTTCCCAGGCCAAATCCATTCTGTCTTTTAATGGAATTTTAGTGCTGGTATTAAAGAGAATTCCCCTTTTGTTAAATTTTATAATTTCTAATCCTAAAAAAGCATGTACGCTAAAAAAAGCAATACAAACAACTGATAAGAAATTAATCAAAGCTGGAACTCTTTTCATAGGATATAAATAAGCAATAAACAAATCTACAAAAAATTAGGCTTAGCTCAAAATTCCTGCTATTACTAGGCGTTCATGCAAATTGACAGAGGCAAGGCACTAATTTATTTTAAATTTTGTTTATTTTGCCCCTGTATGAAAAAACTATTGCTACTTTGTTTGAGCTTACTTTCTATGCAGCTCTTTGCCCAAGATTTCTCTTACCGCAGCGTGCAAAATCCCTATTATTGGAAAAACCGCAAACCTTTTCAATCTTATTGGCAACAAGATGTAGCCTATAAAATGCGTGTTGCCTTAGATGATAAAACCGACATTGTTAGTGGGGTAGAAGAGCTTACCTATTACAATAATTCACCTGATACTTTAACATTTGTTTATTTTCATTTGTACCAAAATGCATTTTTAAAAGGTGGCTATTTAGAACAATTGAATTTGGCAAATGGGTTCAAGCAGAAATTTGGGAAATATGAAGCTGCTGGCAAAGGAACAGAAATTCACAAGGTAGAAATAGCAGGTATTGCCGTAACACCAAGCATTGATTTTTCAATAATGAAAATTCAATTGCCTAATTCTTTGTTGCCTAATTCTTCTGTAGAAATAAAAATTGATTTTAGTACTTATTTTGATGCGGGTGGCGATCAGCGCAGGCGCATGAAAATGTTTACAGACAATGCTGGAAACAAGCAATATGATGTGGTACATTGGTATCCGCGTATCTGTGTGTACGATAGAAAATTTGGTTGGGAAACCGACCAACATTTGGGTAAGGAGTTTTACGGCGATTTTGGTTCATTTGATATTGAAATAAGCTTGCCTAACCAGTATATCATGGATGGAACAGGCGAATTGCAAAATGAATTGGAAGTAATACCAGCGGCGCTTAGAGAAAAATTAGACCTAAAGAATTTTGCAAAGAAACCTTGGGAAGAAAAAGCCAGTGTTATAATTGAACCCAACGGAACTTTAAAAACTTGGAAATACACAGCCGTTAATACGCATGATTTTGCCTGGACCTGCGATCCTACCTATCGTATTGGGGAAGTAGTTTTACCATTAGCAGAAAATCCCAGAGGAAAAGTGAGGTGTATTGCATTGGTACAAGAGCCTCATGCCAGCGGTTGGCAAGATGCCGCAATGTTTAATTCAAAAGTAATAGCAACCTATAGCAGAGAATTTGGTGCCTATGTTTATCCAAAAATGATTTGTGCCGATGCCCGTGATGGGATGGAATATCCAATGTTAACCCTTGATGGAGGCAGTAGTCCAGGCTATTATGGTTTATTTGCGCACGAAATTGGTCATAATTGGTTTTTTGGAATGGTGGGTAACAATGAAACCTACCGCGCAAGTTTGGATGAAGGCTTTACCCAATTTTTAACACATTGGAGCATGAGCCGATTAACCAAAGAACAAACCAAAATAAAAACAAAATCGGCTTGGGTTAATAAATACTATAGACCAATGTCGTCCTTGGATCAAACCGTTTACCAAGGATATATCAGAGACGCCATTAACCACAATGATATGCCTTTAAATACGCATAGTGATGATTTCAATGGCGCTTTAAACCATGGCGGAGGTTATGGTCATGTATATTATAAAACAGCAACTATGTTGTATAACCTGCAATATGTTTTGGGCGATTCGCTCTTTCAAAAAGCCATGCAACATTATTTTGATCAGTGGAAAATGGCGCATCCTTATTTTGAAGATTTTAGAAATAGCATCATTCAATTTACACATGTAGATTTAAATTGGTTTTTCGACCAATGGATGGAAACCACCAAAACCATTGACTATGGGATAAAAGGAGCACGTAAAATTGATGGAAATAAATTGGAAATAATATTTGAGCGCAAAGGTGAAATGCAAATGCCAATAGATTTTCAAATTATTGGAAAGGATTCTTCTATTTCTAAATATACTTTACCCAATACCTATTTTGCAAAAAATGCCAATGCCACTGTTCTTCCTGTTTGGCATGGTTGGGGTGCGCTAAATCCTACCCACAAGGTGGTATTAGATTGCCCTCAAAAAGTAGCCAATATTCAAATAGATCCAAGCCATCGTTTGGCAGATATCAATGAATTAAACAACAGTTGGAAATGCCCGGTTTTATTTACATTTGATCATCAAGTAAATAATCCTGCCGACCGCAAGTTCTATATTTTAAAGGCCAGGCCAGATGTTTGGTACAACAATTATGATGGATTAAAAATTGGTTTTCATATGAATGGAAATTACATGAACCAAAAGCATGTATTTAAATTCAGTGCTTGGTATAATACTGGG
>CANFHJ010000096.1 GCA_947446605.1 Bacteroidota bacterium | reverse complement strand
TTTCCCATCTCTTTCTGGAACTTGGGTTGTATCTGAAGAAGATTTCATGAAAGGCAATAAAACATTTAGTTTCTTAAAGTTTCGTGCTGGTTGGGGTAAATCTGGTAATGCAAATATTCAAGACGATGCCCGTTTTGCTACCTACTCAAATACAAGCAATAATATTACTTATAATGGTCAGCCTACTTTGTTTCCAAACAAATTAGAAAATCAAAATATCCGTTGGGAAACCACACAAAATTATGATGTGGCAGTAGAAGCAGGATTCTTGAAAGACCGTATTACTGTTGAATTAGATTACTACCGCAAAGAAACCAAAGATGTTTTGATGTATTTGTCAATTCCGGCTTCAATTGGTTTTGGAAACTATTGGGATAATGTTGGTAGCATTTTGAACCAAGGTTTGGAATTCAGTTTCAAATCAAGAAATATTATCAGTAAAAACTTTCAATGGTCTACCAACTTTAACGTAGCTAGAAACTTTAATGAAATTACCAGCTTAGGTGTTTATACGGAAGATGCTGTGAGTGGTGGAACCAACGATACACGTGTGGTAGTTGGTAAGCCAGTTGGTACCAATTATTTGATACGTTGGTCGCATGTGGATGCCAATAACGGTTTGCCTGTTTACTTGGATAAAAACGGCAAAGAAACTTATGTGTACGATAACCAAAATCGCATGGCGGTTGGTAAAATTATTCCTGATGCCATTGGCGGTATGACCAATACTTTCCGCTACAAACAATGGGATATGAGTGTTTTAATTATCTTTAGTTATGGTTCTAACATTTATGAATCATCTCAAAAACGCCAAGCTTCTTTAATAACAGATTGGAACATGGATGAGCGCGTGTACGATCGTTGGAGAAAACCGGGTGATATCAGTCATTTCCCTAGATTAACTCGTGATTATAGAACTTATGGTTTGCCTGATGAGTGGAGTAATACAACTTTGTGGTTGAAAGATGGTAGCTATGCACGTTTGAGAAATTTAACTATTGGTTACAACATGACGCCAGCGCGTTGCAGAAAAATGCACTTAACAAGTATGCGTATTTCTGCCATTGCAACTAACTTATTTACCATTACCAATTATGATGGTTTGGATCCAGAAATTGGAAGGGATTCAGAAGGTAGCGGACAAGGTAACTTGAACAATTCAAGAAATATGGGTTCTCAAAACATTACCTATTTAACACCTCCGCAAGAGAAAACATTTAGCCTTCAAATGAATATCGAGTTTTAATTAAAAAGAGTATGAAGAAATTATTATTAATAAGTGTTCTATTGTTGACTTTGGGTTCTTGCCGTAAGTGGTTAGAGGTTTATCCTGAAGGAGTGCAATTAGAAACAGACGCGGTAAAAGACCTTACCGATTTAAAGAATATCCTAAACGCCAGTTACGACGCCATGGCGAATCATTACAATGGTAGAATTCAGTTTTTTAATGAATTGTTAGGTGATAATTTAGAAAAGCCACAAAGTGGTTTTACTGTTCCCGTTTACCAACGTACAACCAATTTCTTTAATTCAGATGTGGGTGGTTTGTATGGCGATATGTACGCAGTAGTTTTTAGATTGAATTATGTTTTGGCTCGCCTAAACGACAATACCATTGTTGTTGATGATGCTACCAAAATACGTATGACAGGAGAGATAAAATTCTTACGTGCCATGTTACATTTTGATATTGTTAAATTGTGGGCTCAGCCTTATGGCGCAACTTCAGACAATTCTCATTTGGGAATAGTAATTAGAAATGAAGTTGATACCAAGCCAAAAGCCCGCGCAACAGTTGCTGCTACCTATGAATTTATCATTGGAGATTTAACAGAGGCAATTGCAAGTTTGCCAGATGTTAATGGAAATTACGCTACCAAAGATGCTGCAAACGCATTATTGGCAAAGGTTTATTTTCAAATGAACAATTACGAAAAGGTAAAAGAAATTTGTAATGTTTTGATTCCAAAATACACCATGGATACAACCTTAAATAGGTTCGAAAATGCGTTAACATCAAGTGAAAAGATTTTTAGTTTTGTGAGTACGGGTGTGGGCGATAACCGCGCTGCTACCTATATCAATAACTTTAGAATTGTTAATCCAAGCAATCCATCACCTAATCGTTTATCTAAATCATTGTATTATGAGGCAACTGCAGATACTGCAGATAAACGTTCAAAATACTATGCTATTTTTAATGCGGGTGATGCCACCGCCGAAACATATGGGATAACAAAGTTTAACGCTGATTTTTTAAGCAACCCAATTTTATATGTAAGTCAGTTAAAATTAATGCGTGCTGAAGCATTGGCTATTACAAACGCTGATTTGCAAACTGCAATTGGCGATGTGAATGATATTATTCAACGTGCCTACGGTTCGGCCATTGCTAACCTGCCTACCAATACACCAGCTGCAGATGTTATTGTAATGGCGCGTAAACAAAGACGTTTGGAGTTTCCATGTGAAGGCGTTCGAGTTCATGATTTAAAACGCATTGGCGTAAAAGAAGACCCAACTGGATCTGGTACGGTATTAATTAGAAATTCAAAATGGAATTGCCCTGGTTTGGCTTTGCAATTTCCTGTAAATGAAAAAACAAGTTTGTTTCAATTTAACCCTGAAGGAGGATGCGAATAATGAAGAATATTAAAATGAGTTTGGTGCTTTCTTTGTCCTTTTTACTTGCCTTGAGTGCCTGTAAAAAAGACATCAAAGAAATTGGAATGCCTGGCAGTAAGGTTGAAGGCATAAAAGCCACTTGGGTTTTAACAAAAGCTGTTCAAGTAGATGAGCTTTCTTTAACAAAAGAAGCTGCCAATATTTATGGCTATTTTGCAAGTTCAAGTAAGTTGCCAAATATCACTTTTACAGATACTACCTATAGTGTAGATACAACGGGTTTAGATTTAAATTTCTTTGGAGCTGCTTCTGGTACATGGGCTTTTGATGATCCAGAATTTCCAAGCACCATTACTTTTAACCCAGAAGGAGCAAGTTCTTTTGAATTAAAATTAAATGGTCCTATTCGTCCACAAGACAATTTGCGTTTGAGCAAAGAAGTTCATAAGTGGTGCAAAGGAAAAGCAACTTGGGCCATGAGTTATAACCTTGAATTTAAAAGAAATTAATTGTCATGAAAAAATTAATATATAGTATTTTATTTGTTTGCTTGAGCTCTTTGGCTATGGCACAAGTTGCATGGATTGAGCCAGAAAATCCAGATGTTACCCAACCCGTTCGTTTGTATGTAGATCTTTCTAAAGCAACCAACACTTCATGTGTTGATTTGCCAGGCCCTTTTTACATTTGGACATGGAAGCCAAAAGAGCATGCCGCTGGTTCGGGTAAAGAAAATGGCTTAGGTGATAAGGCTTGGAAAAATTCTAACGATATCCTAATAATGAAAAAGGATGCGGATAAAGGTCCTAAGGTTTGGTATTATGAAATGACTCCAACAGAATTTTATGAAGTTACTGCCACTGAAGTTTACAGCAAAGGAATTTCATTTTTGGTGAAACCTAAAGATGGCGGGGGATATGGTGATCCAGATTTAAAAACGGAGGATATCAATATTGCAATAGCACCACCTAAACTAACCAGAGGTTATATTTATCCAGTGCCTGCAATTGTATTGCCAAATGAAATGACAAGCATTTATTATGATAACCCAATTGATACCAATATTGGTATGAAAGATTTAGCGGCTGGTGATGCTTATTTATGGATTAAATGTACAGGTACTGACACCATAACAGGCGCTACGGTTGTTTATCAGCCTTCTAGTTTCTTTAATGCTGCTAATAATGCAAAATTGGAAATGGGAAAGGATTTAGTAACAGGTAAATTTTATTTAACATTTTTACCAAGTGCATTTTTTGGGTTCAGTCCAACATTTAAACCAAAGGAAATGGAATGCACTGTAAGGAAAAAGGTTTATATAGATACCAAAGACCGAACAACGGAACAGCCAAAAATTAAAGTTGGCTGTGATTAATGAAATTCTTAAATGCAACTTCTCTTCAGAAGTTGCATTTTTGTTTTAATATTGTCCCATGAATTTGCGCAATCCAATTTTCTTATTTGGTTTCAGTGTCCTTTTAGGCTTGTTATTGCTGGTTCAAATAGGCAATGCACAATTGGGTATTAGCTTATGGATTAACCAATATCACAATGTTGTATTTGATTTTCTTTGCTTAAATGGAACCTATTTAGGGGATGGTTGGTTGATTGTAATTACTTCCTTATTGCTTTATTATTTTAATCCACGTTTGGCCTTGGGAATTTTGTTAGCCTACGCTATCAGTGCAGGATTTACACAATTACTGAAGTTGTTTGTGTTCTCAGGTAAACATAGGCCTATGTGGTTTTTGGAACAAATGCAGCAGGTACAATACAATTTTGTAGATGGCGCAGAAAAAAACTATAACAACAGTTTCCCGTCTGGGCATACTACATCGGCATTTGCCGTATTTTCAATAATTGCCTTGTTGTACCCAAAAAATATAATTCAAGTTTTGTGTCTTTTCTTGGCTGTTTTTACTGCCTTTACAAGGATTTATCTTTTACAACATTTCTTGATAGACACTTGTGTGGGGGCTACAATTGGCGTGTTAGGTGCTTATTTTGTTTTTTATATTTTGCTTGAAAAAGGAAACTTAGATTTTATCCTAAAAATACATCGTAAATGAAAAATTTCTTATTGAAATATGATGTGCCTTTGGTAGCACTTTTGGGAATGGTTTTATTTATTCCTTTCCTTGGTTCTGTTCATTTGTTTGACTGGGATGAGGTAAATTTTGCGGAATCGGCACGTGAGATGTTATTGAGTGGAAACTACCAAAAGGTGCAAATTAATTTTATGCCTTTTATGGAAAAGCCGCCTTTGTTCTTTTGGCTGCAAGCCGCTAGCATGAAGGTTTTTGGGGTAAATGAATTTGCTGCCAGATTCCCCAATGCCCTTATTGGAGTTGTTACTTTGGCATTGGTTTATAAAATTGGTAAGCGTTGGTTCAGCCCGCAATTTGCTTTTTTCTGGGTCTTATTTATAACAGGTTCTCTTACGCCGCATTTGTATTTTAAAACAGGTATTATAGATCCCTTATATAACCTATTTATTTTCTCTGCTATCTATCAATTGTTTTTGTATATACGAACCAAAGCTGTTGCGCATGCATGGTTTATTGGTTTGTTTGTTGGTTTGGCAATTATTACAAAAGGCCCAGTTGCGGTAGTAGTTTTGGTATTGTGTTTTTTAGTTTATTGGGTACTCAATCATTTTAAGAAATTCTTTCTTTGGACTCATTTATTTTACGCAACTTTTGCTGCTTTTATGGTAAGTGCCTTGTGGTTTGGTTTTGAAACAATAGAAAACGGGCCGGGTTTCTTAATTGAGTTTATCAAATACCAAGCCGATTTGTTTTTACATCCTGTAGCCGGCCATGGACAGCCATTTTGGTATCATCCCGTGGTTTTATTATTGGGTTGTTTTCCTGCGTCTATTTTTGCTTTGCCCATTTTGTTTAAACGCAAATTGTCTTTAGAAAATGAGGCGCAACAAATTTTGGTAAATATGATGCAATTGTTTTTCTGGGTGGTGCTTATCTTGTTTAGCATTGTAGAAACCAAAATAGTTCATTATAGTTCTTTGTGTTATTTGCCACTCACCTTTATGGCGACTTATTACTTGCATACATGGTCTTCTGCGAAATTGTTTTTCTCATGGACGCAAGGAATTTTATTTGCCTTTATTGGTTTATTGCTTTCATTTATTTTTGTAATTTTACCTCAAACAGATAATTTAAAGCACTATTTTATTCCATTTATCAAAGATAGTTTTGCTGTTGCTTCATTGTCTGTAAGTGCCAACTGGATTGGATTTGAGAGTTTTTTGGGCATGCTATTTTTTGTGGCACTTTGCTATGTAATTCTACTTTTTATAAGGAAGCAAGTAAATTATGGAACCTATTTATTTTTGGCATTCACCTCTGTTTTTATTCCTGCGCTTTTGTTATTTGTTGCACCACGTATTGAGAAATACAGCCAAGGTCCAGCCATTGAATTTTTTGAGAGTTTGCAAGGTAAAGATGTGTATATAGAAACCTTAGGTTACAAGAGTTACGCGCAATATTATTATGGCCGAACCAATGCACATGAAAATAAAAATGCCACAGATTTACATTGGTTGCAAACTGGTAAATTAGATAAGGATGCCTATTTTTCCTTACATGTAAACAATGTAAACGACCATATTAATGCAAGCATGCATGAAATTGGAAGAAAAGGAGGCTTTGTGTTTTATAAACGCAATGCCAACGATAGTTTACTAGAAAATATAATTAAACCCTAATGTTGGAATAATAGGGAGTTGGTTAATGCGCTTATAATTGAGCCTGTCAAAGAAGAAAATATTTTCTCTGTTGTAAACATTGGTAGCAGATAAAATCCAACTCATGGTTTGGTGTTCCCTAACATAAAATTTCTTTGAAATAGACGCATCCAAACGATGGAAATAAGGAAGTCTTCCTGTATTTACATCGGTGTAATAAATGCCAGGATTTCCATTTTGGTTATTGGTGTTTGAACCTACGCCATTTTGGAAGTTCAGCATTTCATAAAAACCTTGTGTTTGCGTAAACGGAAAGCCCGAACCAAAATTCCAACGTGTATTTAAACTCCAACTTTTTTTGTCGCCAAAATTGTAAGTAAACACCAAGTTGATATTGTGCCTTCTGTCGAAATGGGGCGTGTAATCTCTTCTTCCGTCGTTTCTGGTTACAAAAGTTAAGGAATATACAGCCCAGAAGTAAATGCTATTTCTTTCATACTTTAACCTTGCATCTGCGCCATAAGCTTTACCTGTTTCTTTAATTACGTCTCCTCGCAAGTAGTAAGGTCTCCAGAGGTTATAGCTGTTATCATCATATACCTTATCGCGGTTAATATTGGTAATTTGGCTGTAATTTTTTAAGAAGCCTTCAAAGTTTAGCTCTACATATCTGCCTAAATCTATCTCTGTGCCCAAAACATAATGTTCAGCGGTTTGCCTGCGAATATCACTGTTTACCTTTTCTGGACTAGATAAGAAACCATAAAATAAATTTACTACATCTTGGTCGCTCACTGCTGCCATTAAATTCTGGCTATAAGTTCCTGCTGCAAATTTTACGCGCACAT
>CANFHJ010000095.1 GCA_947446605.1 Bacteroidota bacterium | reverse complement strand
TTGCATACAAAACACAATAATTATAGTTGCGCTTAAACACTTCCAATGGTGAGCTAGTCGCTTGTTGATGCATTTCCTTCTACTAATAGAAGCCAGCCGCCAAAAACAATTTCATAATTCATCATTCATAATTCATAATTGAAATAAGCACTTAAGAAAAATTGCCTGCATACAATGAACAATTCCCAGTCGCAAGCAGCTATGGACAGCTGAAAAAGTCCATGTTCCATGGTCGATAGACCATAGCAAAAATTAAATAGTTAAAACACCTCCCTATCGCAAGCGGACATGGACTATGGACCATGGACGCTTGTCAGTGCCTGAAATATGTTGACCGTTATGAAGGAAAAAACTTTAAAACAAAACATATGGCAACAAGACAACAATTTACCTTAAGTCAGGAAGAACGCCGCAGAAGGGTATTCAGCGAAGAGTTCAAAAAGAAAAAAGTCAAAGAAATAGAACGAAAACAGACTACAATTTCCGAAATTAGCAAAACATATGAGGTTCGGCCCTGGGCTGTTCGCCTATGGGTAAATAAATACGGCCTTAATTTTAAGAAAGGAGAAAAATTAGTAGTGGAATCAGAAAGTGACACCGTTAAAATAAAAGAGTTACAAGCTACAATAGCTGAATTAGAGCGGATTTTGGGTCAAAAGGAGGTTCAGTTAATCTTCCATGAAAAGCTTATAGAGATAGCCGAGCAAACGTATGGCATAGAGATAAAAAAAAACTCTGGCACAACGTCATCATCTGGTTCTGGCACCACAGGGAAGAACTAAAGGTGAGCTTAAATTTTTTCTTTTGGTCAATAGGTTATAGCAAGCAATCTCTTCACCAATACCTTAATCGACAGTTAGAGGAAATGGAGACGTTTGGTTACTTAGAAATAATCGTACATCAAATCCGAAAAAGGCATCCAACGATGGCAATGAGGAGCATTTATGAGCTAATAAAACCTCCGTCAATGGGTCGGGATAAGTTTATTGCTTATTGCACAGAAATAGGATTGCTAAATAAGAAAAAGTTTAAGCCTTTGCGAACTACTGATAGCAGCGGAGTAATACGTTTTCCGAATTTGATTCTAGGCCTATCTATAGATCGTATAAATCAAGTTTGGTCTAGCGATATTACTTATTATCAAATAGGGTCAGATGTGTATTATATAACATTTATAATTGATAATTTTTCGCGTGTCATAGTTGGGTGGCATGTCTCGGAAAGCTTAAGAACAGAGGCAACAACGCTACCAGCATTAATGATGGCTGTAAAAAACAGGAAGAAAATAAATTTAATTGGATTGATATTTCATTCAGATGGTGGCGGTCAATATTTTGCCAAGATTTTTCTTGAATACACAAGGAAAATGGAGTTCCAAAATAGTATGTGTGAATACGCATATGAGAATGGAAAAGCAGAGAGAATAAATGGAGTAATCAAGAATAATTATTTACGTCACTGGCCATGTGCTGGATTAAATGAACTATCCAAAAATGTTGACCGGGCATGCACCAATTACAATGTTGAGAAACCTCATAAAGCGTTAAAAATGCTTAGTCCAATAACATTTGAAGAAAAATACTTAACGTTGTGACAGCAAACAAGACCAAGAGTGACTGAGTCATTTACGGCAAAATTCAGTCAAATGGGGCATCGAGCCCCTTATTGACTGAGCAAACAAAACCAAAAGCTCCTGATGTATTTTAGCAATAACACAGAAACTATTGGTTTTTAAACGGTCAACGTATTTTAGGCTTTAACATAGAAGCTAGAAGCCAGAAGCTAGAAGCCAGAAGCTAGAAGCAAAAAGCTAAACATGTATCGCTCTGTTACCTGTTGCAGCCAAGGCAGCTTCTTTTACCGCTTCTGCGTAGGTTGGATGGGCATGACTCATTCTTGCGATGTCTTCTGCACTTGCTCTAAATTCCATGGCAACCACAGCTTCTGCAATTAAATCTGCTACACGCGGACCAATCATATGCACACCTAAAACCTCATCGGTTTCTTCGTCGGCTAAAATTTTAACCAAACCATCAATATCCATGCTGGCACGCGCTCTGCCTAATGCACGCATTGGGAACGAACCCACTTTGTATTTTTTACCACTTTTCTTTAATTCTTCTTCTGTGGCACCCACACCGGCAACTTCTGGCCATGTGTATACCACACCTGGAATTAAATTATAATTGATATGCGGTTTTTGTCCGGCCATAGTCTCTGCCACAAATACACCTTCTTCTTCTGCTTTATGGGCCAACATTGCCCCCTTTACCACATCACCAATGGCATAAATACCTTGTATATTGGTTTCTAAATGGTGGTTGGTAGCAATTCTACCTCTTTCGTCTAATACAACGCCAGCAGCCTCTAGGTTCAAACCGGCGGTATAAGCTTTCCTACCTACGCTTACCAAACAATAATCGCCAGAGAATGTTACTTCCTCCCCTTTTTCATTGTCGGCCGTAACAGTAACCATTTTACCATCAGATTTTGCAGATTTAACTTTATGACTAAAGAAAAACTCAAAGCCCAATTTGCGCAAACTACGTTGTAATTCTTTGCTTAAAGTTCCATCCATGGTTGGAATAATGGTATTGGTATATTCAATAACCGAAACCTTTGAACCCAAGCGCGCATATACCGAACCCAATTCCAATCCAATAACCCCACCACCAATAATAATGAGGTGTTTAGGGATTTCTTTCATATTCAAGGCTTCGGTAGAAGTAATAATTCTATCCTTATCAATTGTTAAACCTGGCAAGGTACTTGGCTTAGAACCTGTAGCAATAATTACCTTATCAGTTTCAATTTGTTGTTCTGTTTCACCGCTAACTTTAATGGTATTTTTGTTTACAAATGAACCAAGACCTTTGTATACATCAATCTTGTTTTTCTTCATTAAAAAATCAATCCCATCACAAGTAATTTTAACCACGCCATTTTTACGTTCAATCATTTGTGGAAGGTTTACTTCCAATTCTTTGATATCAATACCATGTGCTTTGAAGGTATGTCCGGCATTATGAAAATGCTCTGAGCTATCCAACAAAGCTTTTGAAGGAATACAACCCACATTTAAACAAGTGCCACCAAGGGTATTGTATTTTTCTATGAGGGCGGTTTTAAAACCCAACTGCGCGCAACGAATTGCTGCTACATAACCACCAGGACCAGAACCAATAACCGTTACATCGTATTTCATATCCATTTTTTAGTGCCGCAAATGTAGGCCGATTCACAAGAAATGAAAAGTTAGGGGGCAAATATTACAACATTTCTTTAATCATTGCTTTTGCATTAAACTTGTGGCATGGGAATTCTGCCATTATCTGTTGTTATTATCACCAAAAACGAGGAAGCAAATATTGCGCGTTCCATTGCCTCTGTTTTGCCTGTTTGTAATGATATTATTGTGGTAGACAGTGGCAGTTCAGACAATACCATTGAAATTGCCAAAAGCCTTGGAGCAACTGTTATTCAGAACCCTTGGCCGGGCTATTCTAAACAAAAAAACCTGGGCAATCAATACACCAAACACAATTATATTTTTAGCATTGATGCCGATGAATCTTTTTCTCACGAATTGCGCGAAGAATTAATCGCTTTATTTGGTTCGAACCGAATGAAACCTTTGTACCGTGTGAATTTAATAAACCATTATGCGGGCAAACCCATTAAACATGGCGCTTGGTATCCAGATTGGCATTACCGCTTGTTTGACAAACGTGTATTGCAATGGACAGAAACAGATGATGTGCACGAAGGATTGAGTTGGAACAAAGAAACACCCAAAGAAAATTTAAAGGAACATTTGTTTCACCATACCACGCAAACCGATGTATTTTACCTCCAAAAAATGGAGCAATACGCACAATTATTTGCCACAAAAATGCACGCAAAAGGCAAAACCGCTTCAAGCCTAAAAGCCTTATCCAGCGCCGTTTTTAGATTCGTGAGAGAATATTTTTTACAGCTAGGTTTTTTAGATGGACAGGCAGGATTTAAAATTGCCAAAGCCCATTTTATTTACACTTGGAAAAAATACATTTACCTCAAAAATATGGGTAAGAAATAATTTGAAAATTATATTCCTAGCAACAATTTATTAGGATCGGTACCTTGAGTAAGCAATAGGGTTGGGTTTTCTAAACACTGTTTTACTTTCACCAAAAACCCTACAGACTCTCTGCCATCAATAATTCTATGGTCGTAACTCAAAGCCACGTACATAATAGGGCGAATAACAATTTGTCCGTTTTGAACCACTGCACGCTCCACAATATTGTGCATTCCTAATATAGCAGACTGAGGAGGATTAATAATTGGTGTACTTAACATAGAGCCAAAAACGCCGCCATTGGTAATGGTGAATGTTCCGCCGGTCATTTCCTCAATACTCAATTTATTTTCTCTGGCTTTAACGGCCAAACGCATTACTTCTGCTTCTATTTCGGCTAAGCTCAGTGCTTCTGCATTTCTAATTACAGGAACCACTAAACCTTTTGGCGCACTCACTGCAATAGAAACATCACAGTAGTTGTGGTAGATAATTTCTTCGCCATTGAGGTAAGCATTTACTGCAGGAAACTCTTGCAATGCCACACAAACCGCTTTGGTAAAGAAGCTCATAAAACCAAGGTTTACGCCATGGGTTTCTTTAAATTTATTTTTGTATTGGTTACGCAAATCCATGATGGGCTTCATGTCTACCTCATTAAAAGTAGTTAACATAGCCGTTTCATTTTTTGCGGCAAGCAAACGCTTAGAAACTGTTTTGCGCAATGAAGTCATTTTTTCTACGCGGTCTTCTCTGCTTTTTACTTCATTTGAAACCACTTTCAATTCTGCTTTCAGGGCATCAAATTTTGTTATTCTGCCATCTTTGCCCGAACCTACAACTTGCGCAGGATTGATTCCTTTTTCTGCCAATATTTTTTGTGCTGCAGGAGCTGGAGTGCCACTTGCATAGGTAGTATTTGAAGGCACATTTACAGGAGCTGCTGCAGGCGCTTTGGCCTCCGCAGGCTTTGCTGCAGGCTTCACTGCGCCTTCTGGTCTTTTGGCATCTGTATCAATTTCTGCTAATAAATCGCCAATTTTAAGCGTATCTCCTTCAGCACATTTGGTATGCAATATTCCTGCGGTCTCCGCATTTAATTCAAAAGTTGCTTTGTCACTTTCCAACTCACAAATTAGTTCGTCCATTTCTACAAAATCACCAGTTTTCTTGTTCCATTTGGCAAGGGTAACTTCATTGATGGATTCACCTACGGTTGGGACTTTTATTTGCAGCATAATTATATTCTAAAATGGGCTGCAAAGAAAGACAAAGCGGCCCACTTAACAAAGAATTAGGCAATTTGCTTTGAAAGATGACAAGGATATTTACAATGAAGTACTGAGCATCAGGAGCCAATCAACTAAATATTATAAAAGCTTTTAACCTTTGTCTCTGTATTGAATTCGGGTAATGGCCTTTTGCTCCATGCGTTCATAAATAAGCAAGGCGAGCGATGGTGCAATGAGTTTTGCTTCGCTCAAATCAAACAAAGCTTTTACCTTTTTTTCATTCACATCTATTTTATATAAAATATTCCAAAGCTTTTCTAAATCGTTCAAGAGTAAATAAATAAGTGCCGAACCTAAATCGCTCAAAAGTTGCTCTTTTTGCGTTGAAAGTGCTATTTCAAAATCTTGCAAGAGGAGTTCGCGGGTGATTTTTTCTACTTCCTTCAAAATCAGGTATATTAATTTAACAAAGATACTATCATTTGTCCCGTAATTAAAGAAAGTTTCAGTTAATTTGCGGCAGTTAAAAAGGCCCTTCGGCTTGATCCATTTCAATCTTTCGGGCCTTTTGATTGTTCCATTGATAAAAAACAATACAATATGGTTTTCGATTTAGACATGATTAAAGCGGTATACACCCGCATGGGCGAACGCATTGAGGCCGCCAGAAAAGTGGTTAACAAACCCCTTACCCTTTCAGAAAAGATTTTATACAGTCACCTTACAGAAAGTAACGCCCGCCAATCTTATGAGCGTGGCAAAAGCTATGTAGACTTTGGTCCAGACCGCGTTGCCATGCAAGATGCTACAGCACAAATGGCTTTGCTTCAATTCATGCAAGCTGGTCGCCCTAAAGTTGCTGTGCCTTCTACTGTTCATTGCGACCATTTAATTACAGCTAAAACAGGTGCTAAAGATGATTTAGCATTTGCCAATACAGAAAGTAAAGAAGTTTATGATTTCCTTGCATCAGTATCTAATAAATATGGTATTGGATTTTGGAAACCAGGTGCAGGAATTATTCACCAAGTGGTTTTAGAAAACTATGCATTCCCAGGTGGAATGATGATTGGAACAGACTCTCATACCGTTAATGCTGGTGGATTGGGTATGTTGGCTATTGGTGTTGGTGGTGCAGATGCTTGTGATGTAATGGCAGGCTTACCTTGGGAGCTAAAATTCCCTAAATTAATTGGTATTAAATTAACAGGAAAATTAAATGGTTGGACCGCTCCTAAAGATGTTATTTTAAAAGTAGCAGGAATGCTAACTGTTAAAGGTGGAACGGGTGCCATTGTAGAATATTTTGGCGAAGGTGCCACCAGCATGAGCTGTACCGGTAAAGGAACCATTTGTAACATGGGTGCAGAAATTGGTGCAACCACTTCTACTTTTGGTTACGATGATAGCATGGAGCGTTACTTGCGCGCTACGGGCAGAAATGAAGTAGCAGATTTAGCAAATGGCGTAAAAGCACACCTAACAGGTGACCCAGAGGTTTATGCAAATCCAGAAATGTATTTCGACCAAGTTTTTGAAATCAATTTAGATACATTAACCCCACACTTGAACGGACCATTTACACCAGATTTGGCAACACCCATTTCAGAAATGAAAGAAGCTGCTGCTAAAAACAATTGGCCTCTAAAAGTTGAATGGGGATTAATAGGTTCATGTACCAATTCATCCTACGAAGATTTATCTCGTGCTGCATCTATTGCACGTCAAGCAATTGAAAAAGGATTGGTAACCAAAGCAGAATTTGGGATCAACCCAGGTTCGGAGCAAGTTAGGTTTACCGCAGATAGAGATGGTTTAATTAAGACTTTTACAGATTTAAATGCCAGCATCTTTACCAATGCTTGCGGACCATGTATTGGTATGTGGGACAGGGTTGGTGCAGAAAAAGCAGAAAAGAATACCATTGTACATTCATTTAACCGCAACTTTGCAAAACGTGCAGATGGCAATCCAAATACCTATGCATTTGTGGCTTCACCAGAAATGGTAGCAGCAATTGCTATTGCCGGCGAT
>CANFHJ010000094.1 GCA_947446605.1 Bacteroidota bacterium | reverse complement strand
TGATCTCGCAGAAGAATTGTTAATGCCAATTGCTGGCAATAGTTTTTATAAAGAAAGTTACCTGCGATTAAAACACCAAGATGAGAAAGCCTCCTATTTACGTGCAGTAGCAATAAATAGTTTAATTAAAGAAGTAGTAAGCATTTTCTTAAACCATGAAGAAGCCATGTTGGCCGGCACTTTCGACCAATCTTTGCTAAATTATAGTATACATAAACCTTTGATTGATCAAATTAAGAAAATCTCCCTACAAAAAGTTTATAAGGCACGTGAAGTAATAGAAATTGAAGCCGCGGGTTTTGAAGTTATTGGCGGTTTGTTAGATATGTTTCTTGGCGCCATGAACCAAATTTGTGAAACTGGCTCGACCCAAGAAAGTTATAGAAGCAGAAAAATTGCCGAGTTATTGCCCGACCATTTGAGAACTCCTGAAGCTTTGCTCAAAGAAGATAAATATGCCAGAATAATTGCCGTATGCGAATTTGTGGCGAGCCTAACAGATAGACATGCCATTAGTCTGTTTAGGAAAATGAAGGGTATTGAACTTCCTAGGTAAAAAGGTAATTATCGGTTTTAAGTCTTTTTGACAGCCAACTTTGACAACTTTGTCCTTGGTTCGGCCATAAAGCCTTTACCTTTCTAACACCTAGCATTTGGCACAAGGATTGTAATTTTGTGCTTAGAATAAATTTTTGAAGAGATTTACCTTTTGTAAATTTAATATATATTTGACCAAAACGATTTGATTATGAATTTAGGAAATGAATTCCGCAAATACGCGGTAAAACACAAAGGCATTAGCAGCATTAAAGTTGATGCCTATATTGAAAGTTCAATGGAAGGAATGACCAGGACAGTTATTGAAGAACGTCCAATGAATTTCCGTGAAATTGATGTGTTCTCACGTTTAATGGCCGATCGTATTTTGTTTTTAGGAATGCCTATTGACGATTATGTTGCCAATATTGTTCAAGCACAATTGTTGTTTTTAGATTCAATGGATGCGCGCAGAGACATTCAAATGTATATCAATTCTCCAGGTGGTTCTGTATATGCTGGTTTGGGTATTTATGATACCATGCAATGGGTTAATCCAAGTGTAGCAACTATCTGTACAGGGCTTGCTGCCTCTATGGCTGCGGTGCTTTTATGTGCTGGCGAAAAAGGCAAAAGAAGTGCTTTGCCACATGCGCGTGTAATGATTCACCAACCATTGGGTGGAGCGCAAGGACAAGCTTCAGATATTGAAATTACTGCGCGTGAAATTCAAAAATTGAAGAAAGAATTGTATGATATTATTGCTACGCATTCTGGTCAGCCTTTTGATAAAGTGCAAGCAGATAGCGACCGTGATTATTGGATGATTGCTGCAGAAGCAAAAGAATACGGTATGATTGATGATGTGTTGATGAAACACAAAAAAGACGAAGCGAAATAAATTTTAACTAGAATTGTATAACAGGCTGTTCTTTTTATAAAAGAGCAGCCTGTATTATTTTAATATAGGCTTTAATGGCAAAGAAAAAAGAAGATGTGTGCTCCTTTTGTGGGAGAAGTAGAAGTGAAGTTTCATACTTAATTGCGGGTTTAGACGCGCTAATTTGCGAGAATTGTATTGGTCAAGCTTTCAGAATTATAAATGAAGACAAAGAATCAGTTGATAAAAAAACCGCAGAAGTAGTTATTCAATTATTGAAACCAATTGAAATAAAAGAACATTTAGATAAGTATGTAATTGGACAGGATGATGCCAAAAAAGTTTTAAGCGTTGCTGTATACAATCATTTTAAACGTGTACTTTCTAAAAAGGATAATGAAGTAGAATTAGAGAAATCTAATATCTTAATTGTTGGTGAAACAGGTACAGGAAAAACTTTGTTGGCTAAAACTTTAGCGCGCATGTTGCAAGTGCCTTTTTGTATTGCAGATGCAACGGTATTAACAGAAGCTGGCTATGTGGGTGAAGATGTAGAAAGTGTATTAACGCGTTTGTTACAAGCCGCCAATTACGATGTGGCCGCAGCAGAACGTGGCATTATTTATATTGATGAAATAGATAAAATTAGTCGTAAAAGCGATAACCCCAGCATCACCAGAGATGTGAGTGGAGAAGGCGTTCAACAGGCTTTGTTAAAAATATTGGAAGGTACTGTTTCCAATGTGCCACCGCAAGGCGGAAGAAAACATCCAGATCAAAAAATGATTCAAATTAACACGGAAAATATTTTGTTTATCTGTGGAGGTGCCTTTGAAGGTATTGATAAAATGATTGCACGCAGGTTGCAAACACAAGCCATTGGATTTAAAACAACAGAATTGCCAAGTAATAATGCAGACGCTGGATTATTGAAATATGTTTCTGCTGCAGATTTGCGCAGTTATGGTTTAATCCCAGAAATTATTGGTCGTATGCCAGTACTTTGTCACCTAGATCCTTTAACCAAAGAAGTATTAAAACGTATTTTGCTCGAACCTAAAAATGCTTTGATTAAGCAATACAAACACCTGTTTTCACTCGAAAATATTGAACTCGTTTTTGCAGATGAGGTAATTGATATGATTGTTGATACTGCCTTTGAATTAAAATTAGGTGCACGTGGTTTGCGCAGCATTTGCGAAGCTTTATTGGTAGATTATATGTATGAAGCGCCAAGCAGCAAATCTGTAAAGAAAATTACCCTCAGCGCAAAAGAAGCAGCTAAGAAAATTGAGCAAGTGAAATTGCGCAATTACCAAGCAGCTTAATTATTTTTCTTTTCTAACCCTAAAGGATTCTAGCAAAGAAGCCTTTACCAATTCACCCATATTTTTTGCTTTAAGAATACGCGGACTATGATAATAGTCTGCTAATTCTTGGGCAAGTTTTAAAACGTTTTCTGTGGGTGCAATTTGTTCTACGCCCATTATTTCTAAAAGGCTTTGTAAGGGCCATTTGGCGGCACGCATTCTGCTAATCATAACCATGCGCTCTTCTCTTTGGTATTGTTTTAAGCTGCGCTGGCTCACAAATTTTTGAACATTTTCTAAAAAGAATTTATTCTGTTTGTAGAATTGAGGTAGGTAAATATTTTTCCTTCCTTCAAAAGATTGTTGGTCAAAATCTATTGCCCTAATTCTATAATTGGTTTCGTCGAAATCTGGGGTAATTTGAATTACAAAATTGCTTGAATGCATATCTCCCAAAAGGCGTAAGAAACAACGTTCGTTAAACTTTACAAATTCCTTTGCCAAACGTGTTCCATTAAAATCAGATTCGTGCACATAGTTTTTAATAAATTCATCACCCGGAATTCCCACAATATGTTCTTCTATCAATGAATCGTTGCTCACCAAATAACTGATCCTATTTGGTGATAATAAATGCTCTAATTCTAAGCCGTAAATCCTAGATGCATCTGCATTTTTTACATAGAAATAGTCAAAGTTGTCGTTGAGTTTATTGATAATGCGGATGCGAAAGGGGAGGGTATTGCCATACAAACAAATGTCTATTCTATCTACCGCTAAATGTTCTACTACTTTCATATCGCCACCCACTTTTAAGAGGGCGTAAATTTCTAATAAATGCAAGTAAATTCTTTCTTGTTCTGCTGGTCCGTAAATGCAGGTTTCCCAGAGCGTGTCTTTACCTTTTTTATCGCGTAGCGAAATACTCTCTGTGTATTCTTTTAAGTCGGAATAGTGAATAGGAATATCTGTTTCCCGGCCATATTTTTTAAGGTATGCTCTTAGCAGTGGGCCTACTTTATAAATGAATTTCTTTTTGCTAATATGTGGCATTCAAACTCAAAGGTAAGTTTTGTTTGGTAATTATTAAGCTTGGCCACAGATGATTTGCTTGAGCTTTTTACATTCTTTGATGTCCTTCAAAGTGCTTGAAAACAAAGGGTATTGTTGGATTCGTTTGGGTTGTTTTTTAATTTCTTCTTCTACCTTGGCTTGTTTGAGAATGCCATTTGCTTCAAAAATATAGGTACAAGCTTTTTTCTTAAGCCCCAATTCAAAATAGATTTGTGCAGCACATTTAAATGCTAGAAAGTCATAGGTGGCTTCTTTTGTCTTCAAAAATTTATCTATAAATATTTTGGCCGAATCTAATTTTCCAACATGAAAATAGGCCAATGCCAAATGGTAGCTTTCTAGGGATAATTTTTTTCGTTTTGGATCGGCCTGCAGCAGTGCAATTGTTTCTTTGTAAAGCCCTGCCGCATTATAGGTAGAGGCCAGATTATTGTAGGTGATAGCTGTGTTAGTGTCTAATTCAATTAAGCGTTTATATACATCAATGGCACCCTTATAATCACCTATATATTTTTTGTACCTACCTAGTTGATTTTGTAGTGCAATTTCTGGTTTGCTACTCATTGATAGCAGTTCTTCAATATCTTTTACTACGCCTTCAAAATGAAAGCTTCTTTGGTTTAAATCGGCACTAATTTGCAATAAGTTTATATACATTGAATCCTTTACAAGAGGTGTTCCTCTTAATGAATCAAGATAGGCAATGGCCGAGTCTATATTCCCTTTTTGGTAGCGCTCTCCTGCAGTTTTTAGATTTTTATTGCTAATGTGTGTTTGTCCAAAACCAAAATGAACAGTAACAAATAGGAATAATAAAGAAAATATAAAACGCATCATTTTTTAATTAAGATGGCATATTCTTTTTTATCCATTCCTCTAGTTGTCCATTGGCATCTGCTTTTAAGAGTTTTTCCATCTTGCTGTCTTTGTTAATGCCAGTGCCACGTTTGTATACCTCAATTAATGCTTGCAAGGCTTCTTTTTGTTTTGCCTTCACATCTTTAGAATAATTGTTTGCTAAAACATATTTAGCACAGCTGGCCATATATAAAATAAGCATGCCTTCATTTTTCTTTTCAAAATCCATAAGGCAAGGGAAAATTTCAACGCTTACGGTAGGACTACCATCAATCCATTTTACTACAAATTTATTTACCTCTTGGCGTTTCCACTGTTGTTCATTGAAGGGTGTATTTCTTAACCAATCTGCTGCTTTGATCATATCTTTTTCATAAGGTACATAATCTTCACCGGTATTGTATTCGTAGTTTCTGGGTACTTCAAAGGTTTGACAAAAACCTGTTTTGTAGCTAATGAATAAAGTGAATAAAACAGCAATCTTAATGACTTTCATAATCTAATAGTGTTAATTTTTTTGTTTGGTTCGACCCTACCAAATATAAAAATATTTTTAGGATTGTATGTTTTAATTTGCGTGATTGTTAAATAATTATTCCCAATTTTAGCAAGGTGTTAGCAGCAAAGGAGCTTTGGTTTTTTAGGTAAAATCAGACTTTGAATTTTTCAAAAGAAAATGTATTTTGCGAATAATGAGTGTAGAATTAAATGATCCTAAGGTAACCCGTGCATGGGCCATGTACGATTGGGCCAATAGTGTATTTTCATTGTCGATAACGGCAACCTTATTTCCAGTTTACTTTAATATGGTGAGTAAGTCGGCAGCCATTCATGCCGGCACTTATGATGCGGCCAAAAGTGTTTATTATATCAATGTATTTGGATTCAATATTGTAAATTCTGCCTTGTATACCTTGTGTATTTCAGTAAGTTTTTTGTTAATAGCTTTTATTAATCCAATCCTTTCAGGTATTGCAGATGCAAGGCAAAACAAGAAGCAATTCATGAAATTCTTTTGCTATTTGGGTGCCATTTCTTCCATGTTATTGTACTTTTTTACGCCAGAAAATTTTTGGTTTGGCATCTTGTTTTTTGTATTGGGATTATTTGGTTTTGGTGGCAGTATTGTTTTCTACAATGCCTTTTTGCCAGAAATTGCCACAGAAGATCAGTTTGACAAGTTAAGTGCTCGTGGATTTTCTTTGGGCTATTTTGGAAGCGTTTTATTGCTCTTATTAAATTTAGCACTTATAAAAAATATTGAACATGTTTTTCCCGTTGCCGAAAAGGCCAATGAATATTTAAATGCGCATTTGTTTCCAGATTTGGCTTCAGCCATGGCCGAGGCTAAAAAATATTATTCTGGTATAGGTATAAAAATTGCCTTTGTTACAGTAGGTATTTGGTGGGCAGGCTTTGCGCAAATAACCTTTAGAAGATTGCCAGAAAAAACACGCGTTATTGAAAAAACAGGTAATGTTATTAAAAATGGTTTCAAAGAACTCAAGAAAGTTTGGGCCGAAATAAACTTACCTCAAAACAGTGTAATCAAGCGCTATTTGGTAGGATACTTTTTTAGTGCAATGGGGGTGCAAACAGTAATGTATGTGGCCAGTATGTTTGGAGAGAAAGAGTTGAAAATGGAATCAGGGAGTCTAATTTTAACCGTCCTAATTATTCAATTAATTGGTGTTTTAGGTTCATGGGGATTTGCAAAAATTTCTGCCCGAATTGGAAATATTTTTTCACTCCTTATCATGAATGTAATTTGGATTGGTATTACCACCGCCGCCTATTTTGTTGATAGTCAGAATCAGTTTTATTTGCTTGCAGGCGTGGTTGGTTCGGTAATGGGAGGAATACAATCTATTAGTAGAAGCACCTATGCCAAATTAATTCCAGATCATACCCAGGATACCGCGTCCTATTTCAGTTTATACGATTTTGCCGAAAAAATGGCTACTGTTTTTGGCACTTTGGCATTTGCTGTTATAAATAATTATACAGAAAATATGCGTTCTTCTGTATTGGCTTTAATCATATTCTTTATATTAGCGCTGTTTTTCATAGTTCGCATTCAGAATTTCAAAGAAAAGCATCCATAAATGAAGGTAGATCTGTTTATTCCTTGTTTTGTCGACCAATTTAGTCCGGATACGGGCTTTAATATGGCCAAGGTTCTTGAGAAAGTTGGCTGTAAGGTGCATTACAATGCCGAGCAAACTTGTTGTGGCTTGCCTGCTTTTAATGCAGGTCATTGGGAAGATGCCCGTGAAGTAGGAGAGAAATTACTTAATGAGGTTTCTTCTGATAAAACGCTGGTTTGTGGCGCAGCTTCTTGCACTGCCATGATTCGCAATTCTTACGATTTACTATTTCAAAACTCTAGTTACCACAATAAATACCGCCAACTTCAAAAGAAGAATTTTGAACTCAGCGAGTTTTTGGTTGACGTTCTTAAAATAGAATCCTTGGGTTCAAAATTGGAAGGCAAAGCCGTATACATGGATTCTTGTCATGCCCTAAACCATTGCCGCATCAAAGAACAGCCGCGCAAATTATTGGCCATGGTAGAAGGATTGGAAATGGTACAAATGGCAGGTTCTGATGAATGTTGTGGCTTTGGCGGGACATTTGCAGTAAATATGGAAGCAATTAGTGTGCAAATGGCAGAACAAAAAATTCAAAACATTTTAGATACTGGCGCAGAAATAATTATCTCAACAGATTATGCCTGCCTCATGCACCTTGATTCATTTATAAAAAAACAAAATATCCCACTTAGAATCATGCACCTGGCAGATGTCTTGGCTAGCGGCTTATAATTTAT
>CANFHJ010000093.1 GCA_947446605.1 Bacteroidota bacterium | reverse complement strand
TTAACTGTAAATATTTGGTAGCCTTCTCCTTTTTCATCGCGCTGAAATCCTTTTAAAATTTCAGAAATATTTTCTTTGGTTGTTTGGTATTTGGCATGAACCGATATTCCATATGAATCGTCCCAAACAGATACCACCATAGGAACTTGCAAAACACCACCAGCATTGATGGCTTCAAAGAAATGGCCTTCGCTGCTACTGGCGTTGCCAATGGTACCCCAAGCCACTTCATTTCCATTTACAGAAAATTGGTTTTCACCAATCAAATTTGCATGGGTTCTATAATATTTAGAAGCATGCGCTAAACCCACCAAGCGAAGCATTTGTCCGGCCGTTGGAGAAATATCTGAAGAAGAGTTTTTTGAATTTTTTAAATCTTTCCAATTGCCCTGTTCATCAATGGTGCGTGTGCCGTAATGGCCATTCATCATTCTGCCGCCACTAGCAGGCTCTGCATTTACATCTGTATGTGCATACAATTGCGCAAAGAATTCCTGAACGCTCAAAAGCTTGCTGGCCATCATAAAGGTTTGGTCGCGGTAATAGCCACTTCTAAAATCGCCATTTTTAAAGGCTTTGGCCATGGCTATTTGTGGAAGTTCTTTGCCATCGCCAAAAATACCAAACTTGGCTTTGCCGGTAAGTACTTCTTTTCTGCCTAATAAACTGGTTAATCTGCTTTGGATGGCAATTCTGTAGTCTTCCAGAATTACTGCTTTATACTTGAGTTCGGCCTGAGCCAATGATGCGTCGGTCATGTTTAAATAAATTCTCCGTTCAAACCTAAAGATTTTTGATAATTATCCCAAACAAACCGATGAATATCTACGAATCTGTATTTAACAATTTTTTAAATGGAGAATTTTGTTATTATTTGCACTAGGGCGTATTTTTGGAACAGTAATTGATAAATACATCCCAATAAAGTAAAACCAACGATGAAAAAATTAATCTTAACAGCAATCATTGCTTTTGGTGGTTTAATGACCGCTTCAGCGCAAACTCCAGAACTTCAACCAGCACCTGCAGCAGATCCAAAAGCAGCAGAAATTAAATTTGAAAAAGAAACACATGATTTCGGTGGTATCCCACAAGGAACTCCTGCTACTTATGAGTTTGTTTTCAAAAACACTGGAAAATCTCCATTAATCATTACCAATGCTTCTGCTAGCTGTGGTTGTACTACGCCAGATTGGACTAGAGAGCCAATTAAACCAGGTAAAACAGGTGTTGTGAAAGCTACATACAATGCTGCTTCTCCAGGTGCCTTTACTAAAAGTGTAACTGTTGTAAGTAATGCAAAAAACTCAACAATCATCCTTTACTTAAAAGGAGATGTTAAGCCAGTTGAACAACGCTAATTAAATTTATTTCTATAGCCTGCATAAATATATATTTGTGCAGGCTTTTTATTTTAATCCTATGAAGAAACTCGCATTTATATTTTACATGAGCTTTGCTTCGGCATTGGCTTGGGCACAAACCGATCTAAAAAAAGACAATGAACCTAAACCTGTCATTGAATTTGAAACAGTGGTGCATGATTTTGGAAAAATATATGATGGCAGAACCGCCGAGTATGAATTTGTTTTTTACAACAAGGGGAAGGTGCCTCTTATTTTAAGTAATGTGCAACCAGGTTGTGGTTGTACTACACCAGAATGGCCACGCGAGCCAATTATGCCTGGACAAAAATCTAGGATCAAAGCAATATATAATCCTGCTACTTTTAGAGGTGCATTTTCAAAAGGCATCACCGTACAATCAAATGCAGGTAATGGCAGTATTCAACTTACCATTAAAGGTGTAGTTGAGGATACCCCAAAAACACCACAATCTCCCGTAAAAATTGATGTAGGCGGCGGTTTTTAACGCAAGTCAATTACTTCAACACCCGGATATTTTTTACTGTCAAACGTAAATTGGTTGTCGTCGTATTTTAAATTAGGAACTTGGTTGTTTACGGTATAGGTATGAATTGTACCTGTTTTCTCAAAAATTTGTGAGCTTAAAATGGTTTGGTTGGTTTTGTCAACTGTAACTTTAATCTTAAAGAATTTCTTCTTTTTGTCTTTCGGGGTTAATTCAATTACAACAATTTCTTTGTTGCCATCTTTTTTGGATTCAACTATTTTATAGAGAAAGCCTTTGCCATACATGGTAAAAATATCGTCTAAGCGAATGGCGCCTTCCTTAGGAGAATAATGGTTTACCTGCACTTCATTTACTTCTCTGCTAAAGGTCCAAATGGTTTTATTATCGCAAATAATTAATTGATTAGCGATATCTAATCTAAACTTATTGCCTTTTACCAAAATGCTGCCTTTTTGCTTTTCCTGACTTTTTTGTTGTTTGTTTTCTAGCGTATAAACAAAATCTGCTTTCATGCTTTTGAAATTTTTGTAGCGTTTGCTAACGCGTTCCATTAATTTTTCAGCTTCGTTTTGTTTGCCAGTTTGTGCGTTAATGCTGGTAAATAGGAGTCCTGTAATAAGGAGTAATAAGATTTTTTTCACACCGCAAATATTTAATTTAATAATTGAATTTGAAACAAATAATTATTTATATGATTATTTATTTCCTCAATAGTTTAAAGGTGTTTCAATACTTCTTCTAATTCTACATCGGTATGAACCAAAACTTCTCTTGCTTTACTTCCTTTAAAAGGGCCAACAATACCAGCTTTTTCAAGTTGGTCAATTAGTCTGCCAGCCCTGTTGTATCCTAAGTTGAGTCGTCTTTGTAGCAATGAGGTTGAGCCTTGTTGGTGTATAACAATTAAGCGCGCAGCTTCTTCAAATAAATCATCGCGGTTCTCGCTGTCAAACCCTTCGCTGTGTCCGCCTTCATCGCTTTCGGTTTGAACCAAAGGCAATTCATAAGGTTCGCGTCCTTGTTGGTTACCAATAAACTCGGTTATTCTTTCTACTTCTGGTGTATCTACAAAAGCACATTGTAACCTAATTAAATCGTTGCCATTGCTAAACAACATATCCCCTTTACCAATTAACTGATCGGCACCATTGGCATCCAGAATGGTTCTTGAATCTATTTTCTGTGAAACCCTAAAGGCCAAACGTGCAGGGAAATTTGCTTTAATGGTACCTGTAATAATATTTACACTTGGTCTTTGTGTTGCAAGGATTAAGTGAATACCAATAGCCCTTGCCAACTGCGCCAAGCGGGCAATTGGGAATTCTACTTCCTTTCCGGCTGTCATCATTAAATCTGCCAACTCATCAATAACCACTATTATATAAGGAAGATAGCGGTGTTTTATTTTATCTGTTGGCGCCAACCTTCTGCTTACAAATTTGGCATTGTATTCTTTGAGGTTCCTAACTTGTGCATCCTTTAATAAATCATAGCGATCGTCCATTTCCTTACAAAGGGAATTAAGCGTATGAATAACCAATTTGGTATCTGTAAGAATGGCATCTTGGTCGCCAGGAATTTTAGCTAAGAAATGGCGTTCAATGGTTTTGTAAATATTTAGCTCCACCTTTTTGGGGTCAACCAAAACAAACTTAATTTGTGAAGGGTGTTTTTTATACAATAAAGAGGCAAGCACACAATTTAGCCCTACAGACTTACCCTGTCCAGTTGCTCCGGCCATTAAGAGATGGGGCATTTTGGCCAAATCTGTTACAAAAACCTCATTGCTAATGGTTTTTCCAAAGGCAATGGGTAGGTCCATGTCTGCATTAATAAATTTAGGTGAGGCCAATACAGAGCGCATGCTTACAATGGCTGGAGTGGAGTTTGGTACTTCAATACCTATGGTTCCTCTTCCCGGAATTGGTGCAATAATTCTAATACCAAGGGCTGCTAAACTCAGGGCAATATCATCTTCCAAGTTTTTAATTTTGGCAATACGTACCCCATCTTGCGGTATAATTTCATATAAAGTAACAGTGGGTCCAATGGTTGCTGAAATTCGTTTTATGCCGATCCCATAATTTTTTAGGGTATCTTCAATCATGCGCGTTTTTTCGCTTAGCTCTGCACTTTCTACCTTGCCTTTATTGTCGCCATAATCTTTGAGCAAGTCAATGCTTGGATATTGGTAATGGCTATAATCCAAAGTTGGGTCGTAAGGTTGATCCAATCCTGAATGCACAGGTGCTTTGTCGAGAATCACCTCTTCTTCTGGCGTTTCTTGTACTTCTAAAACCAGGCCGCTATTGGTGGTAAGTGGAACAAGAATTTCCTCAACAGGGGCTTCAATTTCGGCTACTTCTTCTTCAATTTCTTCTTCTACTATCACTTCCTCTACTTCACTTTCTATTTCTACCTCTACCTCTTCCTCAAGTTCCTCTTCATGCTCAACTTCATTCTCAAGCTCATTCTCCTCTTCTAATTTGTTCAAAACAAAATCACTTCCATCTAATGGTATTTCTTCAATTGGAATAGTAGTTTCAAGTACTGTATTTTTAATAGGTACTACTTCTGGTTTTTGCGCTGGTGAAATAACAGCCTTAGGTGCATAAAAGTTAATATTGAATACAGCGGTTAAAAAAATTAGACCATAAGCTAATAGGCCAAATCCAATTCCAATATTTCCCATAAGGCCTTTGAGGTATTCGTAGCCAAAATGCCCAAATGAACCAGCTAAAATTGGCGCTTGGGTATGGAATAAAAATCCCATGGTAAGTGAAAGTAAAATACCGCCAAAGAAGCTATAACGTAAGGTTTTGGAAATAGAAATTGGTTGTAATTTGGTAAGCAAAAGTACGCCCACAAGAAAAAATATGAGTACAAAAGCAAAGGAAGCAATTCCAAATCCTTTGTAAACAAATACATAACTCAACCATGCTCCTAAAACGCCTAGGATATTGTCGGCTAAAATGGGCTGTGTTTCTGCCAACATGCCAAAAGAGATGGATCGAACCAAACTTTGGTCGCTTTCCCAAGAGCCAAAAAACGACAAACAGGAGAGGAGTAAAAAAACAGAAAATAGCACAAACAAAATGCCCATGGATTTGAGAAAACGCTCGTCGGCAAGGAACCTGAGGTATTTGCCTGCATTTTCTTTTTTTTGCTTCTCCACCAATTTGGGGTTAGGCTTTTCTGCAATTTCCTCATCCTTTTGTGGGAACTCTTGAACATTGCCAAAAATAATTTTGTTTTCTTTTGCCTGTTTTGCCATTTTTCTAATACAACGAATCTAAGGACTTTGCAATTTTATTTTATGATAAACTAATGAACCAATTCACATCCTTTTTGAATTTGTTCTAATTAAGAAAACAATTTTGGGAATTTCCCTTATTTTCGAGCAAATTTAGAACACATGAATGAAGTAACGGCCCTCTTTTTGGAAATTCTCAAATACCTGATTCCAGCTTTAATTGTTTTTGTAATAACGTATTACCAATTTAAAATATTTTTTGATTCGGAATATGAGAAGCGAAATATGGATGTAAAATCTGAACAGCTTAAAACCTTACAACCACTTCGTTTACAAGCCTACGAGCGTTGCGTACTTTTAATGGAACGCATGAGTCCAGAGAGTTTGGTTATTCGTACACACAAACCGGGTATTAGCGCTTCTCAATTAAAGATGGAATTGATTGCCGCCATTAATTCTGAGTTTAACCACAATTTATCGCAACAATTGTATGTTTCTGCCCAAGCTTGGCAAGTTATTCGTGTGGTGAAAGAGGAAATGATTAATTTAATTAATACTGCATATTCAGATTTAGGTCCAAACGCAGTAGGATTAGACCTTAGCAAAGCAGTGTTTGAGCAACTCATGAAATTGGATGCCATTCCAACGCACAAAGCACTTGGGTTTATTAAAAAAGAATTCGATTTGATTTTTGGTTAATTCTTGCTTCAAATTATGACGGAAAGAAAATTTATCACCGATTCGGAGATTGAAATAAAGGAAATTTATACTGGCGAAAATTCCAATGAAATGCCAGGCGAATTTCCCTATACACGTGGCGTGCAAAAAGACATGTACCGCGGCAGGCTTTGGACCATGCGTCAATATGCAGGTTTTAGCACGGCAGAGGAAAGCAATAAACGATATAAATATTTGTTGGCCAATGGTACCATGGGTTTGAGTGTGGCCTTTGATTTACCTACACAAATAGGATATGATAGCGATCATGCCATGAGTGAGGGAGAGGTTGGAAAAGTAGGTGTGGCCATTGATTCATTAAAAGATATAGAAACATTATTTGATGGCATTGAATTAGAGAAAATAACTACTTCAATGACTATCAATGCTACGGCATCTACATTATTGGCATTTTATATTGCCTTGGCCAAGAAACAAGGTGCCGATATCAAGAAAATTAGTGGCACCATTCAGAACGATATTTTAAAAGAATATGCAGCGCGCGGTACTTATATTTATCCGCCTAAGCCAAGCATGCGCATTATTACAGATATTTTTGAATATTGTAGTAAAGAGGTGCCAAAATGGAATACCATTTCTATTTCTGGTTACCATATTCGCGAGGCTGGCTCAACCGCAGTGCAAGAAATAGCCTTTACTTTATCTAATGCAAAAAGTTATTTAAAAGCTGCCTTAGATAAAGGATTGGATATAGATGTATTTGGACAACGCTTGTCGTTTTTCTTTAATGCACACAACAACTTTTTTGAAGAAATAGCCAAGTACAGAGCGGCGCGCAGGATGTGGGCTAAAATGGCAAAAGACATGGGTGCAAAAAATCCCAAGGCCATGATGTTGCGTTTTCATACCCAAACAGGTGGTGCCACCTTGCAAGCCCAGCAGCCAGAAAACAATATTATGCGTGTAACCTTGCAAGCCATGGCAGCCGTAATGGGCGGAACACAAAGTTTGCATACCAATGGTTTTGATGAAGCTTTGAGTTTGCCTACAGAAGCGGCTGCAAGAACCGCTTTGCGTACCCAACAAATTATTGCCTACGAAAGTGGGGTAGTAGATACCGTTGATCCAATGGGCGGAAGTTATTTTGTAGAAGCATTAACAGATCAAATTGAAGCAGCTGCTTGGGCATATATTGAAAAAATAGATGCCATGGGTGGTTCTGTAGCAGCCATTGAACAAGGCTATATGCAAAGAGAAATTGCCGATGCGTCTTATAAATACCAAATGGCCATTGAGCGCGAAGACAAAATAATTGTTGGTGTAAATAAATTTGGATCAAGCAAAGACATTATGCCGCCATTATTACGCGTGGATGATAGTATTAGAATTGGGCAAATGGAAAAACTCAAGCAATTGCGCGCAGATAGAAACAATGAATTGGTTCGAACCGGCTTAAGCCAAATAAAACAAGCCGCTACAGACGGAGCCAATGTTATGCCACTGATTATTGATGCAGTAGAAAATTATGCAACACTTGGCGAAATTGCCGATACTTTTAGGGATGTTTTTGGAGAGTACAGAGCCTAATTAAATGAATGATGCGTAATTTTAAATTCTTATTTCTCTTCCTGTTTTTTGCTGCTTGCCATAGTAGCTTACAAGTAAGGGAGCAAAGTCAGAAAAATGTGAAGCTAAAGGCAGATTCTTTGTTAAAAGAAGATGCTGCCATTGTTCAAATGATTGCGCCTTATAAAGTTAAACTCGACAGTCAGATGAATATCAG
>CANFHJ010000092.1 GCA_947446605.1 Bacteroidota bacterium | reverse complement strand
TTCATAAACTCGCTTGTTTCAAGTTCATAAATTTGGTAGCCACACTTTTGTAAAGCAGCTTTAGCCGCAGTGCTTCCTGTTTGAATAATTGCTGCTTTTTGTTTTGCATTGAAATTGGCTACCACATGGGCATTGAGGCAAAATGTTTGAATGGCTTCCTCCATTGGGATTTCAAAAATATCATCAAAGCATTGTTGAATTAAAGCAAATCCTTCTGCAGTAAATGCTTCTCTGCATAGCATTACTTGGGTTTCAGAGAGTGGCACAAAACAAGTATCGAGGTGGTAAAAGTTTTCGTTGATTAATTCTAAGGCAACAATTGGAACGTTTAATTCTTTGCTTAATTCCTCGTATGCATCTGTTTTACTGCGATGCCCATAACCACCATAAAGCAATTGTTTTCCGGGATGTGGAATGGTATCGCCCATACCTTCAAATAAATCTGTTTGCTTAAAATGCTTAGAGGTATAGCCCAAGTTTTTAAAAAATTCCTCAAAAAACGGTACTTCATTTTGTCGAGATGGATGACGCATTTTGCTCATCCAAACTGTTTTTTCGTTGCTATTAGTCAAATAAGGAAAG
The DNA here is from genome assembly GCA_947446605.1 of Bacteroidota bacterium. GTDB lineage: Bacteria > Bacteroidota > Bacteroidia > UKL13-3 > UKL13-3 > B1. The sequence goes on along the minus strand of CANFHJ010000092.1, from coordinate 7,212 downwards.
CTCTGATTGGCGCAAAAAACCATGTCTTCACAGCCTTCAGCTCCAGCAATAACTTGTAATTCATGGAGCAATCCATCCGCAACAAGTTTATGGTAAATTGTTTTCAATTCATCCCATTGTTGCATAGCTTTATTCTTATCCAAAGAGGAAGCCATTCCTTCCATGTGAATATTTTTCACATCTATGATATCAAAATACTCAGGGCTACACATAAGCACATTAAGGGGTTCTTCCCTCCTTTTTAAGTCATTTATGCTAAAAGGCAATTTTCCGCTTTGGTATACTTTGAAAGTTTCCTGACTTGTCATAAGTTCGAATAATATTTATTGCGAAAATAGCAATTCAAACAGAGTAATTAACATCAATGTATCATATGAATAGTAAATTAGTTTTAAAAGGTATTTGCCTCTCCCTTTTGGCATTTGGAATGAGTTCTTCCAGCGATGCCCAAACCCAAAGACCAGCAAAGAAACCCGCTTACCAAACAGCGCAAGAAAAAGCCATGCGCAACCCAGCTAAAAACGAGAATTTATTTAAAAGAAACCTCAATAAAATGATGCCATTAGGAATTATTTCTCCTGGCGAGTTTGAAGAATCTCAAGCGGTGGCTATTAGCTGGTCGTTTGATTACGACATAAACGGGAATCCTTCTGGAATGGACATTACCTCAGTATACGCTGATGTTTCTGCACAATTGGCCAATGCCATTCAGCAGGAATGTACCGTTTGGATTAAAGTTTTAAAAAACAGCGATACCACACTTATAAAAAACAATATGGTAACGCGTGGCATGCCATTAACAAATTACAAGTTCATTGTAAACAACGGAGATGATTGGTGGACGAGGGATTACGGCCCAATGGCATTTTACTCGAAGAACCTAGATAGTATAGGTTTTGTGGATATGAAATATTACGATGGCAGGGATTATGATAATTTATTTCCATCTCAATTGGCCGCCGCTATGGGATATGAAAATTATGAGACAACCTTAAATGCTGAGGGAGGAAATTTAATGGCAGATGGATTTGGACGTTTATTTTACAGTGATGTAATTCCATCAATAAACGCCGAAGTTGGCGTTCATACCAGTCCTTGGAGCACCCAACAAACCAATGACACCCTATTGAATTTATTTAATACACCAAACCTTACAAATTTAGTTTCATTAAAATGTGATGGCGGCACTGGGCATATAGATTTATATGTGAAATTAATAGATGAGCAATCTTTAATTGTGGCGCAATATCCTTCTGAAATTACTGCTAACGACAAAAAGATTATTGAAGATAATTACCAATACTTATCCACCCTTAAAAGTACCTACAATAGACCTTTTAGAATAATTAGAGTAGAGCATCCAACAGACGACAATGGCTTACATACCAATAAAAGTTGTGCGCAATTAAACAATGATGCACGTAATTTTATCAATGGATTAACGGTGAATGGTAGCTTTATTTTCCCATCTTATTACGATGGTTTTACCGGAAATGCGGAGCAACACAAAAGGATAATGGCATTTTACAAGCAAACTTTTCCTGGGTATAAAATTGTGCCAATAGACAGTAGAGATTTATCTCCATTAGGTGGAGCAATCCATTGTATTACTATGCAGATTCCGGTTGAAAACCCAATTCGTTTTTGGCATCCAAGTGTGGATGGAATTGTTCCAGCATTGAGCAAATACCATATTATAGCTAAAATTGATAATAAAAGTGGCGTCAAAGAAGCCAGTTGTTATTGGGTGAAAAACAATGCAAGCACTTGGAATAAAATTTCCTTAATAGATAGCAGTGGTTATTGGGTAGGTGATATTGACAATGCAAATTTACAAGGAAGTGATAGCTTATATTATTACTTGGAAGCAAAAAGCAATAATAACAAAACCTCTTATAAGCCTTTAAATGCTATGAAAGGCGGTTATTACCAAATGAAATTAAAATACGCAACTGGTATTGAAACAAACACCATTGAAAGTAAAAATCATTTGTTTACGGCTTGGCCAAATCCGGCAACAGAAAGTGTTACCATTGCTTTTAAATTGGTTCGAACCGAAAACGTAAAAGTAATTATAAGAGACATAAATGGCAAGGTGGTGCATTCACAAGATATGCCACAAAGTGCGGAAGGCTTGCACCAATTTGAGGTAAATACAAGCCAATTTGCTACAGGATTATATTTATACCAATTGCTCTTAGATGAAGTACCTTTGATGAGTAAGAAATTAATCATTCAAAATAATTAAACCTATGAAAAGCAACAGAAAAGAATTTATAAGAAACTCAGCCCTTTTGGGTTTAGGTGTAGTTGGTTTAGGCGCAAATGCAAAAGACTTATTTGCGCGCACTTACACAAAGTTAGATGGAACAATTTTACCTAACAATGGAAGGTTTGAATTAGCACCATTGGGTTATGCCTATTTTGCTTTGGAGCCTTTTATAGATGCACAAACTATGGAAATACATTATTCAAAGCATCACCAAACCTATGTAAATAAATTAAATGAGGCAATTGATAAGGAGCCAAGTTTAAGAGGCAAAAGTTTAGATGAATTATTATTGAACCTATCTGGTTTACCAAGTGGTGTAAAAACAGCTATTAGAAATCATGGTGGTGGACATTGGAACCATAGTTTCTTTTGGAAATCGATGAAAACAGGAACACAAATGGGCCCAAATTTTACTAAGTTAGCTATTGCTTCATTTGGCAGCATTGAAACTTTTAAGAGCACATTTGAAAAGGTATCATTGGGCGTTTTTGGTTCTGGCTGGGCATGGTTAATTCTTCAAAATAATCAGTTAAAAATTAGTGCAACTACCAATCAGGATAATCCATTAATGGATGCTGGAAAAACGCCAGAGATGTTGCCAAAAGTACTTTTAGGAATTGATTTATGGGAGCATGCTTATTATTTAAAGCACCAAAATAAGCGTGTTGCTTATGTGAGCGACTTCTGGAACGTAGTGAATTGGGATGAAATTGAGCTACTTCTGAAGTAAAATAAAATTTTATTTGAATTTTGCGCGCCAATTGCTAAATTTGCCCTCCTTAAATGGTGGTTTTAGCTCAGTTGGTTAGAGCGCCTGATTGTGGTTCAGGAGGTCGCCGGTTCGAGCCCGGTATTCCACCCAAAAAAGCCCTTACGAAAGTGAGGGCTTTTTTTATTGATTTGCTTTAAGATGTTTGGCAGAAATAATTCCTATTCTGTATCCTCTTCAATCATTACAAAAACATCCTCGTTATCTGCTTTCATAAGGTATTTCTCACGGGCAAATTTTTCTATGTTCTTGCGGTTACCAAATAATTCCTCTTTCTCTTTCTTAACCTTTTTAATTTCGGTTTGGTAGTAATTGTATTTCTGCTGAACCTCTTTTAAATCTTTGCTGTACTGAATTTGATCGAAAATACTGTTGCGTTCATTCACTAATAGCAAGAACAAAAATGCCATAGCTGTTAGAAAATATTTATTCCTAACAGCTTTGATATACTTGGGATTTAGCCTTATTGCCATTTTGATTATTTGGCGTATTTAAATTCTTTACCAGGGAAATAGGCATTGTTACCAAGCTCTTCTTCAATTCTAATTAATTGGTTGTATTTAGCAATCCTATCTGTTCTGCTAGCCGAACCAGTTTTAATTTGTCCGCTGTTTAGGGCTACCGCTAAATCTGCAATTGTGGTATCTTCTGTTTCACCACTTCTATGACTCATGATATTGGTATAACCAGCTCTGGTTGCCATATTAACAGCATTGATAGTTTCTGTTAATGAACCAATTTGATTTACTTTTACTAAAATTGAATTGGCAATATTTTCTGTAATGCCTTTACTCAAACGCTTCACATTGGTTACAAAAAGATCGTCGCCCACCAATTGACATTTGTTGCCAATTGCTTTGGTTAATTCTGCCCAACCTTGCCAATCGTCTTCTGCGCAGCCATCTTCAATAGAGATAATTGGGTATTTGTTTACCCATTCTGTCCAATAAGCCACCATTTGACTTGGCGTCATTTCGCGCTTATCAGATTTCTTGAAAATATACATGCCTTTTTTCTCGTCCCAGAACTCGCTGGTTGCAGCATCCATAGCAATGTAAATATCTTTACCTGGTTTGTATCCTGCAGCTTCAATGGCAGTTAAAACTGTTTCAATTGCTTCTTCATTTGATTGAATATTTGGCGCAAAACCACCTTCATCACCCACATTGGTGCTGTATCCTTTTTTCTTTAATACGGCTTTTAAGTGATGGAAAACTGAAGTCCCCATTTGCAATGATTCACTGAAAGTATTTGCATTGGTAGGCACAATCATGAATTCTTGAAAGTCGATGCAATTATCTGCATGCGAACCACCATTTAAAATGTTCATCAAAGGAATTGGAAGTGTATTTGCATTCACACCACCCACATAACGGTACAATGGCATATCTGCTTCAATTGCTGCAGCCTTAGCGCAAGCCAAAGAAACGGCAAGAATTGCATTTGCGCCTAATCTTCCTTTGTTATCTGTACCATCAAGCGCAATCATTTGATGGTCTATTTCATTTTGTTCAAATACATCCAATCCCATCAATTTATCATTGATTTCGGTATTTACGTTTTGAACAGCTTTTAAAACACCTTTGCCTAAATACAAATGACTAACACCATCGCGTAATTCAACAGCTTCGTGAATACCTGTTGAGGCGCCAGAAGGCACTGCTGCCCTACCCATTGCGCCACCTTCAGTTAATACTTCAACTTCTACTGTTGGATTGCCACGAGAATCCAAAATTTGACGGGCATGAATATTTATAATTGCGCTCATAATACTAATTTTCTACAGGGTGATTATTATTTTATTGAATCAATTTGGTAATTTTAATTAAGCCATCATAGCAATGAAATCATCGAATAAATAGCGGCTATCTTCTGGACCTGGCGCGGCTTCTGGATGGTATTGAACTGAAAACGCTTTTTTGTTTTTAATGCGAATGCCTTCAACTGTATTATCATTTAAATTAACGTGGGTTAATTCAACAGTTGGATGGTTAAGGGTTTCATCCATGCTTACACCAAAACCATGGTTTTGAGATGTTACTTCACATTTCCCAGTAATGATATTTTTAACAGGATGATTTAAGCCTCTGTGCCCATTAAACATTTTAAATGTTTTTAGTCCTTGCGATTCTGCCAACATTTGGTGACCTAAACAGATGCCAAATAAAGGAATATTAGCCTCCACAATTTTTTTAACGGTATCTACCGCATAAGGCATAACTGCTGGGTCGCCAGGACCATTGCTAATCATAAAACCATTTGGTTTAAATGCCATCATGTCTTCGAATGTAGCTTTGCAATTATATATAGCTAGGTAAGCGCCACGATCAATTAAACATCTTAAAATATTTTGTTTAACACCTAAATCTAGCACAGCTACACGCTTTTCTGAGCTTGGATCGCCCATATAATAGGTTTCTTGCGTAGAAACGGTACTGGATAATTCCAATCCTTCCATGGAAGGCACCGCAGCTAATTCTGCTTTTAGTTCTTCAATGGTTTTATCTTCAGAAGAAATAATAGCGTTCATAGCTCCTTTGCTTCTCACGTGACGAACCAATTCGCGGGTATCGATATCTGCAATACCAACAACATTGTTTAATGCAAAATATTCTTGTACAGATTGATCTGCTTGTTTACGTGAATAAGGCACATTGAAATTTTTACAAACCAGACCTGCAATTTTTATGGTATCAGATTCTTGTTCAATATGGTTTATGCCATAATTTCCAATATGTACATTGGTTTGAACCAAAACCTGACCAGTATAACTGGGATCTGTAAAGATCTCTTGGTAGCCTGTCATGCCGGTATTAAAACAAATTTCTCCTGTGGTGGAACCTATTTTCCCAATGGAGGTTCCTGTGAATACCGTACCATCTGCAAGAAGCAAGGTGGCCGGAAACTTATTGACTGATCGGTTCAAAGTAGTTTAGATTTGAGCAAATCTAGGAAAACAAATACTACCCACCAAAAGAAAGTATTAACAAGTGTTTGTTTATTTAATCACCTGAAGTCTTTGGGTAGTCTTTTTACCATCTTGTTCCAACAAAACTAAATATAGGCCAGCAGGCCAATTCTTCACCTCCACCATTGTCAAATCAATGTTTTGGTTCGAACCGAAAACGAATTTACCTTCACTAGAATATACTTGAAAAGAAAAATTACCGCTATTTGTAATTGTAAATACTTCAGCAGTTGGATTTGGATATATGATTTGATTTGAATTTTGAAGCAACTCATCTATTCCACTTGGCAGGCCTGTTTGAAAAGTAGATGTATATGCCCATTGTCCAAAATAATCAACTATTCTGCCACGCACACGCCAATAATATGTTTTTTGTTTGGTGGCGCCAGTAAAGATACTTGAGGTACCAGCAGTGTTTCCGGATGCTACAATAAATGAAAAATCAGAGGTGTCAGAAACTTGTACATCGTAACTAAAAGCATTGCTTACTGCAGACCAAACCAAGGTAATATCTCCTAGTTTAACATTGACCGCACCATTAACAGGCAATAACAATTGAGGCCTTGCAATAGTTGGAGGATTTTGTGTTGTGAAATTAAAAGTAGGCGACCAATTACTGGTGTCTTTGGCATTGATGGCTCTTGCACGCCAAAAGTATTTGGAAGCATATTGGCAGCTGATGGTGGCATTTGGTGAAGCATTTGCCGCCAAAGACATGATTGGGGTTCCTACAAAATTTGAGTCCTTGCTTGCTTGGTATTGGAATAATAATTCGGATGTGCTTCCTTGAACACCCCATTGCAAGTTTACGCTGGTAGCAATATTGCTTGCCCCATTTAAAGGATTGATAGCCCAAACAGGTTGGGTTGTTAAAAAGTTAAATGCAATTCCCCAATTCCCTGTATCCACAGCATTTATGCAGCGTGCATGCCAATAATATTTGGTTTCAAAATTTAAGTCGGGACTAAAATTAAGCCCAACATAGGCTGGGGTAAAATCATCTGGAATATGCGGATCTGTGCCACTAATTCTAAGTGGAGAATTAAAATTTAGCGATGAATCTAATTCCCATTGAATCCAATTAGAGCCAGTAATTCCAGTTACCAAACCATTGGTAGAAGTTCCTGTTCCAATATAATTGTTAGGAGGATAATAATTAACAGGATAAGCCGCTGTTGTAAAATTATTGGTTGTTGCTTCGGC
>CANFHJ010000091.1 GCA_947446605.1 Bacteroidota bacterium | reverse complement strand
GGCGTTTCTAATAATATTTTGTGTGCTCAATTTTGAGAATACACCGCTAATGCATAGGTTTGAAAGATGCAAAAGATTCTAAATTATATTGACGGTAATTTGTTAGAACCTATTTCTGGCCAATACTTAGATAATGTCAATCCAGCAACAGCAGAGGTGTATAGCCTTTGTCCAAATAGTGATGCAAAAGATGTAGAGTTAGCCTATCAGGCCGCAGCAGTTGCTTTTCCAATTTGGAGTGAAATGCCAACGGCAAAACGCAGTAAAATAATGATGCGCATAGCTCAGTTAATTGAGCAAAATATAGATGAATTGGCGCTTGCAGAATCAATAGACCAAGGTAAGCCATTGTGGTTGGCAAAAAATGGTGAGATACCGCGTGCGCAGGAAAATTTTCATTTTTTTGCAACTGCCATTGAACATTTTGCTTCCGAAGCACATGCCATGGGTTCCCATGCATTAAACTATACTTTAAGAACGCCAATTGGTGTGGTAGCTTGTATTAGCCCCTGGAATTTACCCTTGTATTTGTTTACTTGGAAAATAGCACCAGCACTGGCTGCAGGCAATTGTGTGGTTGCTAAACCATCAGAAATTACACCTATGACCGCTTTTCTTTTGAGTAAAATTTGTATAGAAGCTGGTTTGCCAAAAGGGGTATTAAATATTGTTCATGGACTTGGTCCAAGTGTTGGATCGGCCATGGTAGCACACCCTAAAATAACTACTATTTCATTTACAGGTGGAACCAAAACAGGAGCCGAAATAGCTAGGGTTGCTGCTCCTATGTTTAAAAAATTGTCCTTAGAATTGGGTGGTAAAAATCCCAATATTATTTTTGCCGATTGCGATTTTGAAAAGACCGTAAAAGAAAGTGTGCGTGCAAGTTTCACTAACCAAGGTGAAATTTGTTTATGCGGTTCACGCATTTATGTAGAGCGTTCTATTTATGAGAAATTTAAAACGGCTTTTGTTTCTCAGGTGCAACAATTAGTAGTAGGAGATCCGCTTTTGGATGAAACCAAAGTGGGCGCCATTGCGAGCAAAATGCATTTTGAAAAAGTATTGAGCTATATTGAATTGGCAAAAGAGGAGGGAGGAACTATTTTGTGTGGTGGTAATGCTGTTTCTCCAGAGGGGCGTTGCGCTAATGGCTATTTTATAGCGCCCACTGTAGTGGAAGGTCTAGGTCATTTATGCCGAACCAACCAAGAAGAAATTTTTGGTCCTATAGTTACCATTCAAGCTTTTGATTCTGAAGAAGAAGTTTTAGAAATGGCCAATAGCACAAGTTATGGCTTGGCTTGTACCATATGGACCGAAAATTTAAACAAAGCGCATAGGGTTGCGGCCCAAATCAAGAGTGGAATTGTTTGGATCAACTGCTGGTTATTGCGCGATTTACGCACGCCTTTTGGTGGTATGAAACAAAGCGGGGTAGGCCGTGAGGGCGGTTGGGAAGCCTTGCGTTTCTTTACAGAAATGAAAAATGTGTGTGTAAAATTTTAAGTACTTAGCTCAAAAATAAATAGATAAATATATTCTTATAAAAATAAAATTAGCATGGATCAAGAACAAAATCAAAACCAATTACAAATAGAATTAAGTGAAGAAATGGCCGAAGGCATTTACTCAAACTTAGCAATTATTACCCATTCAAACAGCGAGTTTGTAATAGACTTTGTGCGCGTTATGCCAGGTGTGCCTAAGGCTAAAGTGAAATCTAGAATTGTGTTAACCCCAGATCATGCCAAGCGCTTGTTATTGGCTTTGGGCGATAATATCAATAAATTTGAAGACATGAATGGCGATATTGCCATGAATGATTCTACACCATTTCCTATGAATTTTGGTGGTCCAACCGGACAAGCATAAGAATTTATAATTGAATTTTGGTTTGGGTTTTTAGCAATGCTTTAGAAGTTTGCTTTGAAAATCCGAACCGCAATACTCAATAAAACAATCCCAAAAAACTTTCTTACCAATGACAATCCTGATGCGCCAAGGAGTTTTTCTATTTTACTAGAAAGGCGCAATACCACATAAACAATGATTAGGTTTAGCACAATTCCCAAACAAATATTTGATAAGGAATAAACCGCACGCATACTAATAATGGTGGTAAGTGTGCCAGATCCTGCAATTATTGGAAAAGCAATAGGAATAATGGAACCTGTTTTTGAAGCTGGATCGTCTTTTAGGAGTTCTATTCCTAGAATCATTTCCATTCCAATAATAAAAATCACAATGGAACCGGCAATAGCAAAAGATTGAATATCTACGCCAAATAAATTAAGAAAATCTTCTCCAATTAACAGGAAAGCAATCATTAATGCGCCTGCCGCAAGCGTTGCTTTCTCGCTGTCTAGGTGGTTCTGACGGTTTTTTATGCTGATAATTACGGGTAGTGCCCCAATGATATCTATGATAGCAAAAAGGGTAAGTGTAATGGTACTTATATCTTTTATGGAAAACATGGGTACAAAGATAGCTTTGTACTCTGTTAAAATATTAATATTTTGCAACCGTGAGATTATTAAAAACATTCCTCGTAAATGCGCTATTAATTGGCATAGTCATGTACGTTTTTATTTGGTTGGCCGCCCAGGTATTAAGCGTGTATACCCGCCATGGGCAATCACTTTCCCTGCCCAATTTGAAAGGACTGAATATTGAAGAGGCAGAAAAAATCTTAGAACAGAAAAAATTACGCTATATAATTACTGATACCGTTTTTGTAGATAAACTACCAAAATTAGCTGTAGCAGAGCAGAATCCAGCCCCCAATTCAAAAGTTAAAGAAGGTAGAATTATTTATTTAAGTATCAATTCTGATGCAAGCGCTACGGTGCTAATGCCTAATTTAATTAACAGTTCATTGCGTTACGCCGAAACTGTTTTATCAGGTATGGGCTTGTTGGTTGGTAGTGTTACCATGCGTCCAGATATTGCGCAAAACGCAGTGCTCGATCAATTATGGAAGGGTCAAAGTATGCAACCAGGTACAAAATTACCCAAAGGTGCATCTATTGATTTGGTGGTTGGCGATGGCAGTGGAGGGGCCTTAGTTCCTATGCCCAATTTAAACGGATTAAGTTTACTAGATGCAACAAATGTGCTTCAAACTTCGTTATTACAACTGGGAACTGTGGTATATGAAGGGCAAGTAAAAGATAGCACTAAAGCAATTGTAAAGCGTCAAAATCCACCTTTCCTTGAAGGTGCTACCATGAAAGGTGGCGAATTTGTTGACTTATTCCTATCTGCTCCTTAATGAAATTTAAAAAGTACGTATTCTCTTTTTTTATAATTTGTTTTACTTTCTTAGCATTTGCGCAAGAAGTAAAGGTTCCACTCGGATCAAACCCAGTATTGTTTAAGGTTAATAAAACAGCAATAAATACTGAATATTATAAGGCCTCAGGCAATTTTCCATATGTTGATTTTTTTGTAAAAGATGGTAACCTAAACAATCCTTTTTGGGATAATTATGGCGTTTCCTTCAAAAATAGAAATGCAGTTTTTAATGCCATAGACACCAATGGAAATGCTTATGCAATAGGTGAGCCTTGCGACGGATTAGCAAATTTATTGCCTATTAATATTTCAGCAGCGCTGCAAAATGTATTTATAAGTTTTACTTTTAATACGGGAGCAACCTATACAAATGGTGATTCATTAATTTTGGTGGCACGTGATAAATTTGGTGTTTTCCAAAAAATTTGGGAAAGCCCCAATTCGGCCAGCCAAAACTTAGAAGTTTTAATAGAAATTCCTTCAGGTTTTATTTCATCACAATTCGTATTTGGCTTTGAATCCTATTCTGCGCAGCATTCAACGAGCAATATTGATATGTTTTCTGTCTCCAAATTTGTTTTGGCAGAGAAGTGGCCCTTGGGAATGTATGAGCATCTTCGCTTTCCTAATTTGCCCGATTCTACTTTAAGTAATTTGTATTTTTCTGGTCCAGATGTTAAAACAATGGATGGATTAGATATCAATTATCCTTTTGGTAATTGTGCTAAATTAGATGTGTTAAATGCCGCAGCTGTGGTTTACAATCAAGCCAATAATACCTATGGTGGAGCAGATACTTTTTATACGCATCCTTTCGATGTTTTGGTAAATTCAGTTTCAGATTCAATTTTCTATTCTTTTACCCTTAAGCCTTCTACATTCAATGTTCTTAGCGATTCTCTAATTGTTGAGTTTAAAAATAATTTAGGAGTTTGGGTAAGGGCTTTGGCTTTAGTGGGCGTTGGTTCGAACCAATATAAAACTTATACCTTTAATATTAATACTGGCAGAAATAGGCATGCCAATTTTCAATCGAGGTTTCTATTTAAGAGTAGCTATACCAATGGTAATTTAGCACATTGGTTGGTAAGTGGATTTAAGATTATAAAAAAAATCACTTTGCCATTCTTCGATGATTTCTCCAATGCACGTGTGTCTGTGAGCCAAGATAAATGGATAGATAATTTGGTTTATGTGAACAATGATTTTCCCGTTAATCAACCTAGCATAAATGTGGCCACTTTTGATGGTTTAGACGCAAATGGAAATGCCTATAATAAATTTGCATTGAAAGGTATCTGCGACCAATTAACTACGCGTTCAATTGATTTAAGCGCTTTAAGTCCAGCAGACTCTTTGATATTGAGCTTTTATTTTCAATACGAACCTCAAGGAACTACCAACCAAGTTTTCCCTGATGATTCACTTGAGATTGAATTTCGTTCAACAGCAATGGACAAAGATTCATTTTTAATGGTGCACATGATTGCGGCTCGAGATACATTCCTAAATAGGTTTACTTATTACCAATATTCCTTAATCAATCCTATATTTTTTCATAACGATTTTCAAATTCGTTTTAAAAATAGGGGAAGTCAATCTGGTAATTTAAGTCAGTGGCACATAGACTATGTAAGGTTCAATAAAGGTCGTAAAACAAATGATGCCATTAAAGATATTGCCTTAAGTAATACGCCACCAGTTTTGTTAGGCCCTTATACGAGCATGCCTTGGAACCAATACCAAGCAAATAAAGGCGCATATACAAATTTGTCTGATCAATTACGTTTGGTAAACCACGACGATCAAGCATATGCCGTAGATTATTTTAGGTCGGTAATGAAACCGGAAGGGGATACCTTAGACAAATTCAATAATATTTTGCCTACCATCAGAAGCCGCAGCGACTCTTCCGTTTCTATTAACAAAAGCGTGGTGTATGCAAGTAGTTTGTCTGCAGATAGCTTGGTGTTTAATACCAAATACAAAATTAAGATTAGTGGCAATCAAAACGACAATGTAACCGGAAATGATACTTTTAGTGTGCCTACAATTTTTAGTAATTATTATGCCTATGATGATGGAACGGCTGAAGGTGGTTACGGCATTGCCAATAAATTAAATGTGGGTGCTTGTTTGAGATACAATTTGGAGGTGCCAGATTCCTTGTATGGAATTTATATATTCTTTAACCAATCGGAAAAAGATGTAAGTACCCAACGTTTTAATTTAAAGGTTTGGAAGAAAATATCACCTTTGTTTGAATCGGCTAATTCTGATGAAGTATTGTATAACCAAGAAATAGCTAAACCTATTTATACCAATAAAATCAACGGATTTACTGCCTTTAAATTTGCTCAAGCATTGGCTATAAAAGACACTTTTTATATTGGTTGGGAACAAAATTCTGCTTTTGTTTTGAATATAGGATTGGATAAAAATTACCGTTTTGGCATCAATCCAAATATGGCCTATAAAATGGATGGTCGCTGGTATCCTACAGAAATACCTGGGGCATTAATGATGCGGCCAATTTTGGGTAAGTTTTTAGGTGTGCCAACAGGTATGGTCGAACCGAAATTTGCAGACCAATTACATTTTAATTTGTATCCAAATCCTGCCAGTGGCCTGGTAAATGTAGATTTAGAAAACAGTGAAAACTACACTATTTCTCTATATGATTTACTGGGGAAATTACAAGCGAAACTATCTTCAAACCATGGAGAAATAAGACTTCCAGCAGTTGATGCGGGCATCTATTTAATGGTTTTTGAAAACAAAGACGGCACACAAAAAACAAGCAAAAAAATAAGTATTCAATAATTACTATAAGAATTTTTAAGATGACAGATATTAGCGTTAATGAATTGCATGAGCGCATGCTAAAAGGTGAGAAATTAAACATCATTGATGTAAGAGAAACTTACGAATTTGAAGAATTTAATATTGGAGCAGACCTAATTCCTTTGGGAACATTGCCAGATAAATTAGCTGAATTAGCACATTTAAAAAATGAAGAGGTAATTGTGCATTGCCGCAGTGGGGCCCGCAGCAACCACGCAAAAATGTACATGCAAAGTGAAGGTTTTACTAATGTTAGAAACCTCCTTGGAGGTATGATGGCATGGCAATCTGAAATTGGTGCTTAATTAAGCTTGCTCTTGAAAACAGTTTTTCGCATACTATTTTTTGCGGCCATGCTAGCCATGGTTTTCTTAAATTTGTATTGCAATCAATCTGAACCAAAAGACAATTTTGTTCCTTACCTCAACCACAACGACACCGTAAAATATGTAGGGAAACAAGCGTGCAAAAATTGCCATCCTGGAATTTACCAAAGTTTTATGGAAACCGGCATGGGCCAATCGTTTGGGCGGGCCACACCACAAAAATCTGTTGCCGATTTTTCAAGGCATCAAGTGGTGTTTGATTCCATTAAAAACTTTGGCTATTACCCTCATTGGTTAAAGGACACTTTATACATTACTGAGTTTAGGTTAAATGGAAAAGATACAATTTACAAACGCACAGAAAGAGTTGATTATATCATTGGATCGGGTCAACACACCAACTCTCATTTAACTTCCATAAATGGTTTTATTTACCAATTGCCACTCACTTGGTATGCCCAAAAAGGCAAATGGGATTTGCCACCTGGTTTTGAAAATGGCAGAAATGTGAGGTTCTCTCGTGCCATTGAATTTGAGTGCATGAGTTGTCATAATGCTATGCCCGAAATTGAAAAGGGTTCGGTAAATAAATTTGTAAAAATTCCTGATGGTATTGATTGCGAAAGATGCCATGGACCTGGTGAATTGCATGTGTCCTTAAAACTTAAAGGCGTTTTTGTAGATACGGTTCACATGATAGATTATAGCATTGTTAACCCACGTAAATTAAGTTGGCAACGGCAAATTGATCTTTGTCAGCGTTGTCATTTGCAAGGAAACAGCGTGCTCAAAGAAGGTAAAAAGTTTTCTGATTTTAGACCTGGTATGAAATTAAGCGATGTATACGAAGTCTATATGCCGCAATACGAAAAAACTTCTGATGATTTTATAATGGCATCTCATGCCCAGCGTTTACAGCAAAGTAAATGTTTTATAGAAGCCAATAAAGAAGTTAAAAAAGTAGAAGGTAAATCTTTTACTACCATGAATTTAACGTGTATCACTTGTCATAACCCGCATGTGAGTGTGAAAGCCACGGGCACACAAATTTTCAACAATGCGTGTATGAATTGCCATGGACAAGATGCCTGCGAGGAAGATGAGGCAGTATTGAAATTAGCGAATAACAATTGTGTTTCATGTCATATGCCCAAAAGTGGATCAATTGATATTCCGCATGTAAGTGTGCATGATCATAAAATAAAAATTCCTGTAGCAAAGGATAAACAAGCTACAATTAAAAAGATAATTGGTTTGTATTGCATCAATGCAAAAGAAACCAATGCAGATAGCAAAGCAAATGCCTTTTTGGGTTATTATGAAAGATTTGAAGGCGGCGCTGAATCAATAGATTCATCCTTATTTTGGGCACAAAGCATCAGCGATTT
>CANFHJ010000090.1 GCA_947446605.1 Bacteroidota bacterium | reverse complement strand
TAATAATCTGGTTGGTTAATAAACTTGTATCCACCTTTAAAGAATGCGCCAGAACGAGAATTGTAATCGCCACTATTGGTTACGCTTGACCCCATGCCAATAAAGCCAACACCCACTTCCCAACTTCTGCCAGGTTCAATTGATTGCTCAAAGGCAACAGAAGTACTTCCATATAAAAATGAGAACATATCTATTTTAACAGCCATTTTGCGCTGGCTGCTGTAATTATTGGCGTTCATAAATTCATTTTCAGAGAAACGCATTACAGTTCCATTGGCAAGAATAATACGTTTTACGCGGTCTTTGCTCTCAACCATTATTGGCATACTTTCTTCAACTGGCCAAAGCTTGTATTTAATTTCATCGGTACCAATTTCAATGATTTTCACTTTGAGTGAATCGGCCTTAAATCTTAAGATCATTACGTCTTGTGCTTTACCTAGGAAAGGTAATAAGCAAAAAATAACCAATGGTAGAAGAATTAATTTTTTCATGTTGATTTGAATTAACGGGTATAAAGATAGGATTAATTTTTCCTAATATCCAAGTAATGAGGCAAAAATAGGTCATAGAATGTCGCTAGAATAATTGAACAGCGCAAAAGCACCCAAATGTTTTTGCGCATTTTGCAAGAGAATACTTGGTGGTTTTCTCTACTACAGCATGCTCAAATTTTTCAATTGCTCTTAAATTAGCATATTTGCCTTTATGGAAAATCCAATATTGGTTGAAGTATTTAGAGGTGGTGTATTAGAAAGTTTTCACCGAGGAAGTGTATGCGTGGTGAATGAGGAAGGAGAAATTGTTTTTCAATTGGGTAATCCCCAGCAAATATGCTACCCGCGCTCTGCCATGAAATTTGTGCAGGCTATTCCATTAATTGTTATGGGTGGCGTTGAAAAGTTTGGTTTTACAGAAGAAGAAATTGCTATTTTTTGTGGCTCCCACAATGGCGAATCTCGTCATTTAGAGGTAGTGCGCAGCATATTACATAAAATAGGTTCAACAGAACAAGATTTGAATTGTGGCGCACAGTATCCTACGCATAAAAAAGACGCAGATCAGTTGGTTCGAACCGATACCAAGCCAAGTGCCGTACATAACAATTGTAGCGGCAAGCATGCAGGAATGTTGGCTTTGTGCAAATTATTGGGACATTCTACCACTGATTATTTAGCCCCCAAACACCCCATACAATTGTTGATTTTAGAATACGTTTCTAAGTTTTATGCTTATCCCATTGAAAAAATGGTTTGTGCCTTAGATGGTTGTTCTGCTCCAGTTTATTCCATTCCTGTTTATAACCAAGCTTTGTGTTTTATGAACTTGGTAAATCCAGTAAAATTTAGCGAAAAGCAACAAGTGGCATGTAAAACCTTAATGGCTGCTGTAGGTAAATATCCATTTATGGTGGCAGGTTCAAAGCGCTATTGTACTGATTTAATGGAGCTATGCGCACCACAAATAATTGGAAAGACAGGTGCTGAAGGTGTTTTTTGCATGGGTTTTCCAGATCAAAAATTGGGTGTTTGTAT
Organism: Bacteroidota bacterium; assembly: GCA_947446605.1. Lineage (GTDB taxonomy): Bacteria > Bacteroidota > Bacteroidia > UKL13-3 > UKL13-3 > B1. The sequence goes on along the minus strand of CANFHJ010000090.1, from coordinate 6,647 downwards.
TAAAATAGACGATGGTAAAATGTTACCCCAATACAATGTGGCACAAGCCATGGTAGAGGCTTCTGGCCTATTTCCTATGGGACAATTAAGCAACTTGCACCATTATGCCTCCGAAGAATTAAGAAACTTTAATAAACTTCCTACGGGTGAAATTTCTGTTAAGGCAGAATTATTTGCTCCTTTCAGCTTGAATTTCAAGTAGAAAATTAATCGGGAAAACTTGTGGAAAAACAAGTGAGATAAAGCCTTGAATTATTTGCTTCGCAACGCCTTTTAACGTATTTTTACGCTTTAATTTTATTTCAAAAAGATGAGTAACGAAGCAATTGATAACAGACAAAATTATGATGCCAACAACATTCAGGTGTTGGAGGGATTGGAAGCTGTGCGTAAAAGACCTGCCATGTATATTGGTGATGTTGGTTTTAGGGGATTACATCACTTGGTATATGAGGTGGTAGATAACTCAATTGATGAGGCCTTAGCAGGTTATTGTAAAAACATTTTTGTAAACATCAATACCAATAACTCCATTACTGTTGAAGATGATGGTCGTGGTATTCCTACAGGAATACATGCCAAAGAAGGCAGGTCTGCTTTGGAAGTTGTAATGACTGTTTTGCACGCGGGTGGAAAGTTTGACAAAGACACTTATAAAGTTTCTGGTGGTTTACATGGTGTGGGTGTAAGTTGCGTAAATGCACTTTCTACATTACTTAGAGCTACAGTTTACCGTGAAGGAAAAATATACCAACAAGAATATTCTTGCGGAAAGCCCTTATACGATGTAAAAGTTGTAGGCGATAGCGATAAAACAGGTACAACCGTTTATTTTGAACCAGATTTAAGCATCTTTACTGAAGGTGTTTATAAATATGAAACCTTGGCAGCAAGGATGCGTGAATTGTCGTTTTTGAACCGCGGCATTAGCATTACACTTAAAGACAATAGACCAGACGAAGCAGGAAATTTACGTGAAGAAACTTTCCATAGTGAAGGTGGCTTGAGAGAATTTGTAAACTTCTTAGATGGCACACGTGAGAAATTATTACCTGAACCAATTTATGTAGAAGGTGAAAAAGGCGGCGTTCCTGTTGAGGTAGCTATGATTTACAATACAGGCTATACAGAGAACTTACACTCCTATGTAAATAATATCAATACCATTGAAGGTGGAACCCACGTGGCTGGTTTTAGAAGGGCCTTAACACGTACTTTAAAAGCCTATGCCGATAAAGAAGGTTTGCTTAAAAATGTTAAGATTGAAATCAGTGGTGACGACTTTCGTGAGGGATTAACTGGTGTAATTTCAGTTAAAGTACAAGAGCCTCAATTTGAAGGTCAGACCAAAACTAAATTAGGTAACAGTGATGTTACTGGAGCGGTTGACCAATGTGTGGGTGAAATGCTTAATAATTATTTGGAAGAAAACCCAAGAGAGGCTAAGCTAATTGTACAAAAGGTTATATTAGCTGCAACTGCTAGAGCGGCTGCACGTAAGGCACGTGAAATGGTGCAACGTAAAGGCGCTTTAACGGGCAGTGGGTTGCCAGGTAAATTGGCCGATTGTCAGGAAAGCGATCCAAGTTTATGCGAAATATATTTGGTAGAGGGTGATTCTGCAGGTGGTACTGCCAAACAAGGAAGAAACCGTGCTAACCAAGCTATTTTACCTTTAAGAGGAAAAATCTTAAATGTAGAAAAAGCCATGGAGCATAAGATTTATGAGAACGAAGAGATTAGAAATATGTTTACGGCCTTGGGTGTTACCATTGGTACACCAGAAGATGCAAAAGCATTAAATATTGCAAAATTAAGGTACCATAAAATTATCATCATGACGGATGCGGACGTGGATGGTAGCCATATTAGAACCCTTATTCTTACTTTATTTTTCCGTTACATGAAGGAGCTAATTGATTTTGGTTATATTTATATTGCACAGCCACCTTTGTATTTGGTGAAGAAAGGTAAAGAGGAAGAATATTGCTGGACAGAATTGCAACGTGATGAAGCAGTATTGCGCTTAGCAAAAGGTGGAAACCCTGATAGCGTTGGTATTCAAAGGTATAAAGGTTTGGGAGAAATGAATGCCGAACAATTATGGCAAACTACCATGAACCCTGAAACCCGTACATTAAAACGTGTAAGCCTAGATTCAGCTGCTGAGGCAGATCATATCTTTAGTATGTTAATGGGCGATGAAGTTCCACCTCGTAGGGAGTTTATTGAAGCCAATGCTAAATACGCAAAAATAGACGCTTAAATTTCCTGTGTACCCCCACAAACGATGGGGGAAGGAAATAACCGAAAGGTTGTTTATATTAGAAAGTCCTGCGCCGAAAGGTGTGGGACTTTTTGCATTAATTATTTGAAAGGAGAATTCTTTTCGGCAGCTATTACTTTATAAACTTGTTGATCTATATAGTTGGGGAAAATTTTATTGATCCAATACATTAACTTTCCTGTAAGTGTAATTACTTGGTATTTTTTTCTTTTCAATACCATTTGAACAATGTAGTTAGCCACCTCATTTGCTTTCATTAAAGAGGCTTCATTGAGCGGACTTTCTTCCTGAGAAATTCCATCTTTATTTAATGCGGCGCGACGAATATTACTTTCGGTATAGCCAGGAAAAATACTGCCTACATGAAGGCCTGTTTTTAAATTTTCTACCCTAAGAGATTCCATGAAACCAAGTAAGGCAAATTTAGAAGCAGAATAAGCGGTTCGAGCCGGAAGGCCTGTGAAACCTGCCCATGAGTTTACCGCGACAACACTACCTTTGACATTTATTAGATGCGGTAATGCGTATTTTGTGCAATAAACCGCTCCCCAAAAATTAGTTTGCATTAGGGTTTCCATTACTTTTAAATCCAAGTCTTGAAATAATGCACGCATACTGATACCTGCATTATTTATGAGTACATCTACCCTATTAAATTTTTCTATGGATTGTTGAATTAAAAGCTTGCAATTGTCTTCTTTGCTCACATCACATTGAACACTTAAAACTTGTATTCCTTTTTGTGTAAGGCAAGCTTCTATAGCTTTTAGTTTTTCAATATTTCTTGCAGCAATAACAATATTGGCATGAAGCTCAGCAAATGCAAAGGCACAGGCTTCACCAATGCCTGATGAAGCACCAGTAATTATTATAGTTTTTCCTTTTAATGGCATGTATTAAAGACTAATAAAAGGCTTAAACATTTTTATGCTTTCCAAATAATAGGTGTGCCCACCACTTCTGTTTCAGGAAAATCTATATCCATTCCATCTAAAGTTTCTTCAATGGCATCCTCTAAATAAACGGTGGTAACCATTGCTTCATTTTCCCAACAATCATCGATAGCGCCTTTATAGGATAGCTCACGTTTGCGGTTAAATAAGAATACCTCTGGATTTTTTTCTGCACCAAATTTTTTGGCAACATCTTGAGATTCGTCTTTTAAATATAAGAAATGTAATTCTTCTAATTTAAAACGATCTGCGATTAATTGCAGGTGCTTAAAATCGTCATGTGGCGACTGAATTGAATCATTTGAATTAATTGCGATAATGGCTAAATTATCCTCTTCGTAACGCTCAAATAATTTTATTAATCTATTGGTATATGCCTTTGCAATGGGAGAATCATTGCAGGTAAAAATAACAACTAAGGCATATTTATCTGCAAAATCGAAGTGTGTATATGTTTTACCGTCGCAACCAATTAGTTTAAAATCTGGTAATCTATCGCCTATTTGTAACATGTATTTATAGTATTTGTGTTGCAAATTAGCAAATTGCAATGAATACAACAAAATACTTACTTGCGTATTCCATTATCATTGCTGAAATTCGCTGCAAATGCAAGTCAAAGAAGTATTTAGTAAAAAAGAGCAAAAGGAATTCATTGATTTTCCAAAGCGATTGTATGCCAATCATGCAGATTGGATTTGCCCATTGGATAAAGATATTGAAACTGTTTTTGATCCAAATCAAAATAAATTTTATGATTTGGGCGATGCAAAACGATGGTTATTCATTTCAGAAGAAAAAACTGTTGGTAGAATTGCGGCATTTTATAAAAATGAATCCGGTAAACTATTAGGGGGAATTGGTTTTTTTGAATGCGAAGACAATCCTAATTTTGCCCATCTGTTATTTAAAACAGCTGAAGATTGGCTTCGAACCAAGAATTGCAGCTATATGGATGGCCCAATCAATTTTGGCGAGAAGGATAAATATTGGGGCTTATTGGTTGCAGGATTTAAGAATCCCTCCTACCAAGAAAATTATAACTTCCCTTATTACCAGCATTTATTTGAATCGTATGGATTTATAAAGACATTTGAACAAACTACTTCTGAAATTGGGATTGATGAATTTAAATCAGAACGTTTTTTTAAACTGTCATCACGTGTAATTGCCAATCCGGCCTATAGGTTCGAGCATTTTAAGATGAAAGAATTGGATAAATACGCAGCAGATTTTATACATATTTATAATAAAGCTTGGGCGAGCCGACCAGATTTTATTGCCATCACAAAAGACAAAATTGAAAGCACTTTAATTTCACTTAAACCTATCATGATTGAAGAAGCTATTTGGTTTGCTTATGCCAATAATGAGCCTGCAGGTTTTTTGGTGAATGTATTAGATGTGAACCAAATTTTTAAACATTTGAATGGCAAAATGAATATTTGGTCCAAATTAAAATTCTTGTACTTACGTCATTTTGGGGCTATTAACAGGGTTAGAGGCATTGTATTTGGGGTTATTCCAAGTTATCAAAATTTAGGATTAGAAACAGGAATGATTATTAAGTTTTATGAAGAAATGAAAAAAAACCATCCACAATATACCCAAGCGGAATTGTCGTGGATTGGCGATTTTAACCCCAAAATGCACAGTTTGTTTGAAGCTTTGGGTGCAAAGACTACAAAAATACATTATACTTACCGATACAATTTTAAGGGCTAATATGTTTAAAAAGTTACGCTATACCTTCTTGCTTTTTTTGCTTTTGCAAATAAACGTAAACGCGCAAGATGCATACCGTATGCGCAAATTGGCCTCTTATAACAATCCTTCCTTACCTAAAGTTGATGGAACAGACATTTGGAATGATTTAACAGGGTATTACGATCCAATTAAAAATAGAGAATATATCATATGTGGTGGTACAGACAGTATTTATGTTTTTGACATAACAGATGCCGCAAATATGAAACGAATTGCAGCTGTTTCAGGTGCCTCTATTTTTGCCAAAAACCGCGATTATGAAACTTTCCAACATTATGCTTATTGTGTTTCTGATCAAGGAAGTGGCATAGGTGCCTTACAGATTTTTGATTTGCAATACCTACCAGATTCTTTCCCTGAAGTTTATCATAGCAATGTTTTGGGAACTTATACCCATACCATTTTTGTAGATTCGGTGAGTGAAAGGTTATACATGAGTAGTAATAGTAAACCAGGTGGTTTTTCTGCTATGGATATTATTTCAATTAGCGACCCCATTCACCCTGTATTTTTAGCTGAATTAACCGTTCCTACTAAGTCGGGAGGCTTTCCACTTTTTAATGTGGTACATGAAATGTTTGCCAAAAATGATACCGTATATTTAAGTTGCGGTGAAGCGGGTTTGTATATTTTTGATTTAAGAAACTTAGCAGATCAGAGATTAATTGGTAGTATCAATTCTTATCCAGACCAAGGTTACAACCACAGCAGTTGGCTAGATAAAACTGGTAAGAAAATAATGTTCACCGATGAAAATGCTGGATTAGATATCAAAATATTTGATATCAGCAGTATGAATAATCCAAAGTTTATTAGTCAATTTAATAGCAATACCTTTACTACTTCTCACAATGCTTATTGGTATGGTAATTTTGCTTATGTATCTGCTTACCATGATGGTGTTGTGGTTTATGATATTACTGATCCTAGTAATCCTATAAAAGCAGCTTGGTATGATACGCATCCTGTTTCTCCAGAGGTATACGGAGGTTATAAAGGTTGTTGGGGAATTTATCCCTACCTACCCAGCAAACATATTATTGCAAGTGATTTAACGGCAGGAATTTTTGTTTTTGAAATTGATAGCGCCTTGCTTGGTTCGGAAGAAATTGAAAAGATTCACAATGAAATTACTGTTTTTCCTAACCCTAGTAATGGGAAAATAAAAATTAGTAAAGAAGGAATTCACTTCAATCAAATTAAGGTTTTTAACACTTTTGGTGAATTACAAATGCAATTATTTGTAAATGAAAATAGGGTAGAAATAGACTTGTCGTATTTAGCGCAAGGCCTATATTTTATTGAGTGTTCCAGTGCCGATGGCATTTACAGAAAAAAGATTTTAAAGCAGTAATGTTTAGCAAGGGAAACATAAAATTCTTTCTATTCATTGCACTCTTTAGTTGCTGCAATATTGGTTCGGCACAAAATATTTCTGATAAAATAACACTATTAGGACATTGGAATAAACCTGAGTTGCCAAGGTTAAACGGCTATCAAATTTGGAACGATCTTACTGGTTACTATGATTCACTTAGCAAGAAAGAATACATTATTGCAGGTAGTACCGATAGTATTTATTTTTTAGATGTAAGCAATCCAACACAAATTAGCGTGTGTGATGTTGCTGATGGTAAAGC
>CANFHJ010000089.1 GCA_947446605.1 Bacteroidota bacterium | reverse complement strand
TTGGGTTCAAGCTTTTTAATGGTTTCGCCATCAAGCGTAATAAGAAGGTGTAATACACCATGGGTAGATGGATGTTGCGGACCAATATTAATGACCATTTCACCCTCTTTAGCGGTTGTTATTTCTTCTATCATAACACTTAAAGCTTAATCATATTAATAGGGTCGTCATAATCTTTGCGCAAGGGATGGCCCACCCAATCTTCGGTAAGAATAATGCGTTTTAAATTAGGATGACCGGTAAATACAATGCCAAACAAATCAAATATTTCACGTTCGTGCATTTCTGCCGTGCGGTATACAAATGAAAGCGAATCAATGCTGGGTTGCTCGTGGTTGAGTTTAACCTTCAACACCATGCTGTGTCTGTATTGCGTAGATTCCAAATGGTATACCATATTGAAATGTGTTTTCCAATCCACACAGGTTTCGCAGAACAAATAGTTAAACAAAAATTCGTTGGTAGATTTTAGTGTTTGCACTACTTCTAAAAACTTTCCATCTGCAACTTGTGCATGTTCAAATAGTAGCTCAGGCCAATCATTGCCTTGTTCTATGCTGGCATCCGGAAAAAGTTCCTTCAGCTTTTCTAACAATTCATCATTTCCCATCTTCAGAAAATTGAGCACGAATTTGATCGCGCGTTAAACCACTTCTAATTTTTTCTTGTAAAGTAATTAAAGCATGCAGCAAGGCTTCCGGACGAGGCGGACAACCAGCAATGTATACATCCACTGGAATAATATGATCTGCCCCTTTTACCACCGAATAGGTATTGTAAAAAAACGGACCACCACTAATGGCACAAGCGCCCATGGCAATCACATATTTTGGATCGGGCATTTGGTCGTACAAACGTTTTAAAACCGGTGCCATTTTGTTTACAATGGTTCCGGCAATAATGATAACATCGGCTTGCCTAGGTGTAGCGCGGGCAACTTCAAAACCAAACCTGCTAAAATCATATTTGGCAGAAGCAGCACTCATCATTTCAATACCGCAGCAACTGGTGGCAAAGGTTAAAGGCCACACAGAATTGGAGCGCGCCCAATTAATTACATCATCTAATTTACTTAATACAATGCCACCTCCGGGGGTGTCTTGAATGCTACCCGGAAAGGGTAAAGAGGGTTCGGTAATTTTTACATCCATTTTAAAGCTCCTTTTTTATGGGCATATAAAAATCCCATGAACAAAATAAATACGAATACAAGTATTTCAAATAAAGCAGGCATTCCTACTTTTTTTACCACTACTGCCCAAGGGTACATAAATACCAATTCCACATCAAAAATTAAAAAGATGAGGGCAAATAAATAGTAGCCCACATGAAATTGATTCCATGGCGAACCACTAGTAGGAACGCCACATTCGTAGGTTTGACCCTTTTGCGCATTGGTACTTCCTTTGGTAAGAAATTTTGCTACTGCTAAACCGCCAGCAGAAAAAGCAACTGCGGCAAGAATAAGTGAAATTAAAGAACCTGATCCCATATGGTTTTTATTTACAAATATTGATTGTTTTGTATCCCAAAGATGCATTAAAAATCTTTTGTTTTAAAATGATAATTGTCATTTCGTTAAAAGCTTTGATTTTCTATTGTGCCGAACCAATATTTAGTTAATTTACTGTATTTTATAATTAGCACCAATAGCCAATACTAAAATAATTGATAAAGAGTGCTTTACGGTCTTTAATACCAAAAAAATCTACGGATAATTTAAATTCAATGTAATTTTCAATTTTCAAGATTAAAAACAACAAATAGTATTATTAAAGTAATGATGGAAACAAAAATAGATTTTGAGTTAAGTGCAGAAATGAAAACAATTCTGGAAGAGCGTTTACAAGAAGACGAAAGCACATACCTCACAGGAGAGGAATCCATTAAGCAGCTGAATGAAAAATATGGCTTATAAAACAATTATTTAGCAGCGCGCTTTAAAGAAAACTTGAATTTTTAGAATAAAACTTCTATTGCAAAATGGTAATAAAACCATTTAAAGTTGTTATTTGATTGCAAATTGATTTTCCATCCAAAATATAAAGATAAACTCCTTCGGATAAGGATTTGCCATTGCTAGAATTGCCCATCCAGCAACAATGAGGATCGTTTGATTGGAAAACCAAATCGCCCCATCTATTATAAACTTGAAAATTAAGGTCTTTAAAATCGCCAATATTTTGAATTGAAAAACAGTCATTATAACCATCATCATTTGGCGTAATTACATTGGTTGAAGTATGAAGGCTATCAGAAACATTCACCTTTAATAAAATACTATCCAAAAAAGTGCAATTATTTGAATCTATTGCTCGAACCGTATAAACAGTTGAGATTTCAGGGAAGGCAATAGGTGAAGAAACATTTGAGTTATTTAAGCCAAAAATTGGACTCCATGAATAGGCGAGGGCTCCAGTAGCAATCAAAGTTGCTGATTTAAATTCACAATTAATGTCGTTAGATTTTGAAACACTTAATTGATTTGTTGATTTTATTAAATTTAAAGTTAGAATGCTATCACATCCAGAGATGTTTTTAATAGTATCAATATAAATACCACTATTCCTGTATATATATTTTCCACTTGGGGAAACCAATGAATCGCATAATTTAATAAATAAGCTATGATTAGATTGCAGGTTTTTATAATTAATAAAAATTATGCTGTCACAACCCATTTTCGTCGAAAGAGTATCGGCATAGTTGCCTGAATTTTTATAAGTAAACTTACCACTTGGAGCTACCAAACTATCGCAATTTGCATAATTCAGGGAAATCGAGGTGGCAGTTCTAACATATTTAACTGTGATTACACTATCACAAAATTTGCTGTTTCTAAGTGTATCAGAATAAATACCGCTTGCTATCCAAATATATCTACCACTTGGGCTTTTTATTAAATTGCAAAAACTTGTATCAATACTACTTGTAGTGGATAATAAATTGAAATTTATGGTAAGTAAGCTATCACCTCCCAAAGAATTCGGTATGGTATCCAAATAAACACCAGAAGTTTTTAAATTATATAATTTGCTAATTGAAGAAATTGGATGACAGTTATTCGTATCAATAGTATTTCTATTACTTAGCACTGTTAAGTGAATGTTTAAAATACTGTCGCAACCTGCTGCATTTCTAAGAGTATCTAAATGATTACCACTGTTGCTCCAAATATGCTTTTTGCTTGGGCAAATAAATTGATATTTTACAATGGTATCTAATTGGACCGTATTTGAACCAATTTGAAGGTTTATCAATAAAATGCTATCACAACCATTTAAACTAGGAATTGTATCCAAATATAATCCACTCGTGTCCCAAACATATTTACCACTTGGGGAAGTATATTTTCCGCATGAAAAAAAATAAACATTTTGGGGAAGTGGAATAGAAATTACAAAACCATCACATTTTAAGTAGCCTACTGAGTTAAGGTCGTTTGATGTAGCATAAATGTTTTTACAATTAAAATTTATGCTATCTAGAAACCAACCACAAAAATAAATTTGACCTAAAAAATTTACAATATTGCTGCAATAATCAGTTTGGTTAAAAGAAATAGTTGAACTTAGTTGATTAGCGTTGCTAACAATTGGATAGACAGATTTAACCAAATTTGAATTTTCATCAAATACAATTATTCCAGTAAAAATTTTATACCAAAGTGTAGTTGGCAAAAAGGATTGAAATTTTATATCTGCTCCATTAATTTGTCCTGCCGAAACCCTCTGCCTATGAACATAATCAAAGGAATTTAGATACAAATTTGTTCCTACATTAAAAGAATCTTCTTGTAATAAATTACCTCCAAAATCAAATTGGAAAATAAAATTATTTCCTGAACCATTATTGAGTGAGTTCTTAAAAATAGAAAGATAACTAAGGGGGCTAAAAATTAAATTGAAAAAAATCTTTCTATTCAAAGTATCTACATCTAGGTCACAGAATAAATTAGAAGCATATCCTATATTTTCTTTTCCCTTATATAAAACCTTTAACCATTCAATACTATCAACATCATTTATTTTCAAAAGCATAAATAAATTCCCTTTACTAATTGGCACTTTTGGCGCACTATTAAATGAATCTAGGCTAGTAAAATACATATTCAGATAAGCATAATTGTTTTTTCCATCACTAACCCATCTTACTTCTTTGCTATAGTCGTAATAATTAATTATGCTATCTCGTTGAAAATTTGAAAATCTATTTTTAAAAGGTTCTTTTACTCCTAACAGGGCGCCTAAAGATGAAAAAACAAAGAGCGGGTATTGCGTCGAAACTTGGAAAATACTCTTCATTCCCACTGCATTCATGCAGCCAATAGTATCAGGGGAATTAGACGATCTTAACCTAACATTTGGAAACAATACTCGAATTTCATCAGCATTATTTATACACATGTTCAAAGCACCATTTGCGTAAAAACCAGAACTTGATATTGTTTCCCTAAATAATAGGTTATGCCATAAAAATATACCAGATGAATTTAACTTACAAATTACATAAGCATAAACAGATTTTGATTCAGAATTTCTGCGATTATAATTTGCTTTAATATTTTGATAAAGATTTTTTCTAGAATCGTAAATGAGTAATGAATCCGTTTGGGGGTAAAAACATGAAAAATAAATATCATTGTTTTTGCCAAATTTCATATCTAAGGAGGCCGTATTAGATACAAAATTTATTCTAAAATGATTTAAATATTTTCCAGATGAATCAAATTTTAATACCGCCGTCGTCATCTTAGCGCCAATTGCATCTATTTGTACCGGGCTTCCCAAACTATCAACCACAAAAGCGCTATCATAAACAACTACCTGGTAACGATTTCCTTTGGCATCAAAAAAATTCTGTGTAGCAAATTGGTATCCCTTGCCACCATATACTTCTCCCGTCAACAATACTTTTGCATTGCTTTGCAAGCAAATTAACGATAGAATAATAAGAAGTACAGGGTATTTCATAGAAACATCTATATAATACCAAATTTAAAAAAGAATTGTTACAAAACGGATTTATTTTACCAAATAGGTTTACACCGAATAAGGAATTCTACCTAAAATAGAACGTCCCAAAGTAATTTCATCGGCGTATTCTAATTCGCCGCCAACGGCTATACCCCTAGAAATGGTGCTAATTTTCACCGGTAGGGTCTGCAATTTTCTGCTCAAATAAAATACCGTAGTATCGCCCTCCATATTGGCACTAAGGGCCATAATAATCTCTTTTGCTTCTGTTTCCTTTACACGCTTAAGTAAACTGTCAATTTTAAGCTGCTCCGGACCAATTCCTTGAATAGGATTAATTAAACCACCCAATACATGGTAAGTGCCATGAAACTGATTGGTGTTTTCTATAGCCATTACATCGCGTAAATCTTCTACCACACAAATGGTCTGCTGATCGCGTTTTGGATTTTCACAAATATTGCAAAGTTCGGCATCACTCACATTGTTGCAGCGCGTGCAAAATTTAATTTCCTTGCGCAACTTAATAATGGCATCTCCCATCTTTACCACTTCCGCTTCTTGTTGCTTCAATAAAAACAATACCATGCGCAAGGCAGATTTTTTACCTATGCCGGGAAACTTAGACAATTCGTTTACTGCCTCTTCAATGAGGGAAGATGGATAATTCATGCGTGCACAATATTAGCAGAATTGTGCTGAATATATTTAACCTTTCACTTAATTTTACCCACCAAATAAATAACAATGCAAGACCTAAAAACCATTTGCCAAAATGCCTGCCTTGTGGCTGGCGAGGCCGGTACGCTCATTAAAACAGAACGTCAAAACTTTTCTATGGGCGCAGTTGAAATAAAAAGTTTCAACCAATTGGTAAGCTATGTAGATAAAACTGCAGAGGAATTATTGGTAAAAGGTCTCTCTAAAATTTTGCCAGATGCTGGCTTTATTACAGAAGAACAAACCATTGCCACCGAACAAAAAGAATGGATGTGGATCATAGACCCATTAGATGGTACCACCAATTTTATTCACGATTTGCCCGTATACAGCGTAAGCATTGGGCTCATGCACCAAAACAAAGTGGTAATGGGTGTGGTATATGAAGTAAACAAAGACGAAATGTTTTATGCCTGGCAAAATGGTGGCGCCTGGTTAAACGGACACCGCATCTCTGTTAAAAACAACCCAGATTTAAACAAATCATTATTGGCAACAGGCTTTCCGTATTATGATTTTAAAGCCATGGACCAATACCTCAATACACTGAAGTATTTCATGAAAAACTCACAAGGCATGCGCCGCATGGGCAGTGCTGCCATAGATCTTGCCTATACTGCCTGTGGGCGTTTTGATGGTTTTTTTGAATACGGCTTAAGTCCTTGGGATATTGCCGGCGGCATTTGCTTAATTGAAGAAGCAGGTGGACTTGTAAGTACCTTTGAAGGGGCTACAGATTGCGTATTTAGCAAATCTATCATTGCTTCTTCTAAGGCCTTATACCCAGCTTTTGCTGGTGTAATCCAAGAAAATTTTAACAAATAATTGCTTACTTCTTTCTAATCATCATCATGCCATCGCGTAAGGGAAGCAGCATGCAGCTAACTCTTTCGTCGGCATTCACCTTTTTGTTAAAGGCATCCAATAACTGGGTGTCCCGGTCTTTGGCAATGGCTTTTTCATCCACTATTTTACCGCTCCACAAAACATTATCGGCCAAAATAATTCCACCAGGATTGAGTTTCTCTATCACCAAATCATAATACTTGGCATAGCTGCTTTTATCTGCATCTATAAAAACCATATCAAATGTTTGGGGCAAGGTTCTAATTACTTGGTAAGCATCGCCAATAATATGCTGAATTTTTCCTGCCATTCCAGCTTCTGCTATAAAGCTATTTACCATGTCCTCTAATTCGGGGTTTACATCAATGGTAATAAGTTTTCCTCCCTCCGCTAAACCTTCTGCAAGGCACAAGGCAGAATAGCCCGTATAAGTGCCTATTTCTAAAATATATTTGGGTCGAACCAAACTGCTTAATAGGGCTAAAAAACGGCCTTGCAAATGCCCGCTGAGCATACGTGGCTGCAATACTTGGGCATGGGTATGCCTATTGAGTTTCTTTAATACTGCAGGCTCCTCGGCACTATGTGCCTCACAATACGCTTGCAAATCATCAGACAAAAAATCCATTGTTATTGAATGGTATAGCGAATAGAAAATCCTCCGCTGGTAATAATAGTTGGGAATGAATTGGATGTATACGGATTGGTTCTTCTGCGGTCGTAGAAAATACGCAACATCAATTTCTCATTAATCATGTAATCAATGGTTGGTTTTATGCTCAACACATTTTGCCCAGATAATGGATCATTGGTTGGCCTATCCAAATTACGCACCTTGGTTTGGTTCTCACGAATGGTGAAATCAAAGCGGAAATTGATATCGTTCTTCAACATTTTTTTGCGACCACCAATCATAAATGGCAATACCAATTTGTTGGTTTTATAGCCAATTCCAAACACAAACTCTGTTCCCTTTTGTTCGTTTAATTGTCTGTTACCTAATGCCAAATTCATGGTTCTATCGCGGTTGTATTTAAAGCTGGTAGTAATGTTACTCACCAAAGTTACATCTATTCCTATAAGCGGACCAAAACGTTCTGTAATGGAGATCTGACGAATCACATAACTTGGCGCAAAATCTGAACTCAAAGTGGTGTTTCTGGTAGTATCCATTACGGTTTGAAAGCCAGAAACATTATAAGTACTCTGGTAACCCGATTGAATATTTATATTGGATGCAAATTCTTTGATAGCTGCAATTTTGCTCAAGCCATTATAGGTTACTTTCCAATTTGGAATAGGTAAATTTTGAAAAGGTGTTAAGCCTATACTACTGGTTGAAACGCCTCTGTAGGCAGCTAAAAATGCGGGAATCAAAACATCTTGTTGGTAAGGACCATAGCCTGTTGGGAAAGTATCTGTTGGTATACCCACCCCTCTTTGCAAAGCCAAACGTTTGGCAATATCAAGCCTATTGGCCTCAAATTGTTTAAACACTTCGCTCACGCCATTGTTGTCTTCTTTAGAAAATGCCGTTCTTATTACGCTGTAACTAATGCTGTAACTGCCCATTTCCACAGGCTTACCAAAATCTCTGTACATGCCATTATTGCTATCCGGATCGTACCTAAAATAAGCGGTTAAATTTCGCGAGTAATTTTT
>CANFHJ010000088.1 GCA_947446605.1 Bacteroidota bacterium | reverse complement strand
TATAAAGCTTGTATGCGCATACCAAGCCTGTGTTTTAGCATACTTAAAAAATTGCCTCAAAGCATCGTCAACATAGCCAATGGTAGGATGAATTGGCATGGTACCTTTTTTATATGAATTTATTTTATCAGCAGGCAATTTATAAGGATGGTGGGAACTTAAAGTAAAAACTGAACTAAAAAATGGCTCCTTTTTCTGCGTTAATTCCTTTCCAAAATAGTGCAAATAAGGCATGTCGTATATGCCCCAATGCCCATCACCGTCCTCCGGATTAGGATATTCATTCTTTCCAAAATAAGAACCACCTTTGCTGGTAGCAATAAAATTATCAAAACTCATGGTGCCATTTCTTCCACCATGGTAAAAACTGGCATCGTAACCCATTTCTTGCAAATAAGCGCCAATACCTTTTAGGTTATTTCCTTGGTAAAAACTGCCCAAATAGGGCGTTGCCATCCAGCTAGGCATTGAAGATAAAATAGACGGAATTCCTTCAATTGATTTTTTACCATTTGAATAAGCATGTAAAAACACTTCACTGTGCCCCATGAGCGAATCCAAAAAAGGAGTATACCCTTTGCCATGGTTGTAATAGCCCACATATTCCTTACCTAAACTTTCAACAATAATTAGAACAATGTTTTTAGGCTTTACAGACAAAGAATCAAATCCATATTGCTGTATCGGATCGAACCAATTCAGTTCATTTCCACCTTCAAAATAATTCTTCTCTTTTAAACCCGCCTGCTGGGTACTTATAATCATATTAAAAGGTGTATTTACCACCAGGGGAATGAATTCTGCCCGCGTTTGTCGGGCCGCATCAAATGGATTTAAAGGCAATAAATTAAAGCCACCACGGGCACCAATAAATGACAAAGCAAGAACCGAAACTCTCCAAAAAATAGCTGTCAATACGCCTTCCTTTTTATCATTTTCAATGAAGGATAAAGCAAATAAATAAGTTTTTTTATATGAATAGTAAGAACTTAAAACCAAGCTAATTAAAGCAATAATTAGGTACCAATAATCTCCTAAATAATTGTAAAATACCCCATCCAATTCATTAATCATACCCAACACATCTATTCCGCTGCGTCTACCTGCTATTGGAAAATAACCGGTATCTAACAAATTAAAAAAGCAAGTAACAAATTGCATCAACATAAATAAAGCAAACAATACTTTTTGGATTTTTGAGGTGTAAAAATACCTGCCCGGCAATAAATGAAGGGCAATAAAAAGTAGGTTTAAATAAACGCAGGCAGAAATATCATACAAAACGCCAAAATAAAACGCATTGGCAATTTCACCAATTGAAAATGAATAAAAATAAGGATTCAAAACAAAAAACAAGAGTCTACAAAGGCTTGAAACAACAAGTGCAATAGAAAACCTCTTGATTAATAGCTGAAATTGCTTGTTCATGACCCGCAAAATAGAATATTTTTTTTATATCGCTTTTTTCAAATGTATTTCTTTACTTGCCATGCAAACATGGTTATCTATCAAAACATATCACTTAAACCGTTTAACACCTTTGGCATTGACGTTAAAGCCGCACAATTTGTGGAAGTTAAGACGGTAGAAGAAGTACAAGTTTTGTGCACTACATTCAACCTTTTTGAAAGAAAAAAATTAGTGATTGGTGGCGGAAGTAATATTTTACTCACCCAAGACTTTGATGGCATGGTTATTAAAATGAATCTGAAAGGCATGGATGCCATTAAGGAAGACCAAAACCATGTATGGGTAAAAGCCATGTGCGGCGAGCTTTGGCACGATTTTGTGCAATATTGCGTAGGTAAAAATTTGAGTGGCATTGAAAATCTCTCTTTAATTCCAGGCTGCGTAGGTGCAGCTCCAATGCAAAACATTGGCGCCTATGGGGTAGAAATTAAAGATACTTTTGAAGAATTGTTTGCTATAGAAATAGAAAGTGGCAAATTGGTGAAATTTACCAATGCGGAATGTAAATTTGGCTATAGAGAAAGTGTTTTTAAACACGATCAAAAAAACAAATTCATCATAGTTGCCGTTACTTTTAAGCTATCTAAAAATCCCAAACCTAATACGAGCTATGGCGCTATTCAAGATGTTTTAAAACAAAAAGGAATTAGCGAACCCAGTATCAAGGAAGTTAGCGAAGCTGTTATAGCCATTCGTCAATCTAAATTGCCCGACCCAAAAGTACTTGGCAATTCAGGAAGTTTCTTCAAGAATCCAGAAATACCTTTGGAATTATTCGAAAAATTAAAAGCTGAACACCCAGGCATACCGGGCTACCCAGCGCCTAACAATCAAATTAAAGTACCTGCAGGTTGGCTTATTGAACAATGCGGATGGAAAGGTAAAAAAGTTGGGAATACCGGTTCACACAAAGACCAAGCCTTGGTTTTAGTTAATTACGGTGATGCAACTGGTAATGAAATATACCAATTGGCACTAGCCATTCAAGCCTCGGTTCAAGAAAATTTTGGCATTACCATTCACCCTGAGGTAAATTTAATTTAAGCAGGCCCACCAAAAGCTCCGTAAAATTTCATTTTTATCCGCCCAATTTGGGTCGAACCCAATTCGCGCTTCTAGTCTTTTTGCTTATCTTGCTGGCCAGATGGGAAAGAAAAGTAAAACACCTAAATTCTATGAAAACCTAGAAATTGTAAGCGCCGGCAGCGAAGGCAAAAGCATTGCCAGGCCTGACGGAATGGTGGTAATGGTAGAATATGCAGTGCCAGGTGACATAGTAAATGCCAGAGTTGTTCAAAACAAAAGAAGATTTGAGGTAGCGGCCATCACAGAAATTGTAAAAGCTTCTGGAGATAGGGTTGAAACATTTTGCGAACATTTTGGCACCTGTGGAGGTTGCAAATGGCAGCAAATGAGTTACGAAGCTCAATTGCGCTATAAGCAGCAACAAGTGCAAGACGCTTTTGAAAGAATTGGCAAATTTCCATTCCCTCCCATCGATCCAATTCTTGGTTCGGCAAAAACAACCCACTATAGAAATAAAGTAGAATTCTCGAGCACAGATAGAAAATGGCTAAGCAATAAAGTAGATATAGGCACCTTGAGTAAAGCAGAAAATGCCGGTTTAGGTTACCATATTCCCGGTAGGTTCGACAAAGTTTTTGATTTGTTTACCTGCCATTTGATGGCGCCATTAAATGATGCCATTAGAAATAGCATTAGAGATTTTGCCATTGCCAACGATTTTGATTTCTTTAATCTTTATGGTGGAACGGGATTCTTGCGTAACCTTACTTTGCGTAATAATATTCAAGGTGAATGGATGCTTATTGTGAGCTTTGGACATGAAGACAAAGAAAAAAGAGAAGCCTTACTTAACCATATACACCAAGGATTTCCTGAAATCTCTTCCTTGCTTTATGTAATAAATGAAAAGGGCAACGATACCATTTTCGATTTAGAGGTAAAGGTATACGCTGGTCAAGATTTTATTATTGAAAAACTGGAGGATTTGCAATTTAAAATAGGACCAAAATCTTTCTTTCAAACCAATGCCTACCAAACCATTGAACTCTACAAAAAAGCCAGAGAATTTGCAGGTTTAACAGGAGAAGAATTGGTGTATGATTTATATACTGGCGTTGGTACCATTGCACTATTTGTTTCAAAACTTGCAAAAAAAGTAGTAGGTATAGAATACGTAGCACAAGCCATTGAAGATGCCAAAAAGAATGCAACACTCAACGGAATTGAGCATACAGATTTTTTTGCAGGTGATATGAAAGACCTGCTTACAGCAGAATTTATTGACCAGCACGGAAAACCAGATGTAGTTATTACTGACCCGCCTCGTGCCGGAATGCATGATGATGTTATTAACCAACTGTTGCAGGTACGCCCAAAAAGAATTGTTTATGTAAGCTGTAATCCAGCCACACAAGCAAGAGACATTGCTTTGCTATGCGAGGCATACGAAGTTAAAAAAGTACAACCTGTAGATATGTTTCCGCATACCCACCATGTAGAAAATATTGCTTTACTTGAATTAAAATAATGGACAAAGAAGAAATCTTAAAAAAATTATTGGAAATATTGGCAGATGACCTCGACTTCTATAGTCCCATGATTAAAGAAGTTGCCACTGATTTGTTAAAAGAAAATTTTACGCAATACCCTGTTTTTATTGCCCATCAACATGAAGTAAAATTGGGAGAACCTATTTTATTAGGCGCAGATTATGCACGCGAATTTACCATACATGCAAGCACCTTGGAGGAATTGGTAGAAAAGAAATTAGTTTTGGCCGAACGCGAAGAGGATTTTAAACGCAACTTTAAAAATCCTAAAGAAACCATGTGTATTTTGTTAATTACCCCTGGCGATGCTAGATTTATTTATGTGCCTTACAAACAAAAAAAGAAGGAGAAAATAAATGAGTAATCCTTCAGTAGCGGTTGTTATTATTCATTGGAACAAAAGAGAATTATTAGAACAATTTCTCCCTAGTGTTTCAGCAAGCACTTACCCCAACCTGCAAATTATTCTTGCCGATAACCATTCAGATGACGATTCTGTTGCTTGGGTAAACAAAAACTACCCAATGGTTCAAACCTTGGTTTTAGACCAAAACTATGGCTACGCAGGCGGATATAACCATGCACTCAAAGAAATAAAGGCAGATTATTACGTACTCCTCAACAATGATGTTATGGTTAATCCATCTTGGATTGAACCAATGATTGCCTTGTTGGAAAAAGACGAAAAAATAGCTGCTGCTCAACCAAAAATACTACAATACAACAAACCTGAATATTTTGAATATGCGGGAGCCGCAGGCGGTTTCTTAGACCATTTGGGTTATGTTTTTTGCAGGGGTAGAATTTTTGAACACCTCGAAAAAGACAATGGACAATACAACGACAGCCTGCCCGTTTTTTGGGCAAGTGGCGCTTGCTTGTTTATTAAATCTAAAGCATTTCACCAAGTAAACGGATTTGATGAACATTTCTTTGCCCACATGGAAGAAGTAGATTTATGCTGGCGCTTGCAATTGGCAGGCTATCAAATTTGGTATTGTGGTGAAAGTGCCGTGTATCATTTAGGAGGCAGCACATTGCAAAAAGGAAATCCACAAAAGACCTATTTAAATTTTAGAAACTCCTTACAAATGATGCTCAAAAATGAAGACACCCATCGCTTGTGGTGGCTTATTCCTGTAAGGTCTACATTGGATTTAATTGGATCTGTATTTTTCCTTCTAAATGGCAAACCAAAACACAGTGCTTCGGTTCATAAAGCGCATTCAGATTTCTTTTTTAAAATTAAAAAATGGTGGCACAAACGCAATCATATTGAAAGAAATGTGCACAGCAATGAAGTAAAAGGTATTTATAAAAATGCCGTGTTTTTTGAACATTTTGTACTTAGAAAACAAAAGTTCAGCGACTTAAAAAACATTCAAAATTTACGCTAAACAAAAGCTTGAATGGCTAATACATAACCGCTCATTCCAAAACCAATAATTTGACCTTTGGCATGTGGGGCAATGAATGAAGTTTGCCTAAACTCTTCACGTTTCGCCAAATTACTAATATGAAGCTCCACCACTGGAGTTGTAATTGCCGCAACTGCATCACCAATGGCAATAGATGTATGCGTATAGGCGCCAGCATTCAAAACAATGCCGTCAAATGAAAAACCTACCTCGTGCAAACAATTGATAATTTCACCCTCTACATTGCTCTGAAAATAACCAATCTCATGCGCAGAAAATTGGGCTTGAAGTTCCTTTAACAAATCTGTAAAATTAACTGTTCCGTATGTTTCAGGCTCGCGAATTCCCTGTAAATTCAGGTTCGGACCGTTTATTACCATGATTTTCATTTGATTTTAGTATAATTTTAACAAATTTAATTGTAATTTTGTAGCATTAGAAACAGATTCAGAAGCGAAAATACTGAATTGAAACCTAAAATTGAATACTATGAAAAAACTAATACTCTATATTGTTGCATTGTTTACCATCCAATTAAGCTTTGCACAAAACATTTCTTTCAACCCTAAATTGGCTAAAAACCAAGGACCAAATAGCAACTTTCAAATTGATGCCAAATCTGTTTTTACAAATAACAGCTCTGATACAGTTTTTGAATGGGCTATTATTGACTTAACAGCACCAAGCGGCTGGGAATTTGGTTTGTGCGATCCTTTCAATTGCCAAAGTGCATTGAATATTGGCGCAACAGGTTCTTTTACTTTAGGCAATGGAAAAACTGGAGAATTCAAAGGTGATTTCGCTCCTAATGGCAAACCAGGAACTGGTAAAGCTAAAATTCATGTTTATCCTAAGAGCAATCCAAACGCTGCTGGCGATACATTAGATTTTCAAATAAACGCATGGGTTACTGCTGTTAAAGAAGTTCAATACAACAGAGAATTTAGCTTCTTCCCTAATCCTGCTAAAGACCGTTTAACCATTAAATATTATACCAAAGAAAACCTTACCATTGATATTTACAATGTACTTGGTTCAAAAGTAAAAAGCATTAGCTACAGCGGTTTAGATACTGAAATCAGTATTGCAGATTTACAAAACGGTATTTATTTCATCCGTTTTAAAGATGGCGCACAAACTATATCAAAAGCATTTTCAAAATCAGAATAATTCTGAATTAATATTAGACATAAAAAAAGGCTGAACAGATCAACTGTTCAGCCTTTTTTTATGTCTTGGTTTTTATTAGAATCTCATTCCAGCACCAATCATAAAATTGTATTTATTACTGGTATTCACTGCCGATGTTGGCACGCCTTCATATGGTGTAATAAAATCTTTTCCTATTCTATCTGTTACAGCCAAATCAACAAAATAGGTATTGTCGTATATCCAACCAAAACCCGCAGTTAAGAGTTGTTTCGAACCAAAACTTTTACTTACCACACTCTCATTAAACGGACTTCCTAAATAAGCGTATCCTGCTCTAAAACGGGTATACTTACCGCATACTTCAATCCCAGCTTTGTAATTTTGCGCTTTGCCATATTCCGCTGCATTCTTTTGGTTTGCATCTGCATAATCTGCCAGGCCATCGATGGATTGTAAACGCCCTTTGGTATAATCTACATTTTCAACATCCACATTTAAAATCATTAATTTCCCTACTATTAAAGATGCACTTGCCATTATTTTTTCAGGCGTAATAATTTGGTATTTGTAATAATCTTTGCGCCCTTCACTAGGTTGGGTATAGACAACACCATTGTAATTCATGGCAATTGAATTTTGGTAATGATCTGTCATGTTAAAACGAATGGGTGTATGGTAAGCAACTCCTACTCGCAAGAAATTTGTGGGCCTTAATATTAAGCCAAACTTGCCCCCAACGCCTGTTCCAGCAGTTTGCATGCTTTGTGTAATCCTGCAATTTCTATATGGATTGTTTAACACACTGCTGCTAAGAACTTTTTCGGAAAAGGTATTTTCACTGCTGTATTCTGTATGTTGAATAACCAAAGTAGCTCCCAAATACAATACATTTCCAACGTTTAAACCGCCACCTGCATACCATTCATTCATTCTGCCTCTTGTTTGAATTTGCTGAAAATGGTTTACAGTGTAATTGGTATCACCCATGCGATCCAAAATAGAAGCATATTTATTTGAGGCACCATTGTTATCAATTAAACTAACACGCCATGCCAAAGCATGTAAGTAATTATCATTATTGCTATTAAAAAAACCACCGCTATCATAACCATTGGCTTGCGCTGCTAAATAATTACCTACTGTGGTATTCTTAGCTGTACCCGCAAATTGCGTGTTCATTTGGTAATCGTTAATTCTATTCATACCAAAGGCAAAAGAACCACTTGTAATTCCAGTTGTTTTGGTTCCTGCCATAGAACGATTGTCTATTGCATAAACCACACCCAAATTTGGAATATTAAATTGGGTTCTTCCATCACTCATTAAGCCGCCATTGTAATTGGTTTTGCTGTTATTGGCCGTAACTGCAATAGAGCCCATCATTTCATTACGACGGTATAAGGCCAATCCTGCTGGGTTATTAGAAGCCGCACTTAAATCGGCACCAGCAGCACCCCAAGCACCGGCAAGGCCTAGCGTTCGAACCGAACCAACAATGTTTTGGTTGCTAAACCTAAAGATATCATTTTGATTTTGCGCCGCCGCAGAGAGGCCACAAATAGAAAGTATAATTGCTATTTTCCTTTTCATAAAATTTCTT
>CANFHJ010000087.1 GCA_947446605.1 Bacteroidota bacterium | reverse complement strand
GTATCCTTCTTCATCTCTGTCAACCATAATTCCCCATTTTTTCAATTCATTTAAATCTTCTTCAATAATTCCAACACGCTCTTTCACTGTATCGTAATAAGAACCCGGCACATATAAAAATTCTACGCCACGCTTACGCATTTCACTGATGGTAAAAACTATATCATTGGTAGCAACAGCAATATGTTGGCATCCTGCGCCTTTATAAAAATCCAAATATTCTTCTACTTGAGATTTTTTCTTTCCAATAGCTGGTTCATTAATAGGGAATTTGATATAACCATTTCCATTGGTCATAACCTTACTCATTAAGGCTGTATATTCGGTTGATATGTCCTTATCATCAAAGGTAACCAAATTGGCAAAACCCATCACATTGGCGTAAAACTCCGACCAAAGATCCATGCTTCCCATTTCTACATTTCCAACCATATGATCAATATAACGCAGGCCTGTATCACCGGGATTATAAGAAGTTTCCAATTTTTCATAGCCAGGTAAAAACAAACCAGTATAATTTTTACGCTCAACAAATACGTGAACAGTTTCACCATAAGTATGAATGCCACTCATGCGCACTTCACCATTTGAATCATTTAAGGTTATTGGTTCCATATATGATTTTGCTCCGCGAGAAGTAGTTTGTTGATAGGCATCAAAAGCATCATCAACCCATAAGGCTATAACTTTTACGCCATCGCCGTGTTCGCGCAAATGCCTGGCCATATCACTCTCAGGAATAAAAGGAGTAGTTAAAACCAACCTAATTTTTCCTTGTTGCAAAACATAAGAAGTGCGGTCTCTTAATCCAGTTTCTAATCCCGCATAAGCAAGGTCTTGAAAACCAAAAGCTGTCTTATAAAAGTGCGCTGCTTGTTTGGCATTGCCCACATATAATTCAACATAATCTGTTCCATTAATAGGTAAAAAATCCTGCGCCTTATCAAAAATTTTAGCGCCGCTGTAAGTGAAGTTTTCAACTTCAGTTAAATCGTTTTGCATGGTTTAAATTTTAGTTTTTTTTTGTTTGTCGCAATCTTGAAAAGCTTTATGAAATAAGCCATCTACATTGATTTATGTTTATGTATTAAACTGTTTCAGGATTCTTGCTAATCCAACTTTGGTAATAATCTTTCAGCTCATAATCCATGGCATCTTTTGTTATTTTTACCGGATTAAATGGATCTATCATTACGGCCAATTCATTGGTGGCTGGCTTGCCAATACTTCGTTCAATTGCACCTGGGTGGGGTCCATGTGGAAGGCCTCCCGGATGCAATGTGATTTGTCCTTTTTGAATATTATTTCTGCTCATAAAATCACCATCTACATAATATAACAATTCATCACTGTCAATATTGCTATGGTGGTAAGGAGCAGGAATGGCATCTGGATGGTAGTCATATAATCTTGGCACGAATGAACAAATCACAAAATTCTTTCCTTGAAAAGTTTGGTGAATAGGAGGTGGCATGTGAATTCTACCCGTTATTGGTTCGAAATTAAAGATTGAAAATGCATAAGGATAGCAATAGCCATCCCAACCAACAAGGTCAAATGGATGGTTCCCATAAACGTAAGGGTAAATCAATCCACGTTTTTTTATTTGTATCAAAAAATTTCCCTGTTCATCAATGGTTTCAAGTCCTTGCGGCAATTTTAAATCACGTTCGCAGAAAGGCGAATGTTCTAAAAACTGGCCGTAATTATTTCTATAGCGCGAAGGTGTTTCAATTGGACCATGAGATTCTACAATTAATAATTTATTGTCATTCGTAGTAAAATGCAATTGGTAAACGGTTCCTCTTGGAATAATAATATAATCTCCATATTCAAAATTAATATGGCCATACATGGTTTTCAATGTGCCACTTCCTTTGTGAACAAATATCATTTCATCTGCATCTGCATTTTTGAAAAAATATTCTGTCAAACTCTTGCTAGGAGCGGCCAAGCCAATAGTCATATCGTCATTTACAAAAAGTGTTTTTCTGCTTTTTATATAATCAGCATTGGGCTCAATATCATATCCCAAATAACTTCTAGCTTGCAAATTGTCTTCAATGGCTACTTCGGGTCGAACCGAATAAGCCTTGCCATGTTCCTTAACCAGGGTTGGTGGATACAAATGATATACCAGTGACGACATTCCAGCAAAGCCCTCTGTACCGAATAATTCTTCATGGTATAAATTTCCATTAGCTTGGCGGAATACTACATGACGTTTGCTTGGGATTTTTCCTGCTTGTTGATAAATCGACATAGGGATAATAATTAGTTTTCACAAAATTATCCGCAGGCACCTCCTATGAATATGACCTAGGTCAGTTTTTAATATGATTTATTTATGGATAAACTTAAAAAGAAATTAAGCCACTTAGATTTAAAAAGAAGGCTGCAAGCGTAAGAATAGAATAAAAAACATATTCTGCTACCGAAGTGTATTTACTTAATGGCACACCTTCCATTTTACAATAAATTACCAATAAAATTTTCTCTACCATAAAGGAAATAACGGTGGCATATGCAATCCCTTCAATACCCATAAAACCTATTAGCCAAAAGGATAAAATGCAGTTGATAATTAAGTAATTGGTGCTTACCAAATAGAAAATTCTATTTTTCATTAAGCCCATTATTACGGTTTGTGGAAACAACATTCTACTTATTATGAGCAATAAATAAATATTGAAAATCTTATAGCCTTGCATCAAATCTTGGTTGTAGGCCAATTCAAAAAAGTATTTACTTACCAAAATCAATAAAATGGTAGAAGGAAATAACCAACGCATGAGTTTGGTGGAACTCAATTTTAATTTTGCCAAACCTTCCTGTAATTGCCCGTTCTTGTTAAAATTAGCAATTTCGCCACTGTAAATATTGCTCAAAGAATTGGCTAAAATTAAAAATATGGGGAGTTCTTTGGCGCCATATCTAAATACAGCAAAGTCAATAGGAGAGAAGTAATATTCAACAATAAAACTATTGATATAATCCATGCTTCCTGCCAATAGTATTGAAAATAAAAAAGGTAAAACCTTTTTCATAAATTCTTGAATAAGCCTGGTATGAAAGGAAATAAGAGAATATTTCATGAGCAAAACAAGCGTATAATTAAACTTAATCATACTTAAAATAACCAATAAATTAATAGCTAAGTTTAAGGTCTGACGCATAAAAATGGGCAAGCACAATAAAATAATATGCGCACCAAATGTTACAATTCCCCAAATCATTAGCGATTTGTATTTACCCTTTAAATAGAAAATATAATCTGCTATATAAGTTGGCGTATTTAAAAATACCACCAAGCCAAACATTTGAAACAAATCGGCATCTTTTGGGTATTTGTAGTGCCCAACCACAGCTGTAATTATACCTGCTATTACACTAAAAATAGTAAGAATGGCAAAAGCATTAAATAAGATGCGCTTTTGTTTTTCTTCATCAGAGGCATGGTAAAACGGAATTAAAGTATTGGTAATACTTGAGACCCAGAAGAAAGTTAAGCTAGAACTTAACAACATCAACATCTCGTATTTACTTATAATTAAAGTTCCAAAACCAGAGGTGAACCGCCCATAAGTAATTTTTGCCAGTAAAATTGAAATTAGAAAAAACGTCCCAAACCTCAGAAACTGAAATAACTGTAAGCTATTATACTTATTGAGTTCGAATTTTGTGTTTAGTTTTAACAATTCTATATGGGCTTATTGGGCAAATATGCAAAAAATAATCTTTTAATACCTGTTTCTAAGCTATAAATACCGATTTATTTGTATACAAGCCTTAAACGCTAATATTCCTTAATTTGTTATAAATCAAAATAAATCATGTGGTTTTTTACTTCCATAAAATCTTCATAGCTTTGAACCCATGTGGAAAAAGAATATTTTAGAAACCATTGGTAATACGCCATTGGTTCAAATCAATAAAATTACAAAAGACCTTCCTTGTACAGTTTTAGCTAAAATAGAAACAACCAATCCTGGTAATTCTATCAAAGACCGTATGGCGCTTAAAATGATTGAGGATGCCGAAAAAGCTGGAACCATTAAACCAGGCTATACCATTATTGAAGGTACAAGTGGCAATACAGGTATGGGTCTTGCCATTGCAGCAGTTATAAAAGGATATAAATGTATTTTCACCACAACAGATAAACAAAGCAAAGAAAAATTTGATGCCCTCAAAGCTTTTGGAGCTGAAGTAATTGTTTGTCCTACCGATGTGGAACCAGAAGACCCACGCTCTTATTACAGTGTGTCTAGCAGGTTAATTAAGGAAATTCCAAATTCATGGAAACCAAACCAATACGATAACCTTTCTAATTCTGCAGCCCATTACGAAAGCACTGGACCAGAAATTTGGGAACAAACAGAAGGTAAAATAACCCATCTGGTTGTGGGTGTTGGCACAGGTGGTACCATTTGTGGCACTGGAAAATATTTAAAAGAAAAGAATCCAAACATCAAAGTTTTAGGAATAGATACCTATGGTTCTGTGTTTAAAAAATATAAAGAAACTGGTATTTTTGATAAAAATGAAATTTACCCTTACATCACCGAAGGCATAGGAGAAGACTTCCTTCCAGCCAACGTTGATTTTTCAATTATTGATCATTTTGAGAAGGTGACCGACCGTGATGCGGCTATGATGACCAGAAGAATTCCGCGTGAAGAGGGTATTTTTGCGGGTAACTCAGCAGGTTCGGCAATGGCTGGCTTATTGCAAATGCGTCACATGTTTAAACCAGAAGATGTGGTAGTGGTAATTTTTCATGATCATGGCACACGTTACTTGGGTAAAATGTTTAATGAAGATTGGATGCGCGACCGTGGATTTTTATTGAACGACCAAACACGTGCCATCAATTTAATTGAAAGTCATAAACACCTTAAATTGGTAACTGCAAATGAAGACCAAACCGTTGAGTCTGCGTTGAAATTAATGCGTAAATATTTTATTTCACAATTACCTGTTACCAATAGCAATGGGCAATTCACAGGCTCATTAAATGATACCGCTTTATTTAGTTTGTTATTGGAAGACCAACATGTAAAAGCCAAATTGGTTAAAGAAGTAATGTTGGCGCCATTCCCTTTTGTAGCAACCGATACAGCTATGGAAGAGGTAAGTAAAATGATTACAAAAGACAACGCTGCAGTAATGCTAAAAGATTTAATGGGCGATTACCATATTATCACTCGCCAAGATATTATAGAAGCAATTTCATAATCGCTTCTATAATATTTTAACTACTATTTTTCCATACAAACTTGTAGGATGTTGTAACAAACTTCAACTGCTTTTTCCATATCCTGAACACTTACATATTCTTGCTTGCTATGGATGCCCATTTCTCCTGTAAATATATTTGGGCATGGCAATCCCATAAACGACAAACGTGAACCATCTGTTCCTCCTCTAATATTTTGAATATTGGGTGTTAAGCCACTCATTTGATAAGCTTGCGCTGCAAATTTCATTACATGCGGTTGTTGATCTAGAATCTCGCGCATGTTTCTATATTGCTCCTGAACGCTAATAGAATAAGTAGCTCCAGGGAATTTGGCAATAGCTGTTTTTGCAATTTCTTCCAAACGATTTTCGTACTCGCTTAATTTTTTTGTATCAAAATCACGTACAATAAATTGCACTTTTGCTTCTTCCAATCCACCTTCCATGTGCACGGGATGCACAAAACCTTCATATCCCGAAGTTTGCTCTGGACACCAAGAATCACTTGGTAATAAGCTAATAAAATATGCTGCTACTTTCTGTGCATTAACCATCTTATTTTTTGCATATCCCGGATGTGCGCTAATACCATTAAAAACCAAGGTACAGCCATCTGCAGAAAACGATTCACCTTCTAAGTGACCGCGCTCTCCGCCATCTAGCGTATAACCAAAATCTGCACCTAATTTCTCCATATTCACCTTGTTTACACCTCTGCCAATTTCCTCATCAGGTGTAAATAAAATGCGAACCTTACCATGCGGAATGCTAGGATTAGCCATTAAATAATTAGCCAAATCCATAATTATAGCAACACCTGCTTTGTCATCGGCACCAAGCAATGTATGGCCAGATGCAGTGATAATATCATCACCTATGCGCTCTTTTAAATAGCTGTGTTTTTCTTTACTAATTACAACATTTGGTTCGTTGGGTAATACAATATCAGAACCATCGTAATTTTTATGGAGTATCGGAATAACGTTTGTGCCACTGCAATCTGGCGCTGTATCTACGTGCGCGCAAAAGCATACCACAGGCGCTTTTGAATTTCCAGTTGCTGGAATAGTTGCATACACATACCCATACTCATCCAATTCCGCATCTGCAATTCCCATTGCTTTAAGTTCTGAAACTAAAACAGCACTCAAGTCTTTTTGCTTCATAGAGCTTGGCTGTGTCTCTGAATTTGGATCAGCTGTAGTATCAATTTGAACATAGCGCATAAAGCGTTCTGCAAGGGTGCTTTGGTAGTTATTCATGTTTTGCTTTTGAAAATAAAATCAAATTAAAGCAAATTTCTAGCAAATAATTAAACGAAATTTCCGCTCAATGTTTGTAAATTTTGATTGTTCTAATAATTAAATATTTAACTTTGAAATTCAATGAAATCTCTACATTCTTATTTACTATTGGCTTTTTTGTTTTTCGGTTCGAACCAAAGCTATGCCATCAATGCACCAGTTAATAATAGCCCTGCAAATGGATCGTCTTTCAGTAAATTTGATATTTTTATATATGTAAATGCTGTAACAGGGGCAAAGGGTTACCAATTTCAAATTGATACCCTCAGTAGTTTCAATAGTTTAGGTTTATTTAAGGATACAACCCAAAACCAATATGTTTATTCGCCATTATTGAAAATTGGAAAAACTTATTTTTGGCGTGCACGTGCATATGCTGGGGTTGATACTTCTGCATGGTCTACCACATGGTCATTTACTACCACAAATGCTACGCAAACTTTAAACTCTCCAGCAAACAACACCACAGGTCCAATTGTACTTTTACGCCCTATGGGCTCTAGCAGTGTGGCAAGTATAAATTATATCATAGAAGTTGATACTAACATCAATTTAAATTCACCCATCAAGGTAGTTAGAACCCAAAACAACACCAATTTTACCGATTCAGTGTTGTTTGGATACGGTAGAAATTTATACTGGCGCGCCAAATCTTACAGCAGTTATGGCGATACCTTCCAATGGTCGGGTATATATAAATATACCATTCATACACAACCTACATTAAATGGAAACCCAAGCACCCTATTAATGGTTGACCCAAAAATAACTCCCAATTGGACCAATGTTGGTTTGTCTAGCATTCACCTGCAGTTAGATACAACTATGAGTTACAATACGGCGCGATTAATAGACCATATAATTCCTCCAGGTTACAATGCCGATACCATTTATAATTTATTTTTTGGCAAGGATTACTTCTATCGCATTCGTTGCGAATACCAAGGAAAAGTATCAACCTGGTCGTTTAATCAACCAATTAGGGTAAAGACAAATGGTTATTTAAGTTCGCCTTCAAATGGCTCAACAGTATACGGACTAAGCACAAACTTCGGATGGAGTGCCTTAAATGGAACAAAATACCATTTCATACTATTTGGTGATTCTGCCGAAACAATTGTGCTAAAAGATACCATTACCAATATTGGAAATTACAGCTATAAAAATGAATTAAAGTTAAATAAATGGTACCACTATAAGGTAACGTATTTTCACGATTTAGATGCAGCAAGCACGCTCACAGCTTACTTTAAAACATACACTGGCATGGTAAATATTG
Organism: Bacteroidota bacterium; assembly: GCA_947446605.1. GTDB lineage: Bacteria > Bacteroidota > Bacteroidia > UKL13-3 > UKL13-3 > B1. The sequence continues at coordinate 400 of CANFHJ010000087.1, read as the reverse complement.
GCGCACCCTATGCCAATGCTACCAATGTTTCTGTTCGCCCTCGATTAAATTTTAGGAAGCAAACTTGGGGTACAGGTTATATTATGGAAATAGATACTGGTGCTGCTTTTACAAGTACTCACAGTCCTTTTTATATTCGTATCATAGATAGTTTTAATTACGACGGATCTTATTACCATTACAAGGATACTTCTTTACTTTACGGACAAAAATATGTTTGGCGTGTAGCTGCTTTAAATGGAACAGATACGGCCGAAGCAACAACCAATAATTTTACAACAGCGGCTTATCCTGTTAATTATTATCCTCCTAACAATTATATTGGAACAGGAACTTCTACCAATGGTTTGGTAACTGGAATTACTGGCTCTAATTGGATTCAATGGGAATTAGATTCATC
>CANFHJ010000086.1 GCA_947446605.1 Bacteroidota bacterium | reverse complement strand
CGTAAAAATGCCCGATTGCTGCTTGATACGGGTGCCTCAAAAACTGCTTTTGATAGCCATCAAATTGAAAAATTTATTGCCAAATCAAAACTTATTTCTAATGAAATACATTCAGTGGGTTTAGGTTCGAACCAAATGAATACGGCGCTATGCCATTTAAGCAGCATTCATTTTGGGAGCATTGCCATTAAAAAAGCAGAAGTTGCTGTATTGGATTTAAGTCATGTAAACGCGGCCTACCAGCACCTTGGTTTTGCGGGCATTGATGGTGTTTTGGGAAGTGATTTTCTGCAGCTTTTGCAGGCAGAAATTAGTTACCCCAAAAAGCATTTAAAAATAAACAATAAAAGCCTGTAGGGCCTATTCATCATCGCCATTAGCGATTATCTCTTCAGGCGTTTTGCCTAAGTTATCCATGGCAAATTTGGCATCTTCGGCCAATTCACTTTTAGGGTATTTTTTAATAAAATCCTGGTATAATTCCTGCGCTTTATTCAATTCATTTAAATTATTCTCGTAGGTATACGCCAATAAGAAAGAGGCATCTTCTATTTGTGTTGCCTTAGGATATTTGCTTTTTAGCTCCTCCAATAATTGCACGGCTTCATTTGCTTGCTCCAAAACTATGGCACGTTGGGCAGCTTTAAACATAAACTCAGGAGCATGTTCATCATCTGGGTATGCTTTGGCAAAATCTAAATACGCCGTTTTCAATTGCCCCATTAACTCATTGCTAAAAGCACTGTCGTTGCTCTCCAATCCTTTAATATTTTTAAGTGCTTTCTCTTTGGGCGATTGACAAGCAGCAAATACAAATAAGCCAATAATAAATAAAGTTGCGGCGGGTATAAGAGGTTTCATAGTTGGTTAAATCAATGCTGCAAATAAATTGGATCAAAAGCAAATCACCTCTAAACAAAAAACCAAACTTATGCAGCTATTTATACTGCTTGTCTACTAGATTGGAAGAAAACCGGCTTCGGTTCGAACCGAAACTTTCATAAATTTAAATTAATACTGACCCGTTCTTAACATAACCAAGGTGCAGGCCTCAACAGCTGAAATGCCCGCATTTTCTAGCTTTGCAGCAAACGCAGGATTCTCTGTACCTGGATTAAAAACAACGCGTTTGGGTTTTAAGGCAATAATTTTATCCTCATATTCACCTTGGTTTTGTGGACCTACATAAAGCGTTACGGTATCAAAATTGGCTTGGCTTGGCCAAAGGGTTTCAATGGTTTGATTTTCCATTTTACCCGCGCGCAAACCATAGGCATATACCTCATGGCCATATTCATTTAACATCACACTTGCCTTAAAGGCATAGCGCTCGGGCTTTTCTGAAGCGCCAACTATCAATGTTCTTTTCATTTTGTAGCCACAAATAAAAGCGATGTAGAACACAATAGAAAAGCTTTTTTATTCTTATTTTCGCAACATCATTAAGCAAATATTGATTCATGAAGATTAGTTTTAATTGGCTCAAAGCCTATATAGATACTGAAGCATCAGCCGCAGAAATTGGCGCATTGCTTACGGGTAGTGGACTTGAAGTGGAGGACATTGCAGATTATTATTCCATTCCTGGCGGATTAGAAGGTATTGTAATTGGTGAAGTAATTTCGGCCATTCCGCATCCAAACGCAGATAAATTGCGCATTTGCCAAGTTAACTTGGGCGATACCCAAAAACAAATTGTGTGTGGCGCACCCAATGTGGCGGCCGGACAAAAGGTATTGGTAGCCACAGTTGGTGCTACCGTATACCCTAGCAAAGGCGAACCTTTTACCATAAACAAAGCAAAAATTAGAGGCGAGGTAAGCGAAGGCATGATCTGCGCAGAAGACGAACTGAGCTTGGGGGAAAGTCATGACGGCATTTTGGTATTGCCAAATGAATATGAAGTGGGCAAAGCGGCCAGCACTTATTTTCCCATTTATGCCGACCAAATTTTTGAAATTGGTCTCACCGCCAATCGTGGTGATGCCACTAGTCATTATGGCGTTGCCAGAGACCTATACGCATTAGGCGTTAAAAAAAGAAGAACCATCATTCCACCCCTTATTTTGGGTCAGGCCGAAAACCCTTATACCATTAACCTTAACAAAGGAAGTGGTTGCCTGCGTTATACAGGAATTGAGATTAATAACATCACTGTTAAGCCTTCGCCAGAATGGTTGCAAAACAACCTAAAAGCAATTGGCCTCTCGCCTATCAACAATATTGTAGATGCCACCAATTATATGATGCACAGTATTGGTCAGCCTTTGCACGCCTTTGATGCCAGCGAAATTGCAGGACATCAAATTAATGTGCGCACGGCCAAAGAAGGTGAAAAAATTGTTACCCTCGACCAAGTTGATAGAAAACTAAAAGGTCATGAATGCCTAATTTGTGATGCGGTTCGACCACTAGCCATTGCTGGTGTTTTTGGCGGTTTGCATTCTGGAATTAGTGCCGAAACCAAAAATATTTTTATTGAAAGTGCCTATTTTGAAAGTGCTGCGGTGCGCAAAGCAGCCAAAGCACATGGCTTAAACACCGACGCCAGTTTTAGGTATGAGCGTGGTACTGATCCCAACATTACTTTTGAGGCCGTGCATGATGTGGCTGCTTTGATTTTGGAAATTGCAGGTGGTTACCTTCCGAGCCAAATTATTGATGTTTATCCCGAACCAATTGCAGATAGAATTATTTTGTTTTCACCAAGCAAATCAAATGCATTGATTGGGAAGGAAATTTCTTTGGAAACACAAAAGAAAATTCTTACAGATTTACAAATTTTAATTCACGAAAACAGCCAGGATGAATGGGAGTTAACAGTTCCTCCCTACCGTGTAGATATTGAACGCCCAATTGATATTACAGAAGAAATTCTGCGTATTTATGGCCTCAACAATATTGAAATGGGTACCGATATTAAATCGGCAATGACTTTTAGCAAGGATGAATTTGGTTTGAACCTCAAAAACAAATTGGCCAACTTTTTAAGCAATAATGGCTTTTTTGAAATGGCCAGCAATTCGCTTACCAAAAGCAGTAATTATACAGAAACCGAAATGGCCAATGCTGTTCAGCTTTTGAACCCATTGAGTCAGGACCTCGACACCATGCGTTTGGATATGTTGCACAGTGTTTTGGAAGCGGTTCAATACAACAACAACAGAAAGAACAGCGATGTGCGCTTTTTTGAAATTGGCAAAACCTATTCAAGAAACGGTGATGCCAACCAATTGAATAATTACAAAGAACAAAAGCACTTGGTATTGGCCGTATTGGGAAGAAAACAACCCGAAACCTGGAACAATAGCAAAAATGAATTTGGCTTCTTTGGTATTAAAAATGTGTTGGAGCAAATTTTGGGCAAGGTTGGGTTCGGCACATACCAATATACTTACAACCCAGACGAGCGTTTTGACGTTGCCTGCCAAGTTTTAGTAAAGAAAAAACAAATTGCGGTTTTTGGAAATATAAATGCCGCATTGAGCAAAAAATACGACCTCGACAAAGACCTTTGGTATGCAGCTATTGATTTAGATTTATTGATTGAAATGGCAAAGGATTTGAAGTTTAAACTAAACCATATTCCTGTTTTCCCTGCAGTTAGAAGAGATTTGGCTTTGCTTTTGGATCAAACCGTAACTTATAACCAATTAGAGAAGATTGCTGCCAAAACAGCCCCGAATATCCTCAAGCAAATGAATGCTTTTGATGTGTATGTGGGTGATAAAATTGAAAATGGAAAGAAATCGTATGCGCTTAGTTTTGTTTTGCAAGATGATAGCAAAACACTTACCGACCAAGAAATTGAAGAGGTAATGGCCAAGTTGATTGCCAATTTTACCAAGGAGGCTGGAGCCATTTTAAGAGGTTAAGCAATGACCGAGAAGGAGAAATTAGCGCTTATCAAATTAAAGGTTACCGCCTTGTTGAGCCAGGTAAACAGCTTGGAGCATACCATCGACAAACAGCGAAAGGACCTTAAAAATATGGAAGAAGCACTCCTATTGCAAACAAAAAGAGCAGAAATATTAGAAGATAAGAATAAAATTAGTAAACTTGCTGATGGAATTCAACTAGGAAAGCAAGACATAACGGAAGTGAAAAAATCGATCAACCAATATGTTCGCGAAATAGATGAATGCCTAAAGTTGTTAAACCATTTGCCTAACAACAATTGAACGAGCTATCTATAAATATCCATATAGCCGGGAGGGTTTATCCCCTCACTGTAGACTCAAATGAGGAAACTAATTTGAGAACAGCCGGTAAACTCATTCAGGATAAACTCTTGCAATACAGCACGCAGTTTAACCTACGCGACCAGCAAGACGCTTTGGCCATGTTTGCCATAGAGGTTGCAAATGAGAACCTTGCCCTAAAACGCCAACTCGAAGAGGGTAGCAAGGAAACGGACAAAGAACTGGACAAAATAAACCAGTTGCTCAAACACATTCAATTGTAATGAACAAATGGATTTAACGTTAAACCAATAAATGTTAAACCAATGGAAAACTCATTCGTAGTAATTATTGCCATGCTGTCCTTAGGGGCTGGTGCGGTGGTGATGTGGGTCGTGAATAACAACCTTTCTAAATCAAAATCCTCTCAGATACTGAAGGAGGCTGAAGAAAAAGCAGAAGTCATGAAAAAAGACAAAATGCTTGAAGCCAAAGAAAAGTTCTTGCAATTAAAAGCAGAACACGAGAAAGAAGTAAACACACGCAACGCTAACATCCAAAAAGAAGAAAACAAAATTAAGCAACAGGAGCAAAGCCTAAAGCAAAAAATGGAACAAAGTCAGCGCAAAGATGCTGAACTTGATTCTATTAAGCAGAGCTTAGAGCGCCAAATGGAAGCAGTTGCAATTAAAAAAGAAGAAGCTGAAAAAGCCCTTCACAACCAAGTAAAGCAATTGGAAAAAATTGCTGGATTAACTGCCGAAGAAGCTAAAAAACAAATGGTAGAAGCCTTACATGAGGAAGCGCGCACAGAAGCACTTTCAAAAATTAAGGACATTACCGATGAAGCAAAATTAACTGCCTCAAAAGAAGCCAAGAAAATTATTTTAAGTACCATTCAACGTACCGCAGCAGAGCATGCCATTGAAAATGCAGTAAGTATTTTCAATATTGAAAGCGATGAATTAAAAGGTAGAATTATTGGTAGAGAAGGTCGTAACATCCGTGCATTAGAAGCAGCAACAGGCGTTGAGTTTATTGTAGATGATACCCCAGAAGCTATTATCCTTTCTTGTTTCGACCCAATTAGAAGAGAGATTGCGCGTTTATCTATGCACCGTTTGGTAACAGATGGCAGAATACATCCAGCGCGCATTGAAGAGGTAGTAGCTAAAACCAAAAAACAATTAGAAGAAGAAATTGTAGAAATTGGCGAGCGTACTTGTATAGATTTACAAATTCATGGCCTCCATCCAGAATTGATTCGTATGGTAGGTAGAATGCGTTACAGAAGTAGCTACGGCCAAAACTTATTAATGCACAGTAGAGAAGTTGCCAACCTTTGTGCAACCATGGCAGCAGAATTTGGCTTAAACGTTAAATTGGCTAAACGTGCTGGCCTATTGCATGATATTGGTAAAGTGCCAGATGACGATGCTGAAACACCGCATGCATTGTTGGGTATGAAGCTTGCCGAGAAATACAAAGAGCACCCTGAAGTGATAAATGCTATTGGCGCGCATCACGATGAAATTGAAATGACCTCTATCCTATCTCCAATTATCCAAGCTTGTGATGCCATTAGCGGTTCACGTCCTGGTGCCAGAAGAGAAGATACCGAGAACTACATGAAACGCTTGAAAAACCTTGAAAATATTGCATTGAGCTACCCTGGTGTAGAAAAAGCATTTGCCATTCAAGCAGGTAGAGAATTACGTGTAATGGTTGAATCTGATAAAGTAACCGACGACCAAGCAGACTTAATGTCTATTGACATGAGCCAACGTATCCAAAAAGAAATGACCTACCCTGGTCAGATTAAGATTACGGTTATTAGAGAAAAGCGTTCTGTTAATTTCGCTAAGTAGTTTAGTCGATGGTCCATAGTCGATGGTTTTTAAATAAAAAAATCCTGCTTAAGTATTTAAGCAGGATTTTTTATGCTATTTTCTTTTGGCTATAGGCGGTTTTATTAAGTGCAAACTGCGTAAAACTAGTGCCAAATAATTATTTATGGCAGCTTTTAGCTTATTTATCAAGTATAATATGCCTTTAATTATCCTATGAATGAATTTGCTTGACCTCTGAGCGAAAATTGAAGTTGTACCGTGTTCCTATTTCTTTAGTAGGATGAACTTGATTCGCAAGTCTTATGTGATTGTTTGCACAGAATAGGCAAAGCTACTTTTGGCAAACTTGGAAGGACTTATGTAACATGTATTTTTTACCAGGTAACTAAACAAAAAAAAAAGGAGAGCATATGCTCTCCTTTTTTTTTTGCCATTGCAATGAAGCAATGAACAAGTGTTCTTATTCTTTAATCAGTTTGAATGTTTGTGTTTGACCATTTAATTCAACTGTTATGAAATAGATACCAGTTTGCAAGTCGGCAATCTGTTCGGTAGAAATCTTATTCAATCCAAGGATGATAGCATGGTTGAATTGAACCAATTTCTTGCCTGTTATATCAAACAACTGAACATTGGCAGAACCCGCAGCAGTAGCATTTACCATTAGATTCAATTTATTGTTGAATGGATTAGGGTAAATTGAAACCTGATCTGCATTTTGTAATTCATTGCTATTAATTGATACTGTTTTCGAATAATTAGTAGCACCGTCAAAATCAACCATTTTAAGTCTGTAGTAAATAACACCAGTAGTTGCTGCAGGAATGATGCCTGCATCGTTGAAGCTATAGGTAATTAATTTATTACTATTTCCAATTGCTCTAACAGAACCAGCGTATTCAAATTCATTTTCATCAAATGATCTTTCAACCTCAAAATAAGCACAATTCATTTCTGAAGCAGTTGACCAATTTATTACTGCATCATTTTCTCTTCTGCTAGCGAAAATGTTTACCAAGTTCACTGGAAGTGGATTAGAATTATCTGTACCCGTAAAGTTTGCAGGCAAAGTAGTTGCGGCAAATGAAGCACCAGATGACAACATGCCACCATTAGAACTGGCCGAACTGGTTGTTACATTATTCCAATTTGGAGATTTGTAACGCGCCATTCTAGCATTTCCAGTTGAACTTACATTGCCAAACATAGATGAATCATAATTCATTGATAAGCTATAAGTGTATGCCGAACCACCTGTTGGTGTAATTGCAAAGTATGAATTGAATTGTGTTTTTGAAGCCAACAAAGAAGGTGCGGTTGTACCAGTATAATAATTTACTGCTACAGATGTAGGAACGGTTCCTGTTGCACCCCAAGTTATGCTTGCTACCTTACGACCAGCAAAAGTGTAATTGGTGCTTGTATTTAATGCAGGAGCGGCAGAAGCTGTTGCGGCAGGAGGTGTTGTACCAGTTGAAAATTCAAATGCACCCAAATCTGTTGCACCAGCAGCAATACTTGTAGAACGAGCAGTACCAGCATAATCATTGGTAACAGCTGCAATTGCAATTCCTTTTCCATTTGCATACCAACTGTTTGCGTTAGCAGTTACAATATTTAAATTGGCAACTGCTGTATCTGCAAATAATGTTTGTGCAGGAATATCTGCGGTTCTGGCCATCCAACTGCTATTATAAGAACCAGCATAAATTGCATTAACGCCATTTACACCTGTTGCAGTTGCACTTGGCAATTCCATCACTTTAGAAGTATCCGTTACAGCCATCAAGTTGTAATTGATGCTTGCAGGAGTAATTACACTACCGTTGGTATAGCCAACAGCATAATTAGAACCGGTTCCTCCGCTACGTTTGTTATAAAGAATATTATTTCTTACATCAATTGCATCAATTCCACCAGTACCATTTCTAAAGAAGGCATAACTGTTTGCTGCAGAAGTTGAGCCAGCAGAACCACCCACAAATACTGAGTTATTATAGTAATTGTTTGAAGTACCACCATAATAACTTGCATCATGCATACCTATTACCGAACCCAAATTTCCATTTGGCGCTAATGATACTTGGTTGTTTGCAAAATTGATTGAAGCATAATTATAATAAGGACCATAAATACCTTCAGTAAAATTGCTACTAGAAGTAATACCATAAACTTTATTTCTGGTAATATTCATAGG
>CANFHJ010000085.1 GCA_947446605.1 Bacteroidota bacterium | reverse complement strand
GTTTTTTGACATGCGTAAAACGGGTCGTTTGCCGTTTTCTAAAGTGGGCAGTAAAGTCTTTTATTACAAACATGATTTGTTAAACTTAATGCAGAAGGGGTAAAATCATGGAAAAGTTAGAAAAATTAGCCCCTGTGATGGTTTCAATTTTTGAGAATAAAATTCACAAACATTCTAAAGCTATTGATATACTTCAAGTAATTGATTTAATTAAATCAGATCCAGATCTTGAAATAAAAACAAATATTTTAAGATTTGAATCTAATCCAAAGAAAAAGGAAGAATTGAAAGGTCAATTACAAGCCGTAACTTTTTCTGGTTTATTTGATGGACAAAGGAAGACAGAATATTTAAATACCTATTCCAATTTTATTTGTCTTGATCTAGATGATGTTTCTGATATTGACCAACAATTTCAAAAGATTTGTGAGGATGAATACACCTTTGCTTCTTTTATAAGTCCTTCAGGTACAGGAATAAAGGTTTTGATTCGCACAAATAATATTCCAAAAGATCATCTGAAGGTTTTTAATCAAATGGATGCTTATTATGAGAATGTATTGCAATTAAAAATTGATCCATCCGGAAAAGACCTACCTCGGCTTACTTATTTATGTTCAGACCCTAAGATTTTTGTCAATAAGAATGCAAAAGTATGGGACAAAACAAAAATGGAATTTTACTCTTTGGTTCGAGCAAATAATAAGAATTTCACTTTTACTGAAGGTTCAAGGAACGATTATGTATTTAATTTGGCAGTTTTGTGCCAACGAAAAAGTTTGCAAATGGAAGCGGTCTGCGATTTAATGGTAAATTTTTTTGCTACCAATGATTTTGATGCAAAAGAAATAGAAAAAGCTATTTCAAGCGCATTTAGTGGCAACTACCATACATCAGGTGAAAATGCTAATTTAAATAAGGGCTTGAACAACTGGGAGCGGGCTGAAATTTACCTTACAGAAAAATTTGATTTCCGCTTAAATATTGTAAGTCAGAAATATGAGTATAAGAAAAAGAATGAAATCGAATTTATAGATTTAAATGAAAATACCATTTATAGGGAGATGCAAAAGGAAAATATCGGCTTTTCAAGAGATAAATTGGCTGCTTTACTAGGTAGTGATTTTGTTCCATTGTTTGACCCATTTAAAGATTATTTTTATTCGCTGCTCTTAGATGATAAATCGGACTACGATCCAATAGTTGACTATATCGGTAACTTAGCTGAATTCATTCCTACTAGGGATCCAAAAAGATTTGTAAATCATTTAAGGAAGATGTTAGTAAGATGTGTTGCCTGTTCAACCGAAGAAAAAGTTTTTAATAAACAAGTGTTTATTTTGGTTCATGATGAACAAGGTAGTGGAAAATCCTCATTTTGCAGGTGGTTAGTGCCACCAGCTTTGTCTAATTATTTGGCTGAAAATATTGGAACAGATAAGGATAGTTTAATAACCCTTGCAACAAGTTTTATAATAAATATGGATGAATTATCTACCCTATCTAGAACCGAGCTTAATTCGTTGAAAAGTGTTATTAGTAAAGATAAGGTAAACCTAAGGTTACCATTTGCAAAAAGAGCTACTACAATGTGGCGTAGGGCAAATTTTGTTGGCTCTACAAATAAGGATGAATTTTTAACAGATGAAACAGGCTCGGTAAGATGGTTATGTTTTGAATTAACTGGTAAAATTGATTTTAGTTACCGCGAAAAAATTAATATAGATCATATTTATCGGCAAGCCATTGAACTTTATTTAAAAGGGTTTAAGTATGAATTGAACCGAGAAGAAATTGAGGAAAATGAAAGAATAAATGTAAGGCATCAAGAAATAAGTTTAGAATATGAATTGATATCAAAATATTTCTATGCTTCTACAAAAGTGGATGGAGGCGATTTTATGACCTCTACTGATATTACAATTTATATTAATAAAGAACATTCAAATTATCGGCTATCAAAAAACCAGGTAGGCAAAGCACTTAAATATCTTGGCTTTAAAAAGGAAAGCAATTATATAGGCGAGTTTGGTTATTCTAAAAAGGGGTATTATGTAAAAATTAATACTGTTTTTTAATTACTTTATTTACTCGATTACTCGAATGGCTCGATGTGTTTTTAGTGTTAATATCCAGTGTTTAATCGAGTAATCGAGTAAATAAGGTAACTTAATTTTTAAGTTTTGATGTTCGAGATTGTGTTTAATGAAATTGATATCTCTTTTCGTTTAAATTCGCAAAAGAACTATCTGAAACTGTTTTATATAATATTCACATTTTTAGATAGATATGTTTTTTTATGTGCTTGAAAATCCTTACCTTAGCAAAGGGATGTTTATCCCAAAGCTAAAGGATTCTTTTTTAATAGAAACTAATCTACTTATTCTTCACAATTTGAGTTAGTCTTTCAATTTCAAGTTCCAACATTTTAATATATTTTTCCTTGTAATCATCTGTATGAAAGTGCATGTTATCTGCTCTTGCTCCAATTCCTTGCACCAGATTATTGTTTTGTACATTGAATATCTGAGTTGCATCAAAATTTAATATTTCAGATATCTCAACACCTAATGTTGTTGCAATTTTTTCGATTTTGGAAATAGATAGATCCACCTCGCCACGTTCAATTTTACTATAGCCGCTAACGCTCATGTTTAAGTCACTAGCCATTTTTTCTCTTGTTATATTCTTAAGTTCTCTAAACTTCTTAATATTCTCGCTAATTTTATCCATACCGCTAAAGTAGCAAATTAATCTATATAGTAGCAATTTGTCCCAATAAATTTTACCCTTAACTACGTTCTTTGTAAAATAAAAAACACAAAAATGAAAAAAACAACCCTATTATTCTTTGTTGCTCTTAGTTTTATAAGTTTAGCAAATGCACAAAACTGCAAATTCAAGACAAATGAAATTGATAAATTCACCAATAAGTTAACTAAATTAACAAAGCCAGAAGAAGTGATTTCTACTTTTTATACGGCTGGAGAATTTAGTGTGAAAAGAGTTGATACTAATTATTTTTTCATTTTTGATTATATGTTGAGCAGCTATTCCAATTTTGATCCTTATAAAATTAAAAAAGGTGCTTCACTTATTTTTTTACTAGAAAATGGAGAAACCGTAAATTTAATGTCCTCAGACGACATTATAGGTGTTAAAAATGTTATTTTGGGGTTGCCTCCAGTTTATACATGTGCATTACTAAATGTGAGTTATATACTTACCAAGAATCAAATTGATATGTTTCTAAAAAATAAAGTAAAATCAATAAGGTTCTACAGAACTGAAAGTAATGGCAAGGAAGATTATATTGACAATGAAATAAAAAAGAGAAACCAAGACGATATTCAAAACTTAGTAAAATGTATATTGTAAATTGTTGGTGTATTTTCTCTTTTTGAATTTTATCAATTAGCGTATTTTACATGTCCTTTAAAAGGCAATATAAACCTTATTTGTTGTAAAATAGTCGTTGATTTTCATTTCATTTTCTTTTTTTTTGTTGGATAAAAATTAACCCTATGAAAAAAATTAAATCTATTTTATTCCTAATGGTAGGAATAACTATTAGCACACTTGCATTTTCACAAATTGAAGCAGGTAAAATGAGAATAATGGTTGGATATGGCTTGCCTAATATTCCTGCAAAGTCATTGTCTAATACTAGTGCTTCAAGTGGCCCTTTGGAAATTGGTTACAAATATTCCATTAATGACAAATGGAGTATTGGATTAATGTACAACCATTCATCTGCAACTACTGAGGATATTAATATTAATGATGGAAACGGCAATGATTATACATATTCCTTTGGAGTTACTTTTAATACCTTTCTTACTCAAGTAGACTACCATTGGGCAAATACTGAAAAATACAACCTTTATTCTGGAATTGGGTTGGGTTATGTATCTGTTACCGGAACAACTAATATGACAGTTAATACAGGTGTAAATCCAGATCCTACAGATCCAACGCTAACTTTTTCAGCAGTTAGTAGTGGAATGGCTTATCATATAACAGCTATTGGTATTAATAGCAAAATAGTTGGTGGTTTAGGAGTTTATTCAGAACTAGGTGTTGGATATAATGGATATTTTAACGCTGGTCTAAGTTATACCTTTTAATAAAAAAGACTTATTTTTAAAGGGTGGCTTATTAGCTGCCCTTTTTTTTTGCCTATTAATTAGGAAAATTTAAATTTCAATCAAACCTTTAATTGGTTTTAAATGAAATTAATAAATCGTATTTCTTTCGTTTTTATTCTTGTTATTTCAATACAATTCTATTTTCTATAATATTCATATTTTCAACAAGTTATGCTTTTTTATATGCTTGAAAATCCTTACCTTAGCAAAGGGATGTATATCCACTATTGCTAAAGGGATATTTATTAAGGGTTTTCATTACATTTGAAACTAACTTAATTGTCCTCAATTGATTTGTGATGATTTGTAAATTTGTACTGTTATGACTTCCAGAATAAAAATAATCCTATTATTGATTTTATTACCTTTTGCTGTTTTTAGCCAATGTAAATTTAAACAGACAATTGATACTTTTGAAAATGATACTTTATTTCATCTGGATGAACTTGTTGGATCAGTTGGTTTAGGTAATACCATGACCATAAGCATCGAAAGTTCAAAAGGGCAAAACTTTGTTTCATTAACGATGTTGATGTTTAGCAATACAAATGTTTTTATCTCTAAAAATTCAGTTTTAAGTTTTAAATTAGATAATGATAGCATTATTAGTGTTTCAGCAATATCCGATTTCACTGGGCAAGTTAAGAGAAGTGGCTCTTATTTATATTCATTTACCCAACCCCGATATTTTTTACCTTTGGATGTTCTCAAAATACTATCCATTCATAAAATTAATATGATTAGGGCAAATATGTTTGAATCAAATTTTACAATTGAAATTAGGTCAAACAGACAAGAAAACATACAAGAAGCGTTTAGATGCCTATTGGATAAATTTAATTAAAAAGCATAAGAGTGATTATATGAAAAAACATATTTTATCGATTGTTTTAATAACTCAATTTATCTTTTGTTGTATTTTTCTTCCAAAATATTTCACTCAATTATCTGAGGAAGCTTTACAAAAAGAAATTACCAACGATAAAAAACAACTTTTGAGTAAATTTTATAAAATTTTTGGAAAGGAAATTTTTAGCGAAGAAAATTATGTCACAATGGACGGTCTTTTCAAAGAACACGATGTTAAAGGTGAATATTTTGCGCCCAATAAAAGTTCTCACACTATAAGGTGGTTTGATACTCCTGGGCGATTATTCGACTATAATTTTAGTAATAGTTTTGAAATAAATAATTATGGTAATAAGCGTGGAGTAAATAAGTACTTTGATTATATTTTTGAACCATATGGTTTTCCAATTAAAGACCTAGGTGCCAATTTGAGTTTAATAAAAAAAGATTCTAGTATTATAGAAATTCATACAGGAGGCTTTGAATATGGCGATATTGGCTTTGAAAGAAATTTTACAAAAAATCCTCAATTTATCAGTTTAGTTTATGAAAAATTATTTTCACAAATTTTCTCCTCAAATGAATTTGATTTAAAGGATAATAGATATGATAAGTTTAAATTATTGAAAATCATTTTAAATACCCAGTTTTTTATTGGAAAATCAGATGAATTGGTATCTAAAGCACAGGCGCCTTCTCCTATTTCAGTAACTTTTAATGGTTTAAATTACAATTTGCAAATTGCAAGGAAGCAGGTTAGTCAAAATATAACATATGTCTTGTCAAAAGATAAAATTGAATATAGAAGGAGGGAGATAAATGATAGTAATAAAATATTTTGGAAAATAATTATACTTATAAATGGAATATTTCTGTTGGTAGGTATTTCTTTTAATTACCTAAAAAGGTAAGTTCAAGTATTCAGTGCAATTTCCATTATTGTTTTCTAAAGAGGTTATAAAATTTGTCTATTAAAAATATCTTTATAAAACATTATAATCCTTGCGGCAAAAAAACATTTTGTTGGATGTGTTTGATCTTATAGAGAATAACTTAAAGTAAAAATATAAAACGAATATTTTTTCATCAGTTTGAGCAGCGTTTAAAATAAAATAAGCCCTGTTGTTTCTATAATTTCCAAACATAAAAATATTGAAAATAAAACTTATTAAAATTGTCCCAACAAGAAACTGTACATTCCAGAATAAATATAATGAAACTAGGATTAAAAAAAATAGCATCAAATATTTCTTAAACAAAATATTATTAGCACTTAACAGCTGAGATACAGAATATAAAGGTATTAGTAAAATGTAGGAAAAATTTCCGTTTATAATTCCAATAATCGCGATTAAAACTGCAACTAATATTGGTATTGATTTGAAGTAAAATTTATTTATTGTTTTAATTCGTTCTGGAAAAAATATATCTTGATGTAAATGAGTATAATTAGTAGTCAAATAAAATTCTTTTTCATTAATGCATTTTTGAAGATGTTCAAAGTTTTCAAATTCATTTAATTCTTCGAAATCTTGAAATTTCCTTACAGACACCCTTTCGGTTTCAAGCATATAATCTGATAATTCCTTTAAATAATCGATTTCTTTTTGTTTCAACATATGCAAGTTTATTTAATAAGTGCTGTTTTAAAATATTTACAATTGAATTGTTTGAAAATTTAAGCTTAAATATCTGGATAATTTCCCAAGATCATACTGTAATATTCATATAATTCTTTTATTTCTATATTATTTGGATTTTGATCAAAAGCGTATCTTAAATCTTTTATTTGTACTTTAAGTGCTTTAATTATCTTAATATTTTCGATTTCACTTTCATCATCAATAAAATCAGCAGTGTTTCTTCTCAGTAAGTTTTCAGGCCTTTTTGCATCATTGATCATTCTATTTCTGACATAATCCCCTACAATACAATTAATATTATAACTTGCTTTAAATAGGTTGTAACCCATTTGAATAGATTTTAACAATTTTTCTTGGCCTTTTTCAAATTCTCCTACAGCATGATAAGACATCCCAAGTAATCCTATTAAGTTTGGATCTGAATCATCAATAGAAATTACTTTTTCATAATCATCAATGGCATCTAAATTATATTTTAAAGCACTTAGACAATCAGCTCTAATAATCAATGCTTTATAGTTATTGGGCGATAATATTAAAATTTTGTCTGCAATTGCTATGGCCCCATGATAATTCTTAGTTATTTGCATTGATAAGGCTCTTTTTAAAAGATTTGTCACATTTTTTTCTGTAATTACTTTAAAATTCGAGCTTATATGAATGCTTTTTATACCTTCTTTTTTATTACTATATGATTTTTTAATTAGGTATAAAATTAAAATTATTATTAATATTATAAGTATTTTCATGTTTTAAATTTTTAAATTGTTTAAGTCTTAAAATATATAATCAATAAAATATTGATTATTCAGGATAATAAGGTCCATTACTTTTCATGCCTTCTAATGATGCAAGGAAATTATCCATTTGGGCACTTTCAATATCATCAATTTCATATTTTGACATAGCTCTTCTTTGCAATGCAGTATATTTTGTTTCAGAAAATGGAACTCCTTTTTCCTTTTCTAAATTTACTGCCAATGTGTAGAATTTTATTGCCTCTTTATAGTTTTTGTGGTTGTATTGTTCATCACCTTTGTGAATTAACTCGCAGGCAATATTATTCTGACTTGATGATAAGTTTTTTTGAGTATTTGAATTTTTACGATATTTTATAAGAAAAATAAATTGTGCTATTAGACTAAAAAAAATATTTTTATTTAAATTCATTATAAAAAACAATTGTTAGAAGTTATTTAATATTTATTTGTTAAATTCTATTTCTGAAATTTCATTTGAATTGAAATTTGATTTAGATTCATTTGTTACAATAAGATCTAATGAAAGTTCAAATGAAGGTATTTGAACTCTATCGTATTTGTGAATTATATTGTAGTCAAGGCTCTCTTCTCCAATTTTATATAGTGCATTTTTCATGAATTTTCCGTAACAATTTTGATCGACAATTTTTTGTCTCCAGTCGCTACCATATGCTATTTTTAGGTAGTAATTTCCTTCCGGAATATTTCTTAAATAATAGGTCTCATTTTTCCTAATGTAAATAATTCTAATACAAATGTCTCCATCGGCTTTTTTCTTCATGAGTTTTATAACTACATCCGTATGTGAGCCAACATTAATTTTCAAATAATTGTTGATTTTATTGTCATATTGTGGAACTATATTTTCACATTCAGGTGTTTCCCCGCTTATGTAGTTTTTCTTTTCCCATCCACTATATGGGTCTAATTTCAAGAATTGAGAAAATACATATCCTTGGTTTATCCCATCATTTATTAACCACCAAGTAGAATTATCGGAATTTAATAACTTAACCTTATCCCCTAGGGTTAGATTCGCAATTACATCTGAAGTTTT
>CANFHJ010000084.1 GCA_947446605.1 Bacteroidota bacterium | reverse complement strand
TCCTTACAATGTATATGGGTATTATTTGGCAACAAGTTCTGCGAATAATATTTACCACAATTCAATTTATATATCAGGTAATCCATCTTCAGGAGCTGGAACCACTGCTCCGTTTTTTGCTACTACAGGTTTGTCAACAGTAAATGTTATAAACAATATTTTTTCCAATACAACTTCTAATGCAGGTTCGGCGAGTGGATTAAATGTAGCTTACAGGCCTTATACCAATTCATATTATAATTCAAATTATAATTTATTGTATTCAGCGCCAGGCATTGGTTCGGCATTGGTTTATAATGGATATAGCTTAATAAGCTATACTAATTTAAGAGGAACTGGAGGATGGCAAAGTTCTGTGGCAACGCCAATAGATTTAAACAGCGCAAATGGTTTGCCAGGTTTTGCAAATCAAAATGGAACTTCAGATTTGGTTGATTTGCATGTAAATGCAGTTAATGCTGCTGAAATGTCTGGAGATCCTAGCATAGCTTCAATAGTAATGGATGATTATGATGGAGATATTAGAGCAAATAATTCTCCTGTAGACGTGGGCGCAGATGCGGGAAATAATATGTCGGATCAAATGGCAGATTTCTTTAGTCCTGTTATTAGTTATACGGCTTTAACCAATACAGCTTCAATTGCAAATAGGGATATTACAGCCACCTTGATTGATAATTATGGTGTAAGTACAATGTCCAATTTACCTACAATTTATTTCCGTAAAGGTGTAAATGGTACTTTCAATACTGCTAGTGGAACAATGGTTTCTGGAAATCCAAATAATGGAAATTGGAGCTTTACCATTGGCACCAGTGCCATGGGCGGATTAACTGTAGGAGATACTGTTTTCTATTTCTTAGCAGCGCAAGATGATGCCGGAAATTTAGCAATTTCTCCAAGTTATGGTGTTGGTGCAAACGTGGGTAATATTACCACAATACCTGGAACACTCAATAGTTATGTGATTTCTCAGCCTTTGGCAACTATCATAAATGTTGGTGCGGGTTATCCTACAACAAGCTTAACTGCGAATGATACCTCTGGTGTATTCTATCGCATAAACAATGGTTTTTTACAAGGGAATACTGTAATTAATATTATGAGTGATACCATAGTAGAACCAGGACTAGTTGTCTTAAATAAATGGTTGGAAGTAAGTGGTTCAACAATTGGAACCTATAATTATTCATTAAGCATTCGTCCTGGAAATGGTGGTACACAAGCCAAGAAATACCTTCTTGGAAATGTAGCCAATGCTTTAATTAGATTTAACAATGCAAGTAATATAACTATAAGTGGAATTGGCGCAGGTGGAAATGCAAGTGATACTAATTTAGTGATAAGAAATATTACCACTACTGCTATTTCACATTTCCAAATGTATAATGATGCTTCAAATATTAATTTCCAAAATGTTATCATGGAAGGCAGAAGTGCTGGTGGAGCAATGGCTTCTATTTCAACTTCTACTTTGTTAACGGGTAACGATAATATTAGTTTTAATAATTGTGTTTTCAGAGCAGATACTATTTCTACCTCTGCCGTATCTGGTATTTCTTGTGCTGGAAGTGTGGGTAAAGAAAATGATAATATTAGTGTAATTGGTTGTGCTTTTGAGAATATAAATAATACTTGTATTTCATTTATTGCAGGTACCGGAAACAATATTTCAATAAAAAATAACCATGTTTATTGGAATCGTTCATTTGCATCACCTAATACAGTATTGTGCTTTAATTTAAATGTGGGTGTAACAACAAATGGTGATACCATTAGTGGCAATTACGTAGGAGGATCTGCTCGTTTTTGTGCAGGCTTGCCTTGGAATACCATTGGTGTTGTGGCTCCAATTCAAACAAATGTTGGTGTAAGTACTGGTTGTTATATTCAAGGAAATACTTTCCAAAATATTACTACTACAAGTCAATTTTTGGGAATGAATTGTGTAACTGGTGGTGTGATTACGATTGTAGGTAATACTATTGGGCATCCTACCAATGCAAATAGCATTGTTACAAGCAGTGCTGCCGTTAATACAGGAATTGTTGTTGGTACACCAGGAAATGCAATTGTTAGTGGCAATACCATTGCCAATATTTTTGCTAATAATACAGGTGCTGCAACAGCATTAAGGGGGATAGCAATTTCTGGTGGAACTGGAAATACAAGTATTGTAAGTAATAATACCATTAGTAATTTAACAACCAATAATACAAATACAGGTACAACTACTGCAGCAGGTTTAATGGGTATAGTTGTTTCTTCATCAAGTGCCAACCAAAGTATTACTGGAAATACAATTAGTAATTTAAGTAATACAAATGCTACCACTTCAAATTTATCTGGTGCTTATGGAATTTTAACCACAGCAGGTACTAATATTATTTCAAATAATACCATTAATGGAATTTCAAATGCCAGCTCCTATACTGGTAATTTAAGTGCTAATTTAATGGCAGCCGTTTCTGGTATTGCTTCTATAAGTGCTGGAGGAGGAAATACTGTTTCAAACAATATGGTAGCAGGTTTGGTAAATTTACCAGCTGTTGCTGCATCTACACAAATAGTTGGTATTGGTTTAACTATTGGTAGTAATATTACTTGTATGGGTAACACAATTAAAAATTTAAATACCAATAGTATAAATGTTGGTGTAACAACTGCTTCGGCATTAATTGGTTTAGCGTATACTGCTGCTGGTACAAACAATGTTTTTAGTCAAAACACCATTCATTCACTTCAATTATTAACTACTTCCTTGCCTGTTGCCAATTCTGTAATAGGTTTTTATTATAGCAATGGTACTGCAGGAAATAATTTTGTTACCAGGAATTTAATTCATAGTATTAAAAATACAACTGCTGGTCCTGGTTTAATAGTTGGTTTGTTTAACAATGCAGGAACTACCACCTTTAGCAATAATATGTTGCGTTTGGGTATAGATTCTAATGCTACTGCTTATACCGGACAGATAGAGGTGAGGGGTATTTATAATGCAACAAACGTTAACAATAATTTCTATCACAATACGGTATATGTTGGAGGTGCAGCCAACGCGGGTGGTTCAAACACATATGCCTTCTATAGCTTATCACAGATTGCAGCTAACAATATTGTAAACATTAGAAATAATATATTTTACAATGCTGCTTCAAATAGTGGTTCGGCCATTGGGTTTAACTATGCCATGAAGCTTTTTGATTCATTAAATGTGGTAAGTAATAACAATATTTTTGCTGCTACTGGAACTGGAGCTATGTTAGTTGGTACAGCGGGTAATTATAGTACTTTAAGAGGCTTAGGTGGTTTTAATTATACTACAGGATTAGATTATAATAGTGCAACTGCAAGTTCTCCATTTTTTGTGAATGCAACTGGTACTGCTAGTTCTGTTAACATGAGGTTAAATGCGAGTAACCCAGCAGAACAAAATGGTGATTTAACTATTTCAAATACTGTGTCTTTAGATTTTGATGGCAATTCACGTTCATCTAATACACCATCTGATATTGGCGCAAGTGGCGGTAACAATACTGCCAGTCCTGATATTTTCACACCAACAATCACTTATACAGCTTTAGGAAATACAGGTGATAATGTTGGTCCAAGAGCCTTTACAGGCGTGTTAATTCAAGATGCAAACGGTGTACCTTTAACAGGTACTTATGCACCAAAAGTATACTATAAAAAAGGTGCTAATGGAACTTATGTAAGTGTGGCAGCAGCATCCTATACGGGAGTTGCCAGCAATGCCACATTTAGTTTTAATATGGATTATAGTTTAATAAGTGGAGGGGTTGCCTCAAATGATACTATTTTCTATTATGTATTGGCACAAGACAATTCGGGTAATATTATTTCTAATACACCATTTGCGGTGGCAACAGATGTGAATACTGTTTTAGCTCACCCGAGAAATGTAGGATATTATCAAATATTCCCAAGCTTACCTGCTAATACTGTTATTTATGCAGGAGTTGGACAAGCGTATCCAAGCTTAACAGGTGTGGGAGGTGTTTTTGAATTATTAAATAATAGAAGTATTGCAGGTAATATTGAGGTTCGAATTACTTCTAATATTACAGAGCCAGGCTTTATTGCCTTGAACCAAATAGGTGAAAATGGAGTAGGTAATTATTCTGTTACCATTTGTCCAGATAGTTTAACTGCTACAGAAAGAGTGTTAAGTGGATCTGGTTCACTGTTTGGATTAATAATTTTAAACGGAGCTGACAGGGTTAAAATTACTGGAGTTCCAGCTGTTACAGGGGTATCAACCGACAAAAAATTACGCATACGTAATAGCTCAACAGGCGTGGCAACAATTCTATTGCAAAATGATGCTACCGGCTGTAAATTAAATAATTTAAATATTGAAGGAGCGGCAAGTGCTTCAACTTCTGGTGTGGTTCAATTGGGTATTTCAAATGGTTTATTAGGTAATTCAACTGATACCATTTCTGGATGTATTATTAGAAACGACCAAACACAGATTTTGCCAAATGGAATTGCTACTAATGGTATTTATTCTAATAGTACCATCACTGCTTTGAATTCAAACAATGTATTTACGGGTAATGAAATACTAAATTTCCAAACTACCGGTTTGTTGTTGGATGTGATAAATGGAAACGCATGGACAATAACAGGAAATAGTTTTTACAATAACTTAAGTGTACCTACAACATCAGGCACGCAAACGGCAATTAATATTTTGCCTGGTATTTTTTCAAATGGAAATAATATCAGTTCAAATTATATTGGTGGTTCTGCTGCAAATTGCGGTGGAACACCTTATATTAATTTATCTACTGGCGTAACATTTACAGGTATTGCCTTAACTACGGGCACAAGTACAAGCAATATTGTTAATGCCAATACCATTCAAAATATTAGCTTAACGGGTGGTTCTACAGCTAATTTTAATGGAATTAATTTAAACTTTGGAAAGTTTGATATAACCAATAATTTAATTGGTCATGCAAGCAATATTAATAGCATAACAAGTTTGGGTGCAGGAACCTTTAATGGTATTGTAAACAACAGTACGGATGTGTTAAATATTTCTGGAAATGCTATTCAAGGTATTAATATTAATTCAGGCGCATCAACTGCATTTAATGGAATAAACATTGCAACTGGTATTTGTACTCTAAATAATAATACCATTGGTCATGCAAGTTTGGCTACTAGTATTAACTTTAATTCAAGTGGGGCCTTTAATGGTATTATTGTTAATACAGTTTATACCATTGCGCCAAACACTATAATTACAAATAATAGGGTTGCAAATATTGTTGCACCATTAAATGCGAGTTATACTGTTTCTGGAATAAGTTTCCAGAATTCAAGTATTGCAACCATTACAGGAAACAATGTTCACAATATTTTCTCTAATAGTAATAATACAAGTACCAATAATTCGGAAGCATTAATTGGTATAAATTACTCCTCTGCCAGTCCTTCAGGTGCTGTTATAAGTCAGAATAATATTTATTCACTTACAGCAGGAAATACTGGAGGATCTGCCATAACAACTGTTTCTGGAATGTATTTAAGTGCGGCAACCAATCCCCTTATTTCTAGAAATAAAATTTATGATTTAAGGAATTTGTCTACCAGTACAAGTAATTATCCTCCGCCAGTTGCAGCTGCTATGAATATTGCAACTCCAGGTGTTGGTTTAAGCATAGTTAATAACCAAATAGTTTTAGGAAAGGACCAAACCAGCAATACAGAATTTATAGGTATTTGGCAACAATTTAGTGGTTCATTTACAATTACTGCTCAAAACAATTCAATATTTATTACAGGTGTAGCCGGCTCAGGTGCATTGCCTTCATATGCTTATTTACGCGGAGCCAATTCAACTACAGAAGTTACTTCACCTTCTAATTTGGTGAATAATATTTTCTTTAATAATAGAACTGGTGGAAATGGCAAACATTATGCAATTGCCAACCAAGTGGCAGTGCCTACTGTGGTTACCGGTACAAACTGGAATCCAAATTCATCTAAATACAATTTATTGGTGAGTGCTAATAGTTCAACCATTGCTTTGTGGGGTTCGGTAGATAAGGATATTGCTGGTTGGAGATCAATTGGTTCTTCAGATGTGTTGTCTTATAGTGCTCAAGCGGGTGTTGGTTCGGACCAAGTAAATGCAGATAACCTATTTGTTAATCCAAGTATCTGTGACCTTTCTGTTCAAACAGCCAACGCAGTTTCATGGTATTTAAATGGCAAGGGTATTGCTGGGCCAGCTGCTACAGATTTTAATAATGCAACACGCGGAACTACTATTGGATATGGAACAGACATTGGTGCATTTGAATTTACTACTTCAACAACTCCACCTTCTTGTACCATAAGCAATTCTATTGGCACAGGAAATATGCAAAGTGTTTTATTTGCAAACCGCGAAGTAGCTCAAATTACTTGGTTAGGTGCAACTGGAACTTATCCAAGTGCTGTTGATGTTAAATATTATTCTGGTGTTAATCCGCCATCGGCAAATCCAAACTATACTTATTTGAATAGTTATTTAAATATGTCGGCAACAGGTGGATCTAATTACACCTATAAATTATTACTCGATTATGATGATGCATTGATTGGAAATATGTCGTCTGAGGCTGCCTTGAATTTAGCAGTTAAGCCCAATTCAGGAACATGGAATTCTGTTTCTACTTCATCAAATGTTAATTCAATAAATAATACAATAGATAACTCAACTGCTCTTAGCTCTTTTGGTTTGGTGAGCGGTTCGAACCAATGTGTTAGTTTACCAATTGTAAGTGGATCTGTTGCAGTATGTGCAAATTCAACACTTAATTATTCTGTTCCTACAAATAGCAATAGAACTTATTTATGGACAGTTGTAGGTGGAACAATAGCGAGCGGACAAGGTACAGCAAGTGTTTCCATTGCATGGGGTGCTGCCGGAAGCGGAAGTATTGCTGTAAAAGATTCATTGAATAATTCAACTTGTACCGCAGTTTCTAATCTTACAAGTGTTACTATTAATCCAAATCCTACGCCAGCAATAAGTGGCGTAAGTGCAATTTGTGAAAATAACAGTACAAGTTATACTACACCTTCTGCAAGCGGAAGAGCATACTTATGGAGTATTTCTGGCGGTACAATTACAAGTGGCCAAGCTACCAATGCAATAAATGTATTATGGGGTGCAGCGGGAGCAGGAACAATCAGTGTTAGAGATTCTATTTTAAGCACAGGTTGTTCTATTACTACTGCAAATTATAGTGTTGTAAAAAATGCTTATCCAACTCCAGTAATTACAGGAGCAAGTGCAATTTGTGAAAATAATAGTACTACCTATTCAACTCCTTCAAATACAGGAAGAACTTATGTTTGGACTGTTACTGGTGGAAGTATTTCTTCTGGCCTGGGAACAGCATCAATAACTGTCGCCTGGGGTGCCGCTGGAGCCGGAACGGTTGTGGTAACTGATTCAGTAAATGCTACAGGATGTAAAGTAACAACAGCTACTTATAATGTGGTTAAGAATGCCTATCCAACTCCTGTTATTAGTGGAGTAACAAGTATTTGTGCCAATAACAGTGCTACCTATTCTATTACTAGCAATGTTGGAAGAACATATGTGTGGACAGTTAATGGAGGAGTAATTGCAAGTGGTCAAGGAACTAATAGCGTTTCTGTAACATGGGGTGCTTCCGGAATCGGAACTATTTTTGTTTCTGATTCGAACAATGCTACAGGATGTAAAACAACAACTGGAAATTATAATGTAACCATTAATCCAAATCCAACTCCAGCAATAAGCGGAGTAAGTGCAATTTGTGAAAATAACAGTACAAGCTATACTACACCATCCGCAAGCGGAAGAGCATACTTATGGAGTATTTCTGGCGGTACAATTACAAGTGGCCAAGCAACCAATACAATTAATGTATTATGGGGTGCTGCCGGATCAGGAACATTAACCGTTAAAGATTCTATATTAAGCACAGGTTGTAAAATAACTACTGCAAATTATAGTGTTGTAAAAAATGCTTATCCAACTCCAGTAATTACTGGAGCAAGTGCCATTTGTGAAAATAATAGTACTACCTATTCAACGCCTACAAATACAGGAAGAACTTATGTTTGGAATGTTACTGGCGGAAGTATTTCTTCAGGCCAAGGAACAGCGTCCATAACAGTTGCATGGGGTGCCGCTGGAGCCGGAACGGTTGTAGTGAGTGATTCAGTAAATGCTACAGGATGTAAAGTAACAACAGCTACATTCAATGTGGTTAAGAATCCATATCCTACGCCATCGGTTAGTGGTTTGGCAAGTGTTTGTGAAAATAGCACCAGTAGCTACTCAACAGGTAGTAATGCTGGCAGAACTTATTTCTGGACTGTAACTGGAGGTAGCATTGCTTCTGGCCAAGGAACTACTAATGTTACAGTTACTTGGGGAACTGCAGGAGTAGGAACGCT
>CANFHJ010000083.1 GCA_947446605.1 Bacteroidota bacterium | reverse complement strand
GTTATTTGCACAATTGCCAACTCCTGCCTTGATAGGCTATTGGCATAATTGGAATGATATTAACGCACCGTATATTCAATTAGATTCGGTTGACAGTAGGTATAATGTAATAGAAGTTGCTTTTGCCATTCCAACTTCTACCACCAATATGACCATGACCTTTACCCCAGATGTGGTTTCTCCAAGTGTGTTTATAGCCAAGGTACAGGCACTGCATTTGCAAGGAAAGAAAGTTCTCATTAGTATTGGTGGTGCCACCGCAAGCATTGATCTTACTACTACCATAAATAAAAATGCTTTTGTTAGCTCAATGACAAGCATCATTAATACCTATGGTTTTGATGGCATTGATTTGGATATTGAAAATGGAAATTCTATCCTAATTAGTGGAGGTACCATTGCGGCGCCAAGTAATATTGCCCAAATAAATTTAATTGATGCGGTTAAACAAATAATGACAAATTACCGATCTACACATCCACAAAAACTATTGCTTACTATTACGCCAGAAACGGCTTACGTGCAAGGAGGGATGTCGGGATTTGGAAGTATTTGGGGAGGGTATTTGCCAATCATTGCTGCATTAAATGATTCACTTGACTTGTTGCAGGTTCAATTGTATAACAGTGGCACCATGTATGGGGTCGACAATAAAGTGTATGCGCAAGGAACGGCAGATTTTATTGTTGCAATGACAGAAGCCGTTATTCGTGGTTTTACTACCACTGGTGGAACTTTCGCTGGCGTACCTGCCAATAAAGTTGCTGTTGGTTTACCTGCTTGTACCAGCGCTGCTGGAGGGGGGGTTGTTGATTCTGCAACAGTGAGGGCAGCTATGAATTATCTATTAGGCAAAGGACCAAAACCTGGCACCTATGTGTTAATACAATCAGGAGGCTATCCTAATTTAAAAGGGATGATGACATGGTCTATCAATTGGGATGCCGTAAGCGCATGTGCAGGTAAATACCAATATGCCAATAATTACCAAGGTATATATGGGAATATGATTATACCGCAAGTTCCCAGTTATGTTAACGCAAACGGATTGGTAGCCTGGTGGCCATTAAATGGCAATGCTGGCGATTCTAGCGGTTACGGACTAAATGTTTCAGTAAGCGGCGCAATACCTACCATTGATAGGTTTGGAGTTGCAAATAAGGCCTATAGCTTTAATGGTACAACTTCAAAAATTACCGCTGCTACCAGTACGCAATTAAATTTATTGCACAACAGAACCCTTTCTGTTTGGGTGAAAAGTACAGATTCTACCTCTGATGCTGGCATTGTTGGATACCTTTCCAATGGGCATAATGGCTATCAAATTTTGCTGCGCTCAAATGGAAAAATTTCCTCCATGGAAGACAATTGGATAGGAGGAGCAAACAATCCGCCAAGCAATGGTTGGAATTATGCAAGCAGTACCAATAGCAATTATTTAAACGATAACAAATGGCACAATGTTATTAGTGTGCGAAGCAACGATACCACAAGGATTTATATTGATGGCGTATTGCAAAGTTTTATTTTAACAGGCTTGGTTCCTAGCTTTAATACTTCTTCTATTTTCATTGGTTCAACAAATGGCAGCTCACAATTCTTTAAAGGTGCTATTGATGAAATAGGAATTTGGAACAGGGCATTAACCCCACTTGAAATAGGTAAATTAAATTATGGTTGCCCAAATACCATTACTACGCAACCCCTCAGTCAATATGGTGTAGTTGGGACAAACAAAAATTTTACTATGGTGCATACCGGTTCCAATATAAATTACCAATGGCAATCAAATCCTATTGGTTGCGGTTGGCAAAATTTATCAAATATCAATCAATATTTAGGTGCACAAAGCACAATCTTATCGGTTTCAGGAATAACTTATGCCAACCATAACCAAGCTTTCAGAATTATTTCTACTGAGGGTGAATGTAAAGACACCTCAACTATTGTGAGCTTGTTTATTAGCAATATTGCAAATGATTCCATTAGAATAAACCAACTAAAGAATGATTCTATTGTTAAGGCTGCAAGTATATCTGCACTAATAAATGATACCACCAACAAAGGAATAATTATTGCTGCATTAAGAAATGATACCACCAGTAAGGGAATAATTATAACAACCTTAAGAAATGACTCTACCAGCAAAGGATTATTAATAGCCACCTTAAATGCTGATACTGCTAGCAAAGCAATGATTATTGCTGCATTAAGAAATGATACTGCTAGCAAAGGAAATATTATTGCTGCATTAAGAAATGATACTGCTAGCAAAGGAAATATTATTACAGCCCTAATAAGCGATACAAGTAACAAAGCAGCAATTATTGCAAGTTTAAAAAATGATACAGCTACCAAGGCGAATACCATTGCAGCATTGATGATTGATACTGCGAGCAAAGGAGCAAGCATAGCTGCCTTGAAATCTGATTCAAGCAACAAGGCAAAAAGTATTGCCTTTTTATGCAGCGATACAACCAGCAAAGGAATAAGTATTCGCATGCTTCAATTGGCATTGGCCAATAAACATGATACCCTTTATGTGGCAAGTTCAATTACCTCAGATACCCTTAAGATTAGCATACTTACTGGAATAAATTCAAGCGCAAAAATTGTTAATGCCCTAAAAGTTTATCCAAATCCTGCCGCAAGTTTTCTTTATGTAGATATAGAAACGCCAGGAAATTATGTTTTGAAATTAACGGGTTTGTCTGGACAAACAATACTCACACAAAAAAACACCGCCATAGATATTTCGGGCTTAAGCAATGGTATTTATATTTTAACCATAGAGGATGCTGAAAATAAATTAATAACTACCAATAAAATTGCGGTTATTAGGTAGTGGCTCTTTTAATAGTGTATTGCAGAATTAAATTTAATAATATGCTCGGTTTGAACCAAATTTTAGCGATTGAAAACTACTGGAAATGAAAAAATGCAAAGGGGGGAGCTGAGCCTAAAACAAACTGATCCTGACCAACAAATCATGCAGGTGCAAACCTTTGCAGATTTGATTTCCATTCCTTTTAAGGGCAATTTAAATGCGCTGTTTTGGGAGCGTGAGTTGTTGGGCGACTATAAAGAAATTACTGATAAACTTACTTTATTGGAACCAATAACTTCCATTGATCCAGAAGAACTGTTGGACTTAATATTAAGTCCGCAAGGTGAAATGGCGCGCCAAACAATTTTAACCGATTGGGAATTGTTAAAAGCGCATGGCGCTATGCCAACTTTGAATTTATTGAAACATTATGACAGAGACGAAAGCAATCCTGTTTTTGCTACCGATGTTTATTCCTTTCATGTAGATCGTTCTCCTGTTGCCACCGATACTTTTTTGTGCACCTATTTTGGTCAAACAAGCGAAATATTACCCAATGCATTTGCAGAACAAAAAGTTCAAATTCCAGCCATTAGGAAGGAGCTCAAAAAGTTGTATGATGGTTCGGATGGAGATTTTGATACCTTTCTCATTGATAATTTTTTTGATTTGCATTACCAAGCCAAACCCCTAGCAAATAGTATCCGTCTGGGTATTGGACAAATTTATCGTTTAGCAGTTGATTATCCGGGCAGTGAAGCATTGTCATGCATACACCGCGCCCCATTAGAAAAAGAAGGTGAGTGCCGCTTGATGCTTATTTGTTAAAAAATAAGGAGTAATCTAAAACAATTTCAAGCCATCAATAGCTATGAGTTCTACTTGCTTTTTCATTTTCTTTTGAATAACACCAAAATGGTGGGTGTCTTCTGCACAAACAAAACTAATGGCAGTTCCGGGCTGCTCCGCTCTTCCTGTGCGCCCAATGCGGTGAATATAATCTTTTGGAGAACGCGGCAATTCGTAATTGATTACGAAGGGTAAAAAAGGAATATCAATCCCTCTTCCCATTAAATCGGTTGCCACCAACACTTGTACTTCGTGGTTTCTGAATTTTGATAATGCCTGTTCGCGAGCAACCTGACTTTTTTTACTATGCATAGAAACAGCTTTTACCCCATTGGCAATTAATTTATCTGTCACGGTATCTGCCTTGTGAACCGTGGAGGTAAATACCAGCACTTGTTCCATTTTATGTTCCTTCAACAAATAGCGCAACAGCGGCCCCTTGCGCTCATCTTCCACCGCATAGGCTTCCTGCTTAATTAGCTCAAGGTTTAGGTTTTCAGCTTTAATTTCTACCGTAACAGGGTTTTTGAGCAATACCTCTTTTAAACTGCTTAATTCTGTGCTTAAGGTGGCAGAGAAAAGTAAGTTCTGGCGTTTGCTTGGTAATAATCCCAATACTTTAGTCATCTCCTCTTTAAAACCTAGGTTCAACATTTTATCTGCTTCATCCAAAACCAATACATCAACGCTACTTAAAAAGACAGCCTTTTTTTCTACTAATTCTAATAACCTTCCAGGTGTAGCCACCAAAACTTCCACCTTGTTCATGTCCATCATTTGCGGATTTATAGAAGCTCCGCCATACACTGCCATTGTTTTAATGGGGTCTTGTAAATGATCGCTAAACGATTTAAAAACTTTATTTACTTGAATGGCTAACTCGCGTGTAGGTACCAATACCAATGTATTGATATACCTGTTTTGGGCAGGTGCTTTACTTTGCAATAATTGCAGGGTGGGCAATACGTAACATGCGGTTTTTCCCGAACCAGTTTGCGCAATTCCCAATAAATCTTTGCCAGCCAAAATTGAAGGAATGGCTTTGCTTTGAATAGGATAGGGGTTGGTATAGAATTGTTTTTCTATAGCGTAAAATAAATCGCGGTTTAAACCAAGCGCTGCAAACGACATATATTGAAATAATTGTGAGCCGCAAAGATAGTTGAACTTGTGGGTTTAGCTAAAGTGAACAAAAACGGCAATTCAACTTACTACCTTGAATACATAAGGGCAATTTTTTTTATAGGTGATTTTAAGATTTTTAACATTTCTAATTTTTTACACAAGGCATAAAATTGTTACCATTTTTTGGTAACTTTGTTTTAAATAGCAATAATATGGGACGCAATACTTCTATTTCTTTGGGTACACACTTTGAAAGTTTTATTGAAAATAGCATATCCGAAGGTCGGTTCAATAACGCAAGTGAAGTTATTAGAGCAGGGCTTCGCCTATTAGAAGACGAAGAAAACAAAGTGATGGTTTTGCGAGCAGCTATTAATGATGGTTTAAAAAGCGGCAGTGCAATGAATTTTGATCCAAAGGGTCATTTGGCATCATTAAAGGCTAAGAAAAAATAAAATGGCTAATTATCGCTTCACAAATAAAGCAGTTGAAGATCTTACAGCTATTTGGACCTATACGCTTGAAAATTGGTCGGAAAAGCAAGCAGATAAATATTATAATTTACTTTTAGAATCTTGTAATGAACTTGCCAAAAATCCTGCACTAGGGAAAAAATATGAAATAATTAGTGAGGGTATTTTAGGTCACAAATCTGGAGCGCATATTCTATTTTATGTATTACTTTCTAAAAACCAAATTGAAATAGTAAGAATCTTACATGGTAGAATGGATTTAAAAAGGAATATTTGAGAAGCTTGTTGGTATTCAATTTAAATAAAAGGTTTAAAAGAAATCGAGTTCCAATTTCTTATAAATTGCCTTCCCATGGCAATAACATACGCTCTAAATAATTGCAAGGCAATAGGGTGTTTGGTTCGAACCGAAAACAATTAAATTCCTTTTCCTGAAAAAGCATTGGCTTTTCAGGAAACATAGATTTTTTTACAATCAATATGGATTTTGGCTGCAGAAAAATAAAAATAAAGTATAATTTTCGCCAACTATTTAAGCCAATACAATCTAATTTCTTGTTTTGGTTCGAACCCAATAAATAATAAACCATGAAATCTAATTTCTTTGAATCCAACACTTATTTCGTAGATGAAAAAGTGAACTTTTTTAGGTTTGAAAACCTTTACCAAATCTATGATGGCAATGGCGAAAACATTGGTGTTATTAAGCAAAAACTAAGCGTGGTGCAAAAACTTTTGCGTTTGTTGCTCAACAAAAATATGCTTCCCTTTTTGCTTGAAATTAGAAATACCAATGATGAAGTAGAAGCAACCATCTCTAGAGGTTGGACATTTTTTATGTCGAAAATAGTTATTGCAGATGCCAATGGTGAAACTACAGGTATTATTAAACAGAAGTTTAAATTTTTTACACCCACCTTCAAAATTTACAATGCAAGCGAAGATTTGTTAGCAGAAATTAGTGGCGATTGGAAAGCTTGGAACTTTAACATTGTAGACGAATTTGGTGCGCAAATTGGAACCATTACAAAAAAATGGGCAGGTGCCATGAAGGAAATTTTTACCACCGCAGACAAATACAATGTAAACATTGAGGAAAGCTATAAAAACCAAGAAAACAAAAAAGCTATCCTATCTGCTGCCATTACTATTGATATGGTTTTAAAAGAAAGTAAATAATTATTAGATATGTGTCTTTTTATGAAAACGAGGAATAGGTCTAAAATTTTCGTGTTACTGTTGCTCACCTTTTTGGGCGTTCGGTCCTATGCCCAAGATACGCTCTCAGTGCTCTTTTTGGGCAACAGTTATACCTACGTAAACGATCTGCCTAAACTGGTAAGCGATTTATCCATTTCTGCAGGAAAAACGCTTTTTACCGATGCCAACACGCCTGGCGGGTATACACTTTCTGCACATATTGAAAACCCAATTTCAATTGCAAAAATCCAACAAGGAAAATGGGATTATATTATTATACAAGAGCAAAGTCAGTTGCCTAGCATTGATTACTACCGCTACAATGATATGTACCCGGCCTTTACCCAATTAAGAGATACCATTGCCTATTTTCAACCTTGTGCTAAAATTATTAGCTACATGACATGGGGTAGAAGGTTTGGCGGACAACAATGTGATAATACCAATACGTATTGTAGTCCGGTATTTACAGATTTTAACCACATGCAAGATTCACTTACCAGTGCCTACCTTGAAATAAGCAACAGGCTGCACATTCAATGCGCACCTGTGGGAGAACTTTGGAAAAGTGTTTTAAACGATACCAATATTGTATTGCACAGTTCAGATAACAGTCACCCCTCCATAGAAGGAAGCTATTTGGCCGCCTGTGCCATTTTTAGTAGTATTTGGAAAATGCCTAGCACAGGTTTAGCAGCTGCTGCAGGAATTTCTGGCACCTCGGCGCAATATTTTCAAACCATGTCAGATCAACTTGTTTTTAACAACTCCAATAAATGGAACCTAAGAATTAATACCCCAGAAGCCAATTTTAATGATTCTCTATCTGGGCGTACAATAAAACTCAGCAACCATTCCAGTTCCCTATTTACCCCTAAGCTAAATTACCAATGGAGCTTTGGCGATGGCAATTTTTCGGCAGAAGAAAATCCAACATATACCTATGCCAAAGATGGTGATTATAGGGTTTCATTAATTGCCAGTTATTGCAATTTTTCTGATACCCTTGCAAAAAGCATTCAAATTAAAACCACAGGCATAGCTAAAATTAACCAACCAAGCTTTAGTATTTTACCCAATCCATGCGAGGCTGGCATACACATAAATACTGCTTATGGCAAGCCATTCTCTATTCATATTTATAATGCTACTGGGCAATGCATGCGCACTGTTTGGTTCGACCCAAATGCGCCTGAAATTGATTTAAAAGACTTGGCCAATGGTTTGTACTATCTGCAGCTAGAAGACAAGGGCGAATTATTGTGGGTTCAGAAATTAATTAAAAACAACAATTAATCCCTCTCCAAATACAGGTTTTGTAAAGGAGATAAATACACAACAAAATGAATTGCATTCAAGTGATCTTAACTTTAGACATGGAAAATTTACCCAGTAATTTTCCCGAAATATTAAAACAAGAGCAAGAAGTGGTGGCCCAATGGAAAGCGGAAGGCTTTATGGAGCACTTGTTTTTACGACAAGCCAGAAATGGTGCCATTTTAATCTTTAGAGAGCTAGAATTAGCCAAAGTTGAAGCCTTAATGGAAACACTTCCTTTTTATCAATTGAAAAAAAGTATAGAATACCTTGAGCTGATAAAACAGTTTTAAGTTTTACAAGCACCAATGAATCAGCATACAGTTTGAGTATTGAGCAAGAGTATTTATTCCTGAAAGCTCACACGCCGTTGAATCAGCATACAGTTTGAGTATTGAGCAAGAGTATTTATTCCTGTATGCTCACACTCCAACTCAAACTGATTCTCCTGTAAGCTCACACGCTAACTCAAACTGATTCTCCTGTAAACTCACACTCCAACCCAAACTGATTCTTCGCTCACACGCCAACTCAAACTGATTTGGATGAGCGCCTTCGCCCTTTTGAAACTCCGCGGAGCTACGTTGGATGTTTGGGTTAGCTCCTTCGTCGCAGATCCCTGGGGGGGTGCTTCAAAACAACATAAGCCTATTGTCTTGCGCTTCGCTTCAGCCAATGGGCTTTTTTGCGCCTTCGCCCTTTTGAAACTCCGCGGAGCTACGTTGGATGTTTGGGTTAGCTCCTT
>CANFHJ010000082.1 GCA_947446605.1 Bacteroidota bacterium | reverse complement strand
TTTTACTAGCAAATCTTGCACGCGCTCCACTTCTGATTTATTGCCTACAATAATGGTCTTAAGATGGCTTCCCATGCTCATGCTCCAGCGACGGTATTTAGCAAAATATAACAAAACCCTAATTGTATATGGGACAACTATTGCAGCTAGGGCGCCTAAAATTATTATTGCTCTTGAGAAACGATAAGCCTCGCCAATAAATGCATAAAATACGGCAATGCCCAAGGTTCCAAATGCAATGCCTTTGGCAACACTTAAGAAGGTTTTTCTTTTGTTATAGGCACCTGCTAAGTACAAACCCAAAATCCACAAGAGAGAGTAAATAACACTGTTTGAATAAACAATTTCACTTGGATAAGCCTTTGGCGTAGCATACTTGAAATTGGACCAAAAATTAACCAATAAAGCTAGGCTAATGAAGATGGTACTAAAATCTAATAATGGTAAAAACACGCGGGAGGCAAACCTACTTATAATTGCCGCAAATGCTCTGATATAAATAGCAATATGAATGAGTGCACTGAAGTTTCTAGCATGTTTTTGCGAGTAGTGTTTTTTAGCAAAAATGACCATCGCTCTGTAAAAGGTGAAAACAAAATTTACACTGGTTTTTTTAGTGCTTTCACCCTTGTAATGAATAATAGTTGTATCAGGGAAATAATAGTTTTTGAAGCCATTTTTATTTATACAATAACTCAAATCAATGTCTTCACCATACATGAAATAATCTTCATCCAAATAGCCAACTTGCTTTAACACATCTGCTCTTATCATCATAAAAGCACCTGCCAAAACCTCCACTTCATTTATTTCATTTTCACTTAAGAAACCTAAATGGTATTTGCCAAATTTCTTTGATTTAGGGAACAAAGTTGCTAGGCCACTTATTTTATAAAATGCAACTTCTGGTGTAGGTAAACCACGCTTAGATTCTGGTAGAAATTTGCCAGAACCATCAATCATTTTTACACCAACAGCGCCGGCATCTGCCGTTTGGTCCATGAAGTGAATGAGTTTTTGAAAACAATCTTCCTCTATAACTGTATCTGGATTGAGTAGCAATACGTATTTGCCACTTGCTTGTTTAATGGCTTGGTTATTGGCTTTTGCAAACCCAACATTTTCTTTGTTTTCAATAAGTTTAACCTCTGGAAACAAGGTTTGAACCATCTCACAACTTCCGTCTAATGAATGATTGTCTACAACAAATATTTCAGTTTGCAAGCCACTGCATGCCCTGCGCACGGCATGCAATGCCTGCTCCAGGAAATATTTAACATTATAATTTACAATGACTATCGAAAGTTGCATAAAAATAGGTAACGAATATAAGGCTTTGCTTATTGTATTGTCAACTAGATTACGCTAAACTATTAAGGCTTGCTCAGCTTTTTTTATTAATATTGAGCCTATGAATCGTTGTGCAAGTTTATTTACAGCCTTTTGCCTATGCACTGTTGTTGCATTTGCGCAATTGCCTAACCAATTACTTTCAGATAAAATAAGTTTGAGTGAACTTGATTCTGCTCGTTTTGGTTTTAGTATTTCCAACACCAATTACATGCGCAATACAGAATACTTTAACCCTATTGAGGAAGGAAGAACTTTGTTTGGCTATCAATTGCATCCGAAGTTAAGTTATCAGCCAACAAAAAACATTAAATTAGAGGCAGGTATTTGGCTAAGGCACGACTTTGGCGGAGCAAATGGATTTACCGAAGCCATTCCTACCTTTTCATTAAAGGCAAAAGGGAAAAATACCGAATTGATTTTTGGTACTTTGGAAGGTGCTTTAAGTCATGGCATTTTAGAGCCAATGATGGATATCAATAGCGCAATTTATAAGCGCATAGAAAATGGATTTCAATATAAATTTCATTCAAAAATAAGTTGGCTCGACACTTGGATTAATTGGGAAAAATTTATTGAACCTAAAGAATTTGCCAAAGAGAAATTTACTGCGGGCATTCATTACAGAGGTAGAATAAACCTTTCTGAATCAACAAAAATAACGCCTTATTTTCAATTCATGGCATCGCACCAAGGAGGCCAAATAGATACTGATACAATTAACCCCTTTATGATGCAGTTTAATGCAGCATTGGGATTAAAGTTCCAGCATAATTTAAGCGAGAAAAATAGCATTTACCTAGATATGGCTTATCTGGGCTATAATGAAACTAGTGATAGCAAGATTTATCCTAAAAACGCTGGAAATGGAGTCATGGGAAATCTGGGTTTAAAATTAGACCAAACTGATTTGATGATCAGTTATTGGCAAGGTTCAAATTTTATTGCACCACGTGGTACGTCTATTTACCAAAGTAGGTCAACAGTTGACCCTAAAAATTATGAGGAAAATAGACAACTGGTATTTGTGCGATTTATTCAAAACAAGGCTTTGTTTCATTCTCCTGTTATGGCTTCAATTCGGTTCGAACCAGTTCTTGACTTGAAAAACGGGATATTTGATTTTAGCTATTCCCTCTATTTGGTTTACAAAGGAGATTGGAAATTTGGGAAATAACTCAAGTTTAAATTTGTTAGCCAATTATTATTTTTTGAATTTGTAAAACAAAATTCCCATTAAAATCCTTTTAATGATGATTGCAATTGAAATAAAAAATTTATGACAAAATACCAGACCTTTAGAATTTATTTATTAAGTCTTTTTGTGCTTATTTTCAGCCAGTTAAAAGCTCAAAATGTTGGCCAAATTAGTGGAAGTGTTAAAGATAAGAACTCACAGGAAATGTTAGTTGGTGCAACAGTTTTGCTTGAAGGCTCCAATTTTGGAGCGCAAACAGGCATTGATGGTAATTTTCAAATTAAAGGCATTGCGCCAAAGTCCTACAATCTTAAAATTCAATTTGTGGGCTACCAAAGCAAAACCATTTTTAATATTGTGGTAACCACAGGTAATATTTTAAATTTTACTATTGAGTTGGAACCGGAGTTGAAAAATTTAAATGAATTGGTAATTAAAAGTAGAACTTTTGGAAAGAAAACCGAAACGCCACTATCAATTCAAAATTTAACTGCTGAAGAAATTAAAAGCAATCCGGGTGGTAATTTTGATATTTCTAGAGTAATTCAAGCCTTACCTGGAGTGGGCGGAAACACTGGAGGTGCAAGCTTTAGAAATGATATTATTATAAGGGGAGGTGCGCCAAATGAAAATGTATTTTATTTAGATGGAATAGAAATTCCTGTAATCAATCATTTTTCTACACAAGGAAGTTCTGGTGGTCCTCAAGGAATTTTAAATGTAAGTTTTATACAAGATGTAACATTGGCATCAAGCAGTTTTGGCGCTAAAGTTGATAATGCTTTAAGTTCTGTTTTTACCTTTAAACAAAAGGAAGGCAATAAGCAACATTTACAAGGCAATGTTCGATTAAGTGCTTCTGAATTTGCGCTTACATTTGATGGTCCTGTTTCAAAAAATACCACCTTTTTAGCCTCTGCTAGAAGAAGTTATTTGCAGTTTTTATTTATGGCCATTGATTTGCCAATTAGGCCTAATTACTGGGATTTTCAATATAAAACTACTACCAAATTAAACGAAAAAACTACCCTTACCACTTTAGGTGTTGGCGCAATAGATGTATTTAGTTTTTCTGTTCCTAAAACCTCCACACCAGAAAAAGAATATGCCATAAGAAATAGTCCTAATGTGAACCAATGGAATTATACTTTGGGAGCAGTTATTAAACATCGTTTGCACCAAGGATTTGTAAATTATTCTTTAAGCAGGAATATGTTCGACAATTCGCTTGATAGATGGGAAGATGGTAAAGAAGGTGATGAAACCCGCAGGGCACTAAGATATAGATCACAGGAAATTGAAAATAAATTTAGGATCGATGTAAATAAATATAGTGGAAAATGGAAGTATGCATATGGAGGCATGTTGCAATATGTGAAATACAATAACCAAACATTTAAAAAAATTAGTAATGGTGTTTATGATACAAGTGGACAATTAATTTCTCCGCCAATTTCAATCAATTTCAATTCAGCAATTGAGTTTTTTAAGGGTGGTTTATTTGGTGAAGTTTCAAGAAGAGTAATGAACAATAGGCTCAATTTAACTTTGGGTATACGAACAGATGTAAATAGCTTTACAACAAGCGGACTAAATCCTCTTAAAACCTTCTCGCCACGTATGTCTGCCAGTTATTCTTTAAACGAAAAATGGAGCATCAATGCTACAATAGGGCGATATTATAAAACACCAATTTATACTATTTTGGGGTATAAAGACTCGAGCGGAAATTTTGTAAACAAAGACAATTCTTATATTTCATGCGACCATTATGTTGCAGGAATAGAATATTTGCCAAGTCCTAATTCTAGAATAACCATGGAGGGATTTTATAAGAATTACGGCAATTATCCTGTGTCAAATAGAAATGGAATTTCATTGGCAAACCAAGGTGCAGATTTTTCTGTTTTGGGAAATGAAAAAACTATATCTAGCGGAAAAGGAAGAGCGTATGGATTTGAGTTTTTCTTTCAACAAAAATTAAGCAAGAATTTATATACTACACTTTCTTACACTTATTTTATTAGTGAGTTCAGTGGCTCAGATAAGGTTTTAAAACCATCTGCTTGGGAAAATAATCATTTAATTTCGGCCATTTTTGGCTATAAATTTAAAAAGGGTTGGGAGTTAGGAATGAAGTTGCGTTATGCTGGTGGAAGCCCATATACTCCATTTAATTTATTGGCCTCGCAAAGCAATTATTTAACCACAGGCGCTGGCGTTTATGATTACAACCAGTTAAACACGCAGCGATTGGGCGCATTTAAACAATTTGATTTTAGGTTAGATAAGAAAATTAATTTTAAACGTACTACTTTGGATTTATATATTGATGTTCAAAATGCGCTTGTTTTTTCAAATCCATCACAGCCCACTTATACCTTTAAACGCACCGCAGACAATTTGGGTTGGATGACAACGGATGGCGCACCAATTAACCAGAACGGTTCGAACGCAATTCCAATGATTTTAAATAATAGTTCAACCACGGTATTACCTACATTTGGTTTTATTTGGGAGTTTTAATTAACAAATTTAGAAATAACATGGGCAAGAAGAAGGCAGTGGTAATTGGTGCGGGCGTTGCGGGTTTGTCTGCTGCAAGTTATTTGGCAAAAGAGGGTTTTGAAGTAACTGTTTTAGAAAAAAATCACCAAGCGGGTGGTAGGGCAAGGCAATTTAAAGCCGAAGGATTTACCTATGATATGGGACCAAGTTGGTATTGGATGCCCGATGTTTTTGAAAAATTCTATCAAGA
Organism: Bacteroidota bacterium; assembly: GCA_947446605.1. GTDB lineage: Bacteria > Bacteroidota > Bacteroidia > UKL13-3 > UKL13-3 > B1. The sequence continues at coordinate 3,247 of CANFHJ010000082.1, read as the reverse complement.
TTTTGGACATACAACCGCCCATTTTTATGAACTACTTCGCTTAGATCCAAGCTACCGAGTAATATCTAAAAGTGGCGAGGCTGTTGATATTCCAGCAAATATGTTGGAGTTGGAAGGTTTGTTTGAACGCTTTGAACCAGGCGCAGGTATGCGCTTACGTGCATTTTTAAAAGAGGCAGCTTATAAGTATGAAGTTGGTATGGCAGATTTGGTGTACAAGCCAAGTTTAAGTTTATTAGAATTTGCCGATTTAAGAGTTTTGAAAGGACTCTTAAAAATGGATGTATTAGGCAATATGCGTAAACATATTCATTCTCAATTTTCCCATCCTTTTTTGCAAGAATTATTAGAATTTCCTGTCTTGTTTTTAGGGGCCTTGCCTCAAAATACCCCAGCGCTTTATAGCCTTATGAATTATGCCGATATGCAATTAGGAACTTGGTATCCGCAAGGTGGCATGTATAAAATTATTGATGCCTTTATGCAAATTGCAGAAGAGCAAGGTGTGAAAATTTTAGTGGATCAGGAAGTTATTTCAATTGCAAGCCATAATGGTAGAATTAGTCAAGTTCATACCAAGCGTGGCAACTTTGATGCTGATGTAGTAATAGGAGCAGCAGATTACCAGCATTTAGACCAAGTGGTATTAAAACCTGAAGACAGGAGTTATTCCAAGAAGTATTGGGACTCAAGAAAAATGGCACCTTCCTGTCTTTTATTTTATGTTGGTTTAAATAAAAAGTTTTCGCAATTTGAACACCATACTTTGTTTTTTGATACCGATTTTGATCAGCATTCAAAGGATATCTATACAATCCCTCAATGGCCAAAAGAACCCTTGTTTTACATGTCGGTTCCTTCTAAAACAGATCTATCTGTTGCACCTCAAAACTGTGAAAACTTATTTTTGCTAATTCCCATAGCGCCTGGTTTAGAAGGCGATTCAGAGGAAATAAGAGCACATTATTTTGAATTAATGATGCGCAGAATGGAAAAACAATATGGTACAAGTATTATGCAGCATGTGGTTTATAATAAATCTTATAGTGTAAGTGATTTTAAATCAGATTACCATGCATTTAAAGGTAACGCCTATGGCTTAGCAAACACCCTTGATCAAACTGCCCTATTAAAGCCAAGTTTAAAAAGTAAAAAACTTAAGAACTTATTTTTTGCCGGGCAATTAACAGTTCCTGGACCTGGAGTTCCACCTGGAATAATTAGTGGAAAAGTTGCTGCCTATCAAGTTGTTAAAGAAATAGGAAAGTAGATTCAGGCAATAATTAATCCGCTAAGTATATATTTTTTACAAATTTTAAAACAATTTGAAGTAAAAATACATTTATACTCGTACAGCCTAAATTTATAGATGAAATTATTATTCGACAAAATAGCTATACAAAACAGCAAATTGGTCACTAAGACCTACAGTACCTCTTTTTCATTAGGTATTGGATTTTTGGCGAAGCGCTTTCAAAATCCAATTTATGCCGTTTATGGTTTTGTTAGGTTAGCAGATGAAATAGTTGATTCATTTCATGGGTATCCAAAAAGAGAAATGTTATCTGAATTACGCGCTGAAACCTTTACCGCTATTGAGCGTGGCATAAGTACCAATCCAATTATTCATAGTTTTCAAGAAGTGGTTCGTAAATATAAAATAGACCATTCAAGTATAGATATTTTTCTACGTAGCATGGAAATGGATTTAGACAAACATGTATACGACCAACAAGGTTATGAAGAATATATTTTGGGTTCGGCAGAGGTGGTTGGCTTAATGTGTCTGCGTGTATTTATGGATGGAGACAATGCTAAATATGAGGAATTAAAGCCATACGCAATGAAATTGGGTTCGGCCTTTCAAAAAATAAACTTCTTACGCGATTTTAAAGCAGATAAAGATGGTTTGGGAAGGATGTATTTCCCACAATTAAACTATAGGCCATTTGATGAAGCAACCAAAAGAGAAATTGAGTTAGATATTTTTCAAGATTTTGAACAAGGTTATGAAGGAATAAAAATGCTTCCAAAGGAGGTTCGTTTTGGTGTTTATGTAGCTTATATTTATTATTCTCGATTGCTAAATGTTATCATGCAATTACCTGCAAAATCTATAATGGAAGAACGAATTAGAATAAGTGATAATCAAAAGTATGCCTTATTTTTTGGTTCTTACCTCAGACATAGCTTTAATTTGCTGTAGGAAATTTTTGTAATGAACCTTTTCGTATTACTTTTCTTAATGCTTTTCCCTGTTGCTCCAGATAGTGAGTTATTGGAAATTCGTGCGCAATTTCATGAGGCAATTAGCGAAGAAAAATTGGCTATACAGCTTAATGCAAAACTCCATGTTATTTCTGATAAATCAACCTTGCAGCAAGGTTATGAAGGTGCTACAAAAATGCTCTTGGCTAAATTTACTTTTTTGCCTAATCAAAAGTATCAGTTATTTTCAAAGGGTAAAACGCAATTAGAATCGGCCATTCAAATAGATAAAAAAAACACCGAACTTGTTTATTTAAGGTATATTATTCAAATGAATTGTCCATCTTTTTTAGGATATAATCAAGCTTTACAGCAAGATAAAAAATATTTACTCCAAGTTGTAAAAAGCATTGAGGACAAGGATCTTCAAAAAAGGATTTTAATATTTCTACTGGCTAATGCGCACTTAACTGTTGATGAAAGGAAATTGCTGTCATGAGCCTTGAATATGTAGTTTTAGTTGATGAGAATGATGTTGAGATGGGTGTTATGGAAAAACAGGAAGCCCATGAGAAAGCATTATTACATAGGGCGTTTTCTGTGATGGTTTTTAATGAAAAAAAGGAGTTATTGCTTCAACAGCGTGCATTTACAAAGTACCATTCAGGAGGTTTGTGGACCAATACCTGTTGTTCGCATCCTCGTCCTGGGGAAAGTGCTATTTCTGCTGCCCATAGGCGTTTGAAAGAAGAAATGGGATTTGATTGCGAATTGCAAGCTCACCAAACTTTTGTTTATAAAGCGCCTTTTGAGAATGGCCTCACAGAGCATGAATTTGACCATGTATTTGTTGGCAAATTCAATCAAGACCCCCAATTTAACCTTGAGGAGGTTGCTTCTTTTCAATGGTTAAGTTTGCCTGATTTGCAGGTCCAATTGCTTGATAATCCTGAAAAGTTTACTGTTTGGTTTAGGATAATTATGGAGAGTTATGTTCATTTTTAGGGCTTAATCGCAATTTCTAAATTCTTCTTGTTCT